>JBDHIK010000021.1:0-46737 GCA_039587475.1 Gemmatimonadota bacterium | reverse complement strand
ACGGTCAACAGCAATCTGGTTTCCCAGCGGGGGTCCTGGGCAGCCGCCTTGCGGCGTGGCTTGGTCACAGGCGCTCCACCGCCTCACGGAACGCACGCCCCCGCTGTTCGTAGTTATCGAACATGTCGAAGCTGGAACAGGCCGGGGACAGGAGGACCGCGTCCCCGGGTTGTGCCACCTCACGTGCCCGCGCGATCACGTCCTCGAATGACGTCCCGACCGTGTGCACCTTGGCGGCTGCGCCGAGGTCGCGTTCGATTTCCTCGCTCGACTCGCCATACGCAACCACGGCACGGCACCGTTCCAGCGTCGGGACCAACCGGGAGTAAGGGGTGCCCTTGTGACGGCCGCCGAGGAGCAGCACGAAGCTCCCATCGATGGAAGCCGTGGCCATGGCCGTGGACATCACGTTGGTCGCCTTGGAATCGTTGATCCAGAGAACCTCGTCGACGACCCGCACGGGTTCCAGTCGATGAGGCAGAGGCGCGAACTCGCCGAGATGCTCCCCAATCACCTCGAGGGGCACTCCGACTGCGTGCGTGCCGAGCGTGGCAGCCAGCGCATTGGCGACATTGTGGCTCCCGAGCAACTGGAAGGCCTCTCGATCGATGACCGGTACGTCCCCCACCATGAGCTGGCCGGTGGCTTCGTCGTACCAGCCGGTGGCCCGCTCCTCGAGGCTGAACCCCAGATGGGTCCCCGGAACATCGGTGGCGAGTCGTTGGACCTCGGGGTCGTCTCGATTGGTAACCCACACCGAATCGGGAACGGCGTTGCGGAACAAGCGGGCCTTGTCAGCGTAGTATTCCTCGAGCGAGTCGTACCGATCGAGGTGATCCGGGGCCAGGTTGAGGAGCATCCCAACCACAAGGCGAAGATTGGGCGCGTCGTGCAATTGAAATGAGGACAACTCGACGGCGATCCACCCAGGGACCTCGTCCCGCATGGCGACCTGGCTGAGTGGCTCCCCGATGTTGCCGGCCGCCACCGCATCGAGTCCGGCGCCCCGGAGCAGGTGCGCGGTGAGCGCGGTCGTCGTGGTCTTGCCGTTGGTCCCGGTAATGCCGATCAAACGCGTCTCCTCGGGGAGGGCCCGAATCGCCACGTCAATTTCGGCGAACACCGGCGTTCCCGCGTTCTTGGCGGCCATCAACGGGCCGGATGCCGGGGGCACACCGGGAGAGACGATCAGCGCCGCCGCCTTGGCGATGCGCTCAAGGTCGTGGGCGCCGATCTCGACGGAGACGCCCAGCGATTCGAGATCGGCGGCAGCCGTCCCATCGGCCGGCTGCCCAGCATCGGACGCGTAGACCAAGACCCCTTCCCGACGCAGCAGCCGGCTCACCGACACCCCGCTCCTGCCGAGGCCGACCACGGCAACCTCCTGGTCGCGCCCCGCCCATTCTTCGAACATCAACGCACCTTCAGGGTAGCGAACGCCACCAGCGCACAGAAGATGCCCACGATGTAGAACCGGGTGACCACGGTCGTCTCGCGCCAGCCCAGTTTCTCGAAGTGGTGATGCAATGGAGCCATGCGAAAGACACGGTGGGCGTCGGCGTATTCCCGCCCCCGGGTCCGTTTGAACCACTTGTATACGCCCGTCTGAAGCAGCACGGAAACGGCCTCGGCGGCGAACACGCCACCGATGAGCAGCAACAGGAACTCGGCCTTGAGAAGGATGGCCACCGTGCCCAATGCACCGCCGATGGCGAGGCTCCCGGTGTCTCCCATGAACACGGCGGCGGGGTGGGCGTTGAACCATAGGAACCCGAGGGTTGCCCCCATGAGGGCGGCACAGAAGATGGTCAACTCACCGGCCCCGGCCAGGTAGAAGAGGTTGAGGTATCCGGTCGCGTCCACACGGCCAAGGAAATACGCGAACACCCCGAACGCGGCGGCGGCGATGGCGGTGAGTCCGGCCGCCAGCCCATCCAGCCCGTCGGTCAGATTCACGGCATTGGTGGTACCCGTGATGACCACCGTCACGAACAGGATGAACAACGCCGGCGTGAAGATGACGACCACGTACTTGAACAGCGGGACGGTCGTGGCGCTGGCAGGGATGATGTCCGACGCCACGACCGGGTCGGCCAGGAGAATGATCGCCAGGATCACGCCGAACGTGGACTGCCCCAGCAACTTCCACTTGGCCACCAGACCGCGCGACTTCCCCTGTACGATCTTGAGGTAATCATCCAGAAAGCCGATGGCCCCCATCCACACCGTCGCCAACAGCGCCACCAGGACGAAGCGGTTCGACAGTTGCGCCCACAGGACCGTCGGCACCACGGTCGCCAGGATGATGATCAGGCCACCCATGGTCGGCGTGCCACGCTTCTCCTGATGCGTCACGGGACCGTCGGCTCGGATCACCTGCCCTACCTTGCGATCGCGCAGGCGCCGGATGATGGGAGGGCCCACGAGAAAAGCAATGAGCCAGGCGGTCACCATCGCTCCACCCGCCCGAAAGCTGATGTAGTTGAACAGGTTGAACAGAATGTGCGTCGAGCTGAGTGGTGCGAGCCAATGATGGAACATGGGCCTCAGCCGTTCTGGGAGGACGCGGGATCCAGCAGATACGGAAGTATACCTTCGAGGGCAACCCCGCGGGACGCCTTGAGGACGACCAGGTCCCCTGGGTGCAGTCGTGGCCCCAGCGCCTGCGCCAGCTCCGGCACGCTCGGCGCCGTCACCAGTCGATGCCCCAGGCGCGACCGCAGGTCCTCGAGAGGCGCCGTGAACTCGCCCAGGCCCGCCACGAGGTCCGGGCCTGAATCCACCAGTGCCTTGGCCACTTCAGCATGGTATGCGGGCGCCTGTCCGCCCAGCTCGCGCATCGTTCCGACCACCCAGACGATCCGACCAGGATGTCGCATGCGGCTGATGGTGGCGATCGTGGCCCGAAACGACTCGGGGTTGGCGTTGTAACAGTCGTCGAGAATGGTAAACCCGCCCTCCTGGCGCACCTCGCTGCGGCCACCCGGGAGACGGACATCCTCGAGAGCGGCTGCCGCCTTGATGGGTTCCAGGCTGAGTTCATCAACCAGCGCCCAGGCCAAGGTGGCGTTGGCGGCGATGTGAGCTCCGGGAACCGGCATGGTGAAGCTGAGATGACCGAGCCGTAGCGTGGCCCGGCCCTGGTCGTCGTAGGCCACAGGCGATTCGGGAACGACGTCGGCCTCGGCCAGCCCCGCAGTGATGACCCGACCCGCGACCGCGCGCGCCCGCGCCGCCAGCTCAGGTGGCTGCGTCCCCACCACCGCGAACTCGACGCCTCGAATCAGATCGAGCTTTTCGGCCATGACACCCTCGAGCGACCCGAACCCCTCGAGGTGGGCCGCCCCGACGTTGGTGATGATCCCGATGGTCGGGGCAATGATCTGACGAGCCCGGGCAATCTCTCCCGGCTCGCTGGCTCCTGCCTCCAGCACCAGGGCTTGGGTCCCTTCCGGGGCCGCCAGGATGGTCAGCGGAACGCCTATGAGATTGTTGAGATTGGCGCTCGTGGCATGCGTCTCGAAGCCGGTGGCCAGCACCGCCGCCACCATTTCCTTGGTGGAGGTCTTGCCGTTGCTCCCGGTGATGGCGACCACCGGTCCGGTGATCCCGTCACGGCGCCGGCGCGCCAGATCTCCCAACGCGACGAGAGGGTCCGGAACCTCCAGCAGCACCAACCCGGAAACTGGCGCCGTCCCCGTACGGACGACGGCGCCCACGGCTCCTGATTGCAGGGCCTGCTCCAGATAGTCATGGCCGTCGAAACGGTCGCCCGTGAGCGCCACGAACAAGGCCCCCGCGTCGAGTGCACGGGTGTCGGTGGCGATGCCACTGAACGTCAGCCCCGGGCCATCGATGGCCGGGAGGCCGAGGACGTCGCGAACCAGGGCCTCCGTCCACACGGTCACGATCCGGTCAGCTCCCTGACAATGGCCGCTTCGTCGAAGGGCAGTCGCTCCGAGCCGATGATTTGATAGGTCTCATGGCCCTTGCCGGCCAGGAGCACGGTATCCTCCGGCTGCGCCGACGCCAGGGCCTCCGCGATGGCCTGCCGTCGATCGGCGTTGCGGATGGTCGGCTTGCCATGCATGCCGCGCTCCACATCGTCGAGAATGGCCTCTGGATCCTCGGTCCGTGGATTGTCCGACGTCAGGACCGGCACGTCGGCGTACTCCTCGGCGATACGACCCATGATGGGCCGTTTCCCGGCATCCCGATCACCCCCGCACCCAAACACGGCGATGATCCTCCCTTGGGTAAGGGGTCGCAACGAGCGCAGCACCCGCTCGAGCGCGTCGGGGGTGTGGGCGTAATCCCGAATGACGGGACACGGAACGGTCGCGATCCGCTCCATCCGTCCCGGCACCTGCGGCGCGTCCGCCAGTCGCTCGACCACCGCCGCCAGATCCCGACCCAGGGCCAGTGCCACCGCCGCCGCGGCTGCCGCGTTCTCGACATTGAATGTCCCCACCAAGGGAATGGTGACGTCGCGGGACCCGTAGCGTCCGGTGACCTCGAAACTGCTTCCCGAGGCGCCCACCCTCGGCTGCCCGATGCGAACGTCCACTCCCGCCGCTGTGCCGAATCGGACCACCCGCGTTGCGGGTATGTCGCACCAGGCCGGATCGTCATCGTTGACCACGGCCACCCCATCTGCCGCGAGCTGGTCCACCAGGCGCAACTTGGCGGTGCGGTAGTCCTCCATGGAGTCGTGATAGTCCAAGTGGTCGCGACTGAGATTGGTGAATACTCCCGCACCGAACGACAGGCCGGACAATCTGCCCTGATCGAGGCTGTGGGATGACACCTCCATGACGACCGTGGACACCCCAGCCGCCACCAGGGAGGCCAGCGTTGCCTGAAGGTCGACCGGGCCGGGAGTGGTCAGGACCCCGGCGGTGGATGGGACGGGGTTTCCGCCGCCGTCGAAGGCCCCGAGCGTTCCCACACTCCCGGCGCGGCCGTCCTCATTCAGGAGGTGGCGGACCAGCGCCGTCGTGGTCGTCTTGCCGTTGGTCCCGGTAATGCCGATCAGTTCCAGGCGGTCGGCTGGGTAGTCGTGCCACAGAGCCGCAATGACCCGCGCGGCGGCCGCCCCATCGCGGACCACCAGGTGCGGCACGGTGCTCTCGACCGGCTGCTCCCCGATGACGGCGGCGGCGCCCCGACTGGTGGCGTCGCCCACGAAACGGTGCCCATCGTCGCTCGTGCCACGTGTGGCGAAGAACACGTCTCCTGGCACCACGGCGCGGCTGTCGGTGGCAAGGCCCAGCACTTCCGGGGCCGCGTCCCCGCCAGACAGCAGCAGCCCGTCCCGTCGAAGCTCTGCTACGATTGCCGTCCAGGCGACACTCATCGCCTCATCCTCAGTTGGTCCAGATCACGACGGTCCCGCCCGGAGCCAGACTGGCGCCTCGTTCCGGAGAGGATTGCACGATGCGCGCACCGTCGCCCCGGAGGGTGACACGAAAGCCGAGGTGGTGCAGCTGCCACACGGCCTGACGTACGGAGAGCCCTACCACGGGTGGAATGGGGGCCGGGTCGTACCCCGACGTGTCCGGCTGCTCCGGCGGCCAGGCCTGAACCACTTTGGGAGGGGGAGGTACCTCGGGCATGTCGTTCACGACGCGACCGATCGCGGCCGGCCCCACCAGGCGGGAGCGGTCGATGGCGATGCGGCGGGCCGCCAGGGCCTCGTTGATCATGGTGCGTACGACCGGTGCGGCAACCGACCCGCCGAAATACTCGTGGCGCGACCGATCGACCTTGACGATGACGGCGATCTGAGGGTCGTCTCTCGGAAACAACGCGGCGAACGACGCCCGGTGGGCCGCGATGTATCTGCCACCTTCGCTGATCCGGGCTGTCCCGGTCTTCCCCATCAGCTGGTAATTGACCATCTGCCCTCGCCCCCCGGTGCCACCTTCCGCCACGGCTTCGCTCAGGTACTCCTTGAGCTCCCGGGCCACCTCCACGGGCACGGCCCGGCGGATCGGTTCGGGCTGGTGCCGGTAGACGACTTCGCCCGTGGCCGAACGGATTTCCTTGACCAGTGTCGGCTTGAGCAGGATGCCATCATTGGCGATGGCCGCGTAGGCCGCCGCCAACTGTAACGGGGTAACGGCAAACTCGTAGCCCATCGCGATGCTGGCCCGGCTGATCCTGGGCTGCCACGCGTCCGGCATCCGGAGAATGCCCCGGGATTCCGAGGGGAACCCCACACCCGTTGGTGTCCCGAAGCCGAACGCACGAAGCATGTCGTACTGTTCGCCGGGCGTCAGCCGTTGCGACAGCTTGGCCATCACAATGTTACTGCTGACTTGAACCGCCTCGGCGAGGTTGAGCGCCCGGGATTCCTCATGCTCGTCCACGATCGTCCGCCAGTGGCGCTCCCGCGTCGGGGTCTCGACCAAGGGCATGCGCCACCGGCCGTTCTCTGCGGACTCACGGACCGAGGAATCGACCTTTCCATGCACCAGGAGTGCTGCGGCCGTGAACAGCTTCGCGGTCGAGCCCGGCTCGAACGTCGTGGTGATTGCCGAGGGGGACGCGGTGCGCCCACCGGCGGTCAGAGAAGCCAGGGCCAGGATCTGGCCGGTGGCGGCGTCGAGGAACACGACGTCGCCGGCGGCGGCTTCCATGCGTTGGATGACCGAGGCCAGGCTGCGCTCGGCGATGTCCTGCAACTCCGCATCGAGGGTGAGGTACACGTCGTACCCCGGCACCGGGTCATTGACCCGCCGACCTGGCGACGAGTAACGACGGCCCCGGGAATCGCGAAGGATCACGGCCTCCCCCGGGCTTCCCATCAGAAGCGAGTCCAGTGCCAACTCCAACCCGCCGGCTGCTGCGCCTTCGGAATCCAGCCGGCCCAGGATGGGCGCGGCGAGGTGCTCCGACGGGTGGAAGCGGAGTAGTTCGGCCTCGGGATGAATGCCGCGGACGGTCCGCAGCGGTGCAATGTCGGAGGCCGTGTAGGGACCCTGGTAGTAGACCCAGGGCCTTCCGCTCCGGAGATCCGCGCGGACTTCCCTGGGAGATCGCCCCAGGTGGCGAGCCAGCAACCGGGTCGCCGCGTCGGTGTCTTCGATCTCCCTCGGCGCCACCCCGATGTGGTAGTACTCGTGGGTGATGGCCATGGGTTCCCCGTGGCGGTCGAACAGCGTGCCGCGGCGTGCCGGAAGTGTCTCCCGAACCAACAGTTGGGCGTCGGCCGCCTCGGCCCACTGGCGGCCTTCGATGACCTGGACCTGGACCGCCCGAGCGACGATCCCCATGAGCGCCAAGGCAAAGACCGCCTCGAGGGCATGGATGCGGAATGCGGGTGCCGCCATCAGGGTTCCACGGGTATCGGAAGTGGGAACAGCACGTATTCCGTGTCGCTGGGACGGTGCAGGCCAAGATTCCGCTCGGCCTTGGGCACGAGGACCTCCCGGCTCGACGCCAACCGTACCCGTCGAATCAATTCCGCCTGCTCCGCTTCGAGCCGCACACGCTCCTGCCGAAGCGCCGCCAGGCGGCGGGCGCTCCGGTAACTGGCCGTGTCCCGCGCGACCACGACGCCGGCCACCGCGAGAAACAGCGTCAACCACAGTGCCAGCCAGTGGCGCCCTTTGGGCTTCACTGGGCGGCCTTGCGGAACACCCTGAGTTTGGCGCTGCGCGCTCGTGGATTGGCGGCCACTTCGGATTCCTCCGGCACGATGGGTTTGCGCGGTTCCAGGTGCCCGAGCGGCCGACCTCGGCACCGGCACCGCAGCTCGTGGGGCGGACAGACGCAGGCCCGAGCCCATTCCTGGAAGGCCCGCTTGACCACCCGGTCCTCCCCAGAATGATAACTGATCACCGCCATACACCCACCCGGGGCGAGGGCGTCCCGCAATGCCGGCAGAGCCCTGGCCAGGCCCTCCAGTTCGTCATTGACGGCAATCCGGATACCCTGGAAGATCCTGGCGAAGTCGCCGGGCCCGGACCGTGGCCCCAGGACGGCCCGGATGGCGTTGACCAGATCGTCGCTCACCACGAATGGCCTCTTGTCGCGCCGGCGACACATCTCCCGTGCCAACCGCCGAGCCCGGCGCTCGTCCGCCAGCGTGCGAAGTATCTGCTCCAGTTCCCGTTCTTCTATCTGGTTGAGGAGATCCGCCGCCGTGGGGCCGGAACCAGCCATCCGCATGTCCAGGGCAGCTCCCGGCCGGAAGGTGAACCCCCTGACCTCATCGTCCAGTTGCCGGGAGGAGACCCCGAGATCGAGGAGAACGAACTCCGGCGCGAAACTCCGGACGGCGTCCAGGACGTGCGGGAGGTCGTATGCCCCCTCAAGCAGTTGGGCCTCGCGACCGAGTCTGTCCCGGGCCGCAGCAATGGCCTCCGGGTCGCGATCGATCCCCAACACGGCGGTTGCACCGTGCCCGAGCAATGCCAGGGCGTGACCGCCGCCCCCGACAGTGCAATCCACGACCCGCCGGGCATCTCCGGCGGCGGCCAGGATTTGTTCGACGAGCACCGGCTGGTGATAGGAAGTCACGAACGCTCCGGGAACGGTGCCGTGATACGAAACACCCCGCACGGTATCCGTACGGGGTGTCTGACTACTTCTTCACGGGGCTGACGGGACTCGAACCCGCGACCTCCGCAGTGACAGTGCGGCACTCTAACCAAACTGAGCTACAGCCCCTGGCCGAGAGCATCGCAATATAGACGGCGCACCACCGGGGAGGAACCCCCGGTGAAGGCCGCAAACCCTAGTCGCAATAGGCCCCAATCATGGATTCGACCCGCGGTTTGTACTGGCCGACGTAGCCGAGGAAGGTATCTACCTGCTCCGGGTTGGTCTCGCGACCGGCATTCAGGGCGGCTTCCGACTCCACCAGCAGCGTGTTCATCTGATTGGCCATCTCACACGACTTCGACGCTTCTGTCTCCTCGTCGAGCCCCGCCACCATGAGGAAGGTGGACAAGCCGAGGATGTAGTTGGCAGTCCGCGTGATGGCCGGCTGGTCGTCGCCCGCCAACTCGATGGCCCGTCGGGCCCCCGTCGCCGCGCCTTCTTCGTCGCGTGGGTCCTGCAGCAGCGGCAGGGCGCCGGACATGAGAATGGTGGCGGCGTTGATCCGCTCGGTATCGGTGCCGTTGGCCGCCGCGAAGTCGGCGAACGGAATGGCCTCGGCCACCCGACGCCCATCCGCCAGCGCCTTGGCCGTCTTCAAGGCCGCAGTCGTCGTCGTCGGATCCAGCTCATTGAGCCTGGTCGTCACGACCACGGCACTGTCCAGGGCTCCAGCAGTGGCATACGCACTAGCCAGATGACCCAGGAGGGTAATGTTGTCCGGGAACCGGGCCGAGCCCGCGATGGCGAATCGCAGCACTGCTGCCGTATCTCCGGCTGCCTCGGCGAACACGATCACCTTCTTGAAGTAGGCGGAGTCGACGCGCGCGGAATCGAGGTCGTAGATGGCGGCCAAGGCGCCGAGCGCGTCTGGCATCTGTCCCGCGACGGCGTGGGCATTGGCCTTCAAGTCATAGAAATCACGGTTGTACGGATCGCGCTCGATCCCGGCATCCGCGATGGCCACGGCGGCGTCCGGCCGACCGTACTGATTGAACAGCTTGATCGCGTTGGTGCGGAGCGCCTCATTGGTTGGCGCAATGAGCAACATCGCCTGGAAGGCTTCGATGACCCGGGTGGTGTCTCCCCGCGCTTCGAACTCCGTCGCGAGGGCGGTGTACGCAGGCAGGCTCAGCGGATCGCCGATGATGGCCCGCTCGAGGTGCGCGACGATGGAATCAGACGGCTCGCCGGCCGCCCGAGCGAGGGTCACGAGACACATCTCGGCCAGCCCGTGGTTGGGGACCCGCCTGAGGGCCTTCTCGGCAGCCCGGACGGCATCCCGCTGCTTGTCGGGTACCCGCGCCAGCGTCATGCATTCCTTGGCGTCCTTGTAGGCCTTGATGGGCTCCTTGAAGCCTTCGGCGAGGTCTTTGGCGAAGTCCTCGGTCGTCTGGCCCACCGCCTGCGTCGCACGCACGACATATCCGGCCTCATCGTTGACCCCGGCAAAGCGCGAGGTCGTCGAGGCACGGCCATCCCCTTCGACACTCATCGACGTACTCACGAGCGTCCGGGCATTGAGCTGCTTGGCGAAGAGATTCGACAGGTTGTTCGGGAGAATGGCGTCGGCGGGATAGCCCCACAGCACCAGCGCCTGATTCATCTGCTCCCGGGGGATCACCTGGAAGTCGCGTCCGGAGACCCGGTCCAACCGCTCACGGAAGCTGGCGCCCAGCATGACCGCTGCGGCGGAGTCCGTCGAAGCGAAGACGTACGGCGTGGCCACCATCATCTTGGGCGCGGCCGTCACGACGCCGCCTTGCCCCGAAGATCTCGGGATCTGAGCGGACAGAGGAGTCGCCATCACGAAACCAGCGACCAGGGAGATGATCAATCGACGCATGTCCATACCTTGCTGCCTCCAACGAAGCCACAGCCACGCCAGCGGCCTGGGCGAGAGAAGCGATGTAGTGCCACCAACTATCCGTGCAATGGGCGAAGAGGGATTCGAACCCCCGACTTCCTGCTTGTAAGGCAGGCGCTCTGAACCAACTGAGCTATTCGCCCGGAAAGCTCGAGCGTCAACACACCGAGGCTTTGGCGCTCCCTACAGGGCGATTCCCAACGGAAACAGGACGCAATACCCCAGAACGAGGAGAACCGCTGCTGCACTGGCACTCCCCGAACCAAGCAAAAGGTACCCACCAACGAGCGAAACGGCCGCCGCCCCGAGAAGGGCGATGTTTCGAGCGCCGAGCGGAGATCGACGCTTGGGATCAGGCACTGCTGAGGAATCGGGCATAAGACAGTCAGATTAGTCGCGCGTCCGAGGGAGGTCAAGCGTACGACGCCCCGGGCGACATCCCATAAGTCCCCGTGCCACAGCCGCTTTTCCCCTACATGGGCAACGGACGTGCCAGCGGTGGAGGCAAACACATCGGGGTTTTCCGGCCCCGCGCGAACTAGGACTGGTCGGACTGTCCATGATTGGGGACGTTTGTCTCGTCATCGGGCCCTGAAACCACTTCTTCCTGCCATTCCGGCACATCCCAGCCCCGGTCCAGGGCCGCCCGGCGCGGCACATCCCGCCTGCGGCGGGCCCAGTAGGCCCAGATCACGGCAGAACCGACCAAGAGCCACATGCCACCGGCCGCAAACCAGGTGAGGACACTGTAGCGCCGTTTGACGCTCTTCTGCCACGCTATCTCGAATCCGTCACGGGTGAAGCCGGTGGTGGCCACGAGGGCCTCATCGAATTGCTCCTCCCGGGCCAGTCGATTGACCATCGGCTCCAGAGTCTGAGTCGGGTTGCGGCGCGCCAACTCCATAACGGCGGTCATGGCCAGAGCGTAGCTGGTTTCCGCGGTGGCCCGGGAGCCTCGCAGCGCGGCATCGAGTTCATCGAGATTGGGGACACGCCGGCGAATCACCACCAGATTGAGGCCCCACGCATCGAGTCGGTCGAACTCGCCGGAGGCCCAGCCGGCAAAACCCTCATCGAACCAGAGCGGTACCCTGCCGCTCACGAGCTGGTGCAAGGCCAGGTGGGCCAGCTCGTGCTGAAGCGTCGCGAAGACCGAGGGGTCGTCGGCACGCAGGACGATGGTTCCCGATCCGGGGAACGCCAGCCCAATACCCCAGCCCGGAGCTCGGCCCCGGCTGACACGCCTGAACCGTTCCTCGTCCGACGCCAGAATGAGGCGGATGGAATCGAGGTCTACCCGCCCCAGGGCCGGCCATTCGCGGGGCGTGTCGGCCGCCTCCGCCAAGGCGATCCCCAGGGACAGGTTCTCCTCCCACGTGAGGAGCGTGACCTCGCCTACCTGGGTGACCAACGGAGGCTGGGGGGTTGGCGGGGCCTGAGTCTGCTGGAGGGCGAGCGCCGTCAGGAGGAGTTTGAGCGCGGGACCTCACCTCCAGAATCGACCAGTTCCACCATCTCCTGACAACGCTTGCCCCAGGGATTGAAACGATTGGCCTTGTATCCCTCGGTCCAGGTGTCGCGGGCCATGTCCTTGCTGCCCGAGAACCACTGGGCCCGGCCGAGCTCGAAATACGCCTCGATGAGGTTCGGGCCCAATTCGAGGGCCTTGCCCAGGAATGTGAGGGCATCGTCGTACATCTCACGTTCGAGGTAGACCAGACCGAGATAGAAGTGGGCGTAGAGCGTCGCCTTCCGGTCGTTGGCCAGTCGGATGGCCTTGGACAGGTGCTCGATGGCCTCACCGAAGATGTTCTTCTTGAGGCAGATGTACCCGACGTTGATGCGCGCCAGGGAATTGGCGGGCTCCTTCATGAGCACCTTGGAGAAGGTACCCAGGGCATCGTCGTAGTCCTCGTTGAGCATCTGGGCCCAGCCCAGGAGAGATCGGGCCTGGGTATCGTCGGGGGCCAGAGACAACGCCTTCGTCAACGACTGGATGGCCCCGGTGTGGTCCCCCAGGGAGATCAGGCTCCAGCCCTTCTCGATATAGGTAGAAGCTCCCAGATGGTCAGCGTGCACCGCCGGCCGGGCGCCTGTGAACTGTGGGGCCTGGGCCCCCTCCGCACTGCCCGGCAACTGCTTGTACTGCTCCACGAGCCCGCGAATGCTCTCCTTGAGCGTCGTCAGCTCGGCCAGGGCGCCATCGACCTCCTTGAAGTAGGCGATGATCTCACGCTTGAGCGCTTCGCGTTCGGCCTGCGAACTGACGTGGGCCAGCCGCCCTTCGATCGTTCCGTGCCGGTCCCGAAGCCCGGCCAACCACGACTCCGTCATGCGTGTTCGATTCCCGTTCCGGCCGCCGCGCCCGTTTCGGCGAGCAGGATCCGTTCGGTGGAGGTAAACAGTTTCCCGGCGTGGAGCAGCACCAGCGTCTCCTCGCCATGGCGGACCATGCCGGTGATATAGGTCGCGGCAAGGCCGCGCACCATGGCCGGCGGCGCCGTGATGGTGCCGGCGTTGACGCGGATGACCTCGAGGACCTGGTCCACGAGCACCCCCACCGCCTGGCCTTCGACCTCGATGACGACGATGCGCGCCTCATCGGTCATCGCCGCCTCGGCGCCCAGTCGCTTCCGCAAATCCACCAGCGGCACCAACCGTTCCCCGAACCGGATCATCCCCTCCAGAAATTCAGCTGCCTTCGGGAGCGGTGTTGGGGCCCTGAACCGCATGATGCGCTCCACCTGCGAGATTTCGAAGGCGAAGTGATGCTCACCCACGGTGAAGACGATCACCTGGATTTCGTCGTCGCCTGTGCTCATGGCATGGTACCGGTCTCGAGAAGCTGGAATCCCAGGTGGCCTAGGTCGACGACCGGCGTGAAATGATCGTCGTGACGAATCACTCCGATGGCCCCCGAGAGTTGATGATCGTCCGGCAGATCGCTCAGCGCGACCCGACTCACCTCGCTGGCCTCCTCGACCTCCAGGCCCACCAGGCGGCCTTTGAGCCGGGCGATGACCGCCACCGTCCCGCGTTCCTCAGGACAGGCGCCACCCTTCAACAGTGCCCCGAGATGGAAGACGGGGAGGGAGCGTCCTCGAACCTGGACGACCCCTCGAAGTGCCGGCGACGCGGATGGGACCGCCAAGGGGGCTGGCATCTCGAGCACCTCCACCAGCGGGCCCACGGCCAACGCCACGTCACGGCCGGCCGCCCGGACCAGCAGGACTTCAGCCATGGTGGGGCGCCCTCGGTGTCTTGGTCAACCACTCCGATATCCGTGGGGCGATGCGGTCGATCGGTAAGACCTCGTTCACGCCACCAAGCTCCACGGCCGCCTTGGGCATGCCATATATCGTCGCTGTCTCCCGGTCCTGGGCCATACCCCAGCCACCATTCCGCCGGATGGCGGCGAGTCCCTCGGCGCCGTCACGTCCCAATCCGGTGAGCACGACACCCAGAGCGCGGACGCCAAAGACCTCGGCCACGGAGCGGAACAACGGGTCCGCCGCCGGTCGGACACCCCACACGGCCGGGCCGCGATCCAACGTCAGCGCCGGGCCATCAGGTCCTGAAACCACTTGCATATGATAATCGCCCGGCGCGACGTACGCCGTATCGGTGGCGAGCGGCACGCCCTCCCCTCCTTCGACCACCTTGAGGCCGCTCTGGCCATCCAGGCGCTCGGCCAGACTCCTGGTGAATTTGGGTGGCATGTGCTGGGCGATGACCACCGCGGCATCGTGCCCGGACGTCAGGTGCGGGACCACCTCGGCCAGGGCGCGCGGCCCGCCGGTCGAGGCCGCGATGGCCACGCAGGTCGTCGCGCGCCCGGGAACGGCAAAGAGAGCGTCGTCGGCCGCCTGGGGGCGGTGCGGCCGTGCCAGGACCGGGAGGCGATGCAATTCCGCACTGCTGGCCGCCTCGAGCGCCTGAACCAGACGGGCGCCGAGGCGGGCCTGGGCGTCGGCGTCCCGGCTGTCCTCCTTGGCGACCAGTTCCACGGCGCCGAGCTCGAGGGCCCGGATGGCCGCGGCGGTGCCCTGCCCCGCGTAGGCGCTGACCACGATGACGGGACGGGGAATCTCGGACATGATGTAGCCGATGGCGCCGAGCCCATCCAGTTCGGGCATCTCCAGATCCATCGTCACCAGATCGGGCTGGTGCTGGTGCACCTTGCGCAGGGCGTCGACGCCGTTACGCGCGGTGGCGACCACCCGGAATCCCGCCGAATCGTCGATGATCTGGCTCAGGAGTTGACGAAAGAACGGGCTGTCGTCCACCACGAGCACGGCTCGGCGCTCAGATTTCTTCGACACCGGCGTTCACCGAGGAGATGCTCACCACGCCGGAGGTCACATCGAATCGGACACTGCGGCCGTACGTCCCACCGATGGCTTCCGCCATCACCGGAATGTTGTGCGCATTGAGGGCTTTGCGCGTGGCGGTCACGTTGCGCTCACCCATCTGCATGGTGCCTGCGGGCACCAATGCCGTGAACATGGCGGCGCCGCCCGCCAACTTGGCGACGACGCGTTTGGGACTGGCCCCGACCTCTACCATCGCATCGAGGAGAGCCGGGATCGCCGTTTCGGGGAACTTTCTGGTACTGGCACCAGGTTTCGCCAGGGCCGGAGTCGGCAAGAGAATGTGCGCCATGCCTCCGACCAGGACGGTGGGGTCGAACAGCATGATGGCGACACAACTCCCCAGGCCGTACGTCACCAGGACGTCCCCTTCCAACCCGACATTCAGGTCGGCGACCTTCACCACGACTTCGTTTGCCATCATGCCCGTCGGTAGATGCGCTCGCGCACATCGAGTAGGGTGAATCGTTTCTGCACGGGTCCCATGAGCGTTTCCACCTTGCCCAGGACCAGCACGCCGTCGGCGGGCAACACATCGGCAAACGCGTGATACAGCCGTTCCTGGTTCGGGCGGTCGAAGTAGATGACGACGTTGCGGCAGACGACCAGGTCGTATCCGGACCGACGTGGCGTTTCACGCATGAGATCCAGGCGGCTCACGTGCACCAGGTCGCGGATACGGGGCACCACCTCGAGCTCGTCCTCGACGGGTTGGCAGTACTCGTCCCGGTAGTGGGCCGGCGCTTCCTCGAAGGCCCCCGGCCGGTACCGTGCTCGTTCGGCGCGCAACAGACACTCGCGATCGATGTCGGTGGCATCGATGGTGACGCGGGACAGCCAACTGCGCCGATCGAGGCGGTCGGCCAGATCGGCGAAGATCATGGCCAAGGTGTACGGCTCTTCCCCGGACGCGCACCCGGCGCTCCAGACACGCACCACACCTTCGCGCTCGAGGAACACCGTCGGCAGGACGCTCTCGGCCAGGCGGTCCCACGTGGAGGCATTGCGGTAGAACTTGGTGACATTGATGGTCAGGCTGTCCTTGAGGTGCTGATACTCATCCGGTTGGCGCTCCAACACCTCCTGGTAGTCCTGATAGGTGTGCACCCCACAGGCGCGCATCCGCACCGCGATGCGGCGGCGCAGGCACTTCTGTTTGTAGGCGTGCAACGCCAGCCCCTGGGACTCGGAGATGCGCTGCGTCAGCGCCTCGAAGCCGGCATCATCGGCAGTCATCACTGCGCCGTCTCCAGCATGTCCAGATTGGCCCGGGCCAGTTGGTGGCCCGGATTGAGACGGACGGCATGCTCCCAGAACCCCCGGGCGCGATCGGCATCACGCTGTTTGTAGGCCAGGTTGCCCAGCTTGAAGTAGAGGTCGTCACCCAGGTCGGGGTTCTGCTTGGCGGCCCGTTCATAGGCCCCCTGGGCGTCTTCGTACTTCCCGGCGCGGTACAGCAGGTCGCCGATGTTCTTCGAGAGCTGCGGCAAGGTCGGCTCGGCTTCGAAGGCAGTCTTGAGGGTTGCCTCGGCATCGGCCACTTCGCCGGCCCCTTCGAGGAGCACCGCGTAGTTGTTGGCCAGAACGACATGATCGGGATAGGCGCCGGCACCCTCTTTGGCCAACGCCATCGCCGCGTCGAGGTCGGTGCGCCCGGCGTGGGCCAGGGTCATGGCCCAGTACCAGATCCGAGACGGCGCGGCGTCGCCCATGAGTTCCCGCGCCCGGGCCAGGCGGCCTTCGGCCACGTCATACTCTTCCCGCTTGAGCGCGGTGATGCCCCAGCCGATCATGGACCGGGCGTCATCCCGGGCCCGGGTGACGGCTTCGGCGAACGCGGCCTCGGCGCCGTCCAGATCCCCGGTGCGCTCCAGCGCGTACCCCAAGTTGTGGAGGGCTGGGGCCCGCGGGCCTCCCAGGTCCACGGACTGACGAAAATGCTCGACCGCATCGGCCCAGCGTGCCTGCTTGAGAGCGATCAAGCCGAGATAGAAGGGCGCACTCCCCTCGCTGGGACGCAGGTCGGCCACGCGGCGGAACTCCCGCAGCGCTTCATCCAGCATGTCGGTCCTGTAGAAGGCGATACCGAGGTTCCGGTGCTCTTCCACCCGGGCTTCGTTGGCGCGCGGCTCCTCGCGTGAAACCGAAGTCCCGACCCGGCTCACGAACCCTGCCGTGATCAAGCCGAACAGGCCTTTGCCGACATCGAATTCGGCCAGGCCGGAGTCATCGATGACGGCCATGACGTCCCGCTCCCCGTCGACGAACTCGAGAATGCGTTCCTGTTCGGGGGACAGCGTGACGTCGCTGCCATCGAGACGCTCGCGGTCCGCGGCGAAGATCAGGTCGAAGCTCGGAACCTTCTTTTCGATGAGGCTCCACTCGTCGATACGGCGGGCGCCTTCGAGCAGCAACGAGTCGGGGCTGATGGAGACCAGGAGATCCTCACGCTCGGGAAGCACGTCGGCCTCGAAGTTGAACGTGCCGGAGGTCCAGGTGAACAGGAAGTACACGGCCTCTTCGATCTGGAGCCGGATGTATTCGGCCAGCTCCGAGGCCTCGATGACTCCCTGGTCGACCAGGATCTCTCCCAGTTTCTTGTCACGGAAAGAGTCCTGCGCGGTGAGGGCCTGTTCCCTCTGCTCCGCCGTGATCCGATCCGCAGCCACCAGGATGTCCCCCAGTCGATCACGGCGATTCACGATGGAGGCGTAGCTGATCTTGCCGTCGTCGAAGTAGATGTAGCCGAAGTTCTGACGATCGGCGACGGCCAGACACCCCGTCTTGCGCCCCAGTGCCAACAGTTGGATGACGTCGGGGAGCGAGGCCTCCTTGAGACTGCCCTTGATGGCCATCAGCGCCACTCCTCGATGACGCGGTCCGAGGCATCGGGCCAGGTCCACACCATCTTCTCATGACTCCGCGCGCCACCCGACGTCGGGGCAATCACCCCGCTGGCCCGGACCCGACGGGCTCGCGACGGCGTCTTGCTGCTGGGCCCCTCCAGGAGCTCGCGCGCCAGACTCGCGCTCGGGACGGTCTCCTGCACCTCCGCGGCCATGATGACGCGCTGCACCAGGCCATGCAGGCTCCGGACACTCTCCACGGGCCGGGATGCGAGGTAGGCGGCGAGCTCGGCGTCCTCGAGGTCCAGTTTCGCCTGGAGCACCCGATCCGCCACGGCCAGACGAATGTCTCGTTCCGGTGCCGGCAGGTCGACCACCAGGCCGCCTTCCAGTCGGGTCAGGAGTCGTGGCTCCATCCCGGGTAACTCCGCCAGAACACCATCTGCCGGTCCGAGCCGAGGAACTTGTTGAACAGCAGATAGAGTTCCTCCTGGGTTCGCTCCTTCTCCGCCAGGACATGCACGTCATCGAGCAGAAAAGCCGTGGCCCTCTCGTATCGGGCGCGCCATGGAGCCACCCGGTCTCGCTCGATGGCGTCGATCAGTTCGGTGGTGAAGGCGTGGGCATCCAGGCACGCGACGACGGCATCTGGATCCCCGGCCAGAAGGTTCCCGATCCCGTGCAACACATGGGTCTTGCCACGCCCACTCCCGCCGATGACGACCAGCGGGTTGTACCTGGTCCCGGGAGTCTCAGCCACCGAGCGAGCACTGCGCAGGGCCACCCGGGTGCCACCGCTTTCGACCAGATCCTCCAGTCGCCACAGGGGCGACGGCCCCGGTGGTGGCCCCACACCCTCCCGGGCCTGCTGCAACAAGCTCTCCGCCGCCGACACCTGATCGGGGTCGCGGAACAGCGGCGACCCGGCCACATCGAGCGCCAACCGCTCGGCCTCGCTCTCCATGGCCTGAAGCCGTTCGATGTCCTCTTCGTACGCCCGGATGACGGTGTCGATGTCCGGGGGCGCATCTCCATCGAGAAGCTGTGCCAGACGCGTGGTGCGGTACCCCTGCCCCTCCCAGCGCAGGATCGCTTCGGCCACCCGGGACCGCCACGCCTCCACCTGATCGGCCACCCGGGCCACGACCTCGTCGAGGAAGCTGCCGAACTCGTCCTGGGATACCTCGGCCGGAGCAGACCCTTCCGATGCATCCGCTGCGGGAATGCCGTCGGTCCCCGGGACCTCGATCTCGGGCGTTGCGGGTTCCGACTGGGCCGCGGCTCCCGCCTCGACCGCAACCGCGTAGGGGGCGTCGGCAGGCACGACCACCGATTCGCCGGAAACGCGATCGCCCCGCAGGAACGCGACCGCCTCCGTGGCCCCGAGGGTGCTCTGTTCGACGGCCTGCAGCGCAATGAGCCGGTTGAGCGCACCGATGAGTTCACGGACGTTCCCGAACGGGAGACCGGCGACGGCGTTGTACACGTCGCGATCGAAGTCCACGTTCCGTTCCTGGGCCCGCATGGACAGGATGGCCGCCCTGGTCTCGAAGTCGGGAGCGGCGATGTCGACCACCAGGCCTCCCGCGAAGCGCCTGATCAGTCGGTCGTCGAGTGACTCGATGTCGGCCGGCGGCCGGTCCGAGGCCAGGACGATCTGGCATTGCTCCGCCTGCATGGCGTCGATCAGCCGGATCAGCTCCGATTGCATCTCGCGCCGGTGTGCCAGGAACTGGACGTCATCGAGCAACAGCACCTGGGCTTCGGCGACGTGACGCCGATAGGTCTCGCCCTGGCCGGCGGCCAAGGCCGTGTGAAACGCCTCGACAAAGTCATCGAGCGTGAGGTACTCGACACGCAGATTCGGATTGATCTCCAGCGCCCGGTGACCGACGGCCATCAACAGGTGCGTCTTGCCCAATCCCGGGTCGGCATAGATGAACAGCGGGTTGTACCCGGAACCCGGGGACTCGGCCACACTGCGCGCGGCGGTGGCCGACAGTCGGTTGCCGGCCCCGACCACCAGGGTGTCGAAACGAAAGTAGGGGTGAAGCCGTTCGCTCATGCGGCCGGGACCCCCGCCGCCAGCTTCGTCAACACCCGTTCCGACACGCCCTTCAGGGTCTCGAAGACGCCACTGCCACGCAGGCAGTCCGCCGCGTGGCTGGGGACCGACCGGAAGTTCAGGGCTTCATCCAGTTCCGGCGGTGTCATGATGAGATCACTGGGCAGGTCCTGCTTGTTGTACTGGTAGACCAGCGGGAGATCCCGGATGTCGGTCCCCTCCGCCAGCAGGTTCTCCTGGAGGTTCTGCAGACTCTCGAGATTCTCCTCGAAACGACGGGCCTGGCTATCGGCGACGAACACGACCCCATCGGCCCCCTGCAGAACCAGCTTCCGCGTGGCGTTGTAGTACACCTGGCCCGGCACGGTGTACAACTGGAACTTCGTGGTGAACCCGGAGATGGTGCCCAAGTCGATGGGGAGAAAATCGAAGAACAGGGTCCGGTCCGACTGCGTGGCCAGCGACACCATGTTGCCGCGACGGTCCTCGGGGACCCTGCCGTAGATGTACTGGAGGTTGCTGGTCTTGCCTGACCGTCCTGGACCGTAGTACACGATCTTGCAGGTGATTTCGCGGGCGGTAAAGTTGACGAGCGACATGCGATTACCGTCCGAAGAGGGCGCGAAGACTGGATTGGAGTTCCTGCTCGAAGTCCTGCGCCAGCACCTGCTGGCGGGCCTCCGTCTGCGGGGCGCCTTCGACGAGCTCCTGGACCATGCGGTCGAAGAACAACTGCACCAGGCCCAGTGACGTATCCCGATCGAACACCACGAGGCCGATCCAGCGTCCCGCCGAGGTCTCGAAGGCGGACAGGAACAACCCGAGGCCCCTGCCTTGGTGCGTGAGCGCCCTGAACGGACGCGCCCCCATGACGCGGGCCATCTCCTCGGTCGAAGACACGATTCCCGCGCCGAGGGCTGCGGCCGACATCACGTCGAAGGCCCGGGTGAAGCCGTGCTGCGCCACCACTTGCCCGGCGCCGGTCATGAGCAGCGTGAGCCGCGCCTCGGACTCCGACAGAAAGGACGCCAGGGGCTGTTCCACCCAGGGTTCCAGCGCCCGCATCAGTGCAGTTGCTCCGAGACGTTCAACATCTCCACCCGGGTCAGGCCCACATTGATGTCCGGAGACCCAAAGACGATGAGCAGCAGGTCCTCCCCGGTGGGGACGATGAGCAGCGCACCCGCGGAGGTCTGCAAATGGAGAAAGGTCGGGACCGCGTAGCCGGTGGCCGTCACCGCCTGTCCCATGCGCTGCGCCAGCGATGCTGCCAGTGCGGCGACTGCCTCCCCGGACACGTCCTCCATCAGCGCGTCGGCCACGACGATACCGTCTTCCGCGGAGACCACCATGGCGCCGCGGACGCCACGAAGACGGGTCAGCGTTTCCAGCGGCAAGCCGTAGTCGACCGTCATCCGAGAGACTCCAGCCAGTCGCGGGCCGCCTCGGCCGCCCGGTCACTCAGTGCAGCCAGGCGCCCCAGCGGGATGCCGGGGTCACGGACCACGAACAGGATGGTGTCCGCCGTCGGCGCGGCCAGGTGCAGATTGCCATCGGTCGACTCCACCGTCAGGGCCTCCCAGTCGCCGATATCGAGGAGCCGTGCCGCTCGGTTGGCCTCACGGGACACTCCAGACATGAGCGCCGAAACGCGATCGGCCACGTCCTCACCGGCGGGCGACCGTAGCCCTCCTCCGAGGCGGCGGCCGTGCTGGTCGACGAGCAACAGGCCGTCCTCGGCGCCTTCGAGGCCGGCAAACACCTGACGCACGGTCTCGTCGGGTGATTCGGCCGAGCCGGGCGCCTGAACGGTGGCCGCCGCGGCGGCGCCGTCGGCCGTCCCGACCGACTGCTCCGCGAGCGCCTCTTCGACACGGGCGATCGCCGCATTGACACCCTCATCGTCAGAGCGCGCCTCACGAGCTTGTTGCAGGTGATCGAGCGCCTGCTCGTGCTTGCCGGCTACGAAATACAGGAAGCCGATTCCCTTGTGGGCTCCGGCGTGCTTCGGATCGAGTCGCAAGGCAATGCCCCACTCGTCGAAGGCCTGTTCGAAATCGCCGTGGTCGCCCAGAATCCGGCCGAACAGATCGTGGGCGTCGGCCAGATCGGGATAGCGGGAGAGTCCGGCCAGCACCACCTTCCGGGCGGCATCCAGTTGCCGCCGCTGCCGGAGCGCTTCGCCCAGGGGAAGGAACACGAGACTCGTCGGGTCGGCCGCCAGCTGGGCGGTCATGACGCGGATGTCTTCACTCATGGCGGTCTTGCAGGGCCCGTTCCAGGACCATGGCGGCTTCGAGGTACTGGGCGATGGCGGGTTCGTGCCGTTTCTCGAGCGGGGTTCGTCCGGGAAGCTCCGACCAGCGGCGCCAGGTCGTCACGGCATCCTGCAGCTGCCCGGCGCCGACGAGAGCGACCCCCAGCAGCCGCACCGCCTGGGCCGATGCCACATCCAGATCCACGGCATCCCGCAATTCCTGGATGGCGTCTTCGAATCGATTCCCGGCCAGCAGCACGCGCCCCAGAATGAGATGCGCAACACTCTCCTCCGGGTAGGCCGTGACGGCGTCCCGGGCCGTGACTTCGGCGGCCCCGACGTCCGCGACGGCCAGGTGGTCCTCGGCCTGGGCCACAAGGACAGCGAGTTCCCTGACCTCGGGAGTCGCATCGCTACGGCGTGGGTCGTCGATCGACACGATACCGGCGATGGCCAGGCCGAACAGGATCTTCGCTACGTCAAAGTCGGAGCGGCCCAAGGCGTGGGCGATGCCGCGAACATCGAGTGCCCCGTCCACGGCCGCGAGCAGCGCCCACTCGTTGGGGAGGAGGTCGATCACCGCGGGGCCGGCCCCATCCCCGTCGTGGAGCCTGGGCACCACGGCGAGATGCGGGATCTTCGATTCGAAGCGGCTCCACTCGTCGATGCGCCGGGCTGCTTCCATGAGCAGGGATTCCGTGGGGATGCGGTACATCGCTTCCGCCGTGGACTGTCCTGGCGCCCCCTCCTCAAAGGAGAAGTACCCTTCCGCCCAGCTCATCAGTTCGAAGACGACCTCCTCGACCTGGGCGCGAATCTGACGGTCCAGTTCGCGCCGCGTGAGGGCCCCGATCTCCACCAGAAGTTCACCCAACCGCTGCCCCCGGGACGCCTGCATGTCACGTGCGCGGGCCACATCCTCGGCGCTGACCTTTCCGGACCGGATGAGCAGGCCGCCCAACGGGTGCGGGTTGCTGGTAATCTCGGCCCCCACGACCGCGCCGTCCTCGAAATAGACGGTGCCGTCGTTCTGTCGCAGTTCCGAGCGCACACTCAACACACCGGTCTTCCGTCCCAGATCGAGGAGCTGGAACACGTCGTGAATGTGCAGTTCCTTCAGCGGACCTTCGATCGCCACGTTCTACTCGGGGTGGGAGGCGAAAATGTGCTGGAGGTCCTTGGTGGACCGCAGCTGCGATCTGGCCCGGTGGGCGTACTCGTCCGACGGATCGAGCGTCACCACCCTGAGCCAACATTCCTTGGCGCCGTCGTAGTCTCTCTCCTGGAGCTTCACCTGCCCCATGTAATAGAGTGCCGGGATGTGGTCCTGCTCGAATCGCAGGATGCGCTCCAGCGCGGCCCGTGCCTCCTGCGGCTTCCCGCCGGCCAGGAGGATCTCGGCCAGCAACAGCAGGGCGTCGAACTCGTAAGCATCGACGGACAGCAGATCGACCAGGAGCGCGATGGCGGCCCGTGATGATTCGTGGTCATTCACCAACCGCGCCAACGCCAAGGTGGCTTCGACGAAGGTCGGCAGGATGCTCAGGGCCCGTTCATACGCCAGCCGGGCTCCGGTCCAGTTCTGCCGCCGCTCCTCCAGGCCCCCCAGGTCGAACCATACTTGCACCAGCGACGGGTCGAGCTGCAGCGCGGCATGATAGGCCTCCAGGGCGCCTTCCAGGTCCCCCAGCAAGGTCGCCACCTTGGCCTGGAGCTGCGACAGATCGGGGCGCCCGGGCGCCAGCGCCTGAGCCGCCTTGAGATGGTCCAGCGCCGGCACAGGCTGGCCCAGCGCCAGGCGCGCCTGAGCGCAGGCCACCAGCCCGTCAACGTCCTTGGCCGACCGTCGCGCCAGTTCCTCCACCAGCTCAGCCGCTTCTTCGGGCCGGCCCAGCGCCAGCAAGGCACTCACTTCTCCTCGCAACGCCTGGACTTCCTCGGGATCGTGCGTCCGACTGCCGCGGTAACGCTCCAGAGCCTCCCCGTGCAGGCCCCTGCGGGCGAAGATATCGCCCAGCAGGACGTTGGCCCTCACGCGCGAGGCCCCTCGCGCCACGGCCCGGTTCAGCTCGGCGGTGGCCAGTTCCAGGAGGCCCTTCCCGATGTAGTCACGTGCCAGGATGAAGGGGGCATCGGGGTCGGCGACCGGTTCCGGCGCCTCGGCCGGGACCAGCTGGGCGAAGATGTCGTCGAGGACACCCTCGTCGAGCGAGAAGCTCTCTCCCAGAGCGGCGGTCTCGACGTCCGCCGACAGGTGCGGCACGATGGCAATCGTCGGGTCCTCGTACTGCAGGTCGATCGTCAGACGGAATTTCTGCGGCACGTAGTAAGGCTCGAGCTCGAGGGCTCGCTTGGTCTCGCGAAGCGCCCCGTCGAAGTCGCCCAACTGACTCAAGGTGAAGCTGAGGTTGTAGTGCGCAGGGGCGTGGTCGTCGTCCGCTTCCACCGCGCGGGAGAATGCGTTCTTGGCGTCGGCAAACCGCTTGAGCTCCATGAGCACCAGCCCGACCCCATTCCAGGCGACCGGATGCTCGGGCACCTCCGACAGGACCGCCTTGTACGACTCCAGTGCCTGCTGGAAGCGTTTCATCTGGAAGAAGAGCAGCGCCAGGTTGAGGCGCGGCTCCGTCAATCGCGCGTTGGCATTGAGCGAGGTCTGAAACGCCTTGAGGGCCTGCGTGGGACCGGCCTGGTCGGCCAGCAGCACACCGACGTTGTTCCAGGCGAGGGCGTAACCGGGATCGAGGCTGGTGGATTTCTCATACGACGCCTGCGCGGCCTCGCGCCGTCCGTCCTGGTGCAGACAGACGCCACGCTCGTTCCACAGCTTGGGCGAGTCCTCGTGATCGCGCACCAGTCCGTCATAGATGTCGAGGGCCGCGTCGAAGTCCTGGCGCAACAGGTGCACTTCCGCCATGGCCTCGTGGACCAGCCGCCGATCCTCGCCGTTGTCCAGGGCCAGGCGGTACTCACGAAGACTCTCGCTGTAGTACCCCTTCTGCCGGAACGCGAGGCCCAGGTTGTAGTGGGCCAGCGCCTTGCCCTCGGCCACCTGGGGCACGTCGGCCGGGCTCTCGACCGGACCGCCGGCGCCATCCAGCGTGAGGTTGGCTTGCGCTCTGGCCAGGGTGGGATTGAGCTGCACGGCCCGCTTGGTGGCCGCCCGTGCTTCCTCGTGCCGGCCCATGTCTCCGAGCACGAACGCCACGAGGTAGTGGGCATCGGCGTAATCGGGGTTCAGCGCGATGGCGGTCTGCAGCTCTTCGAGCGCCTGGTCGTTCAACCCTCGATTGTAGAGGGCCTCTCCGAAATAGTAGCGGGCCACCGAGCTGGAGGGCTCCAACCGACGGGCCTCTTCGAACCAGGCCGAGGCCTCGTCCATCCGCCCCCGGGTCTTCTCGGCGAGACCCAACTGGATGATGGCCGGGGTGTCCTGCGGATGGCGCGCCAGCAAGGATTCGAACTCGGCGACGGCCTCGTCGTGGTGACCGAGGGACGCGTAGGCACGACCCAGCTGCCAGCGCGCTTCCCGATCATCGGGGTGTTGCCGCAAGCGTGCCTGGAGCTCGGCGACCCGGGTGTCGTAGAAGCCGGAGGCGCTGTACGCGGCCTCCAGATTGGCCTGGGCCACCTGCATCTTGGGATCGAGTTCGAGGGCCCGGGTGAACGCCTGGATGGCCTCCTGAATGAGGCCCTTCTGGTGGTAGAGGACACCGAGATTGTTATGGGCCCCCGCGTCGGACGGGTCGATGCGCTCGGCGAAGGAGCGAAGGACCGCGAGGTCACGTTCCGAAATCGCGGGACCGGGCACGTCCTATCCCAGCCGGATGGCGTCGAAGATCGCCTGGAGCGATGCTACGTCCGGAAGGAGCAGGAAGTGCGCGGGGATCTGCTTGCCCTCTTCCATGAAGTAGAATTGGGTCTCGACGCAGAGCACGTACTCCCGGTCGGAGCCGAACGTCAGGTAGGTCGTCGTCAGCACCGCCGCGGCGTAGTCCACCACCAGACTGGGGACCGAGGGGACCAGCATCATCCCCATGAAGTCGCTCAGGGCATTGAGGTAGGCGCTGCTCAGGATGTTGCCGACCTCCTTGAGGCCGGACTCTTCCATCTCACCGAAGGCCTCGGTGGTCCCAAGCGGGCGTTGCAAGAGCAAGTCACACAGCGATCGGCCCGCGCCGGCCGGAAACAGCAGGAGCGTGCGCCCGGTCAGGTCTCCCATCATCTGCATCAGCACCGCCACCGTCACTTCATCGGGAGCACCGACGACGTCCGACACATCCTCCAGCGGCGTGACCTTCACCTGGGGCACGTTGATCATGATCTTGCGATTGATCATCTGCGACAGTGCGGTGGCTGCATGGCCGGCGCCAATGTTGGCGACCTCCCGCAGGGCGTCGAATTGCAGCGCTTCGAGATCCCTCACATCGTCCATGACATCTCCTTCTAGACCAGGGCCGCCGCGTCGAGAATGAGGGCGGGCGTGCCATCGGCCAGGATCGTGGCGCCGCTGACGAACCGCGGCAGGCCGGAGGGAGGATCGAAGGGTTCGACCACGATCTCCTGTTGGCCGATGAGCCGGTCGACCAGCAAGGCGGATCGCCGCTCACCGACTTCGAGCACCACACAGGGCCGCCGGCTGGACGGCGCTTCCCCGGTCAAACCCACCACGGTACGGAGGTCCGCCGTGGTCAGCATCTCATCCCGCAAGACCAGGGTATGCTGGCCGTGGACGTCGGCCCGGGTCGCTTCCCCGTACTCCACGGTCTCCGACACGAAGGCCATCGGCAGGACGTACCGTTCCTCGCCGACGCTGGCCAACAATGCCCGGAAGATAACGAGCGTCAGCGGCAACCGGAGCAGGAACGTGGTGCCCTCTCCCACGGTCGAGTGCACTTGCACCGACCCGCCGAGGCTGCGAATCCGGGTCATCACCACATCGATGCCAACACCGCGGCCAGATACGCTGGTGACCCGCTCCGCCGTACTGAATCCGGAGCGGCCCAGCACCTGGAGCAACTGGTCGTCGCTGAGCGACGTGACATCGTCCTCCACCACCCCTTCGGCCTTGGCCTTGGCCAGGACCACGGACCGGTCGATGCCGCGTCCATCGTCCTCGATCCGCAGGACCACGTTGTCCCGGTCGCGGCTGCACCGAATGGCCAGGCGGCCGTCTTCCGGTTTTCCCACCGCCACCCGGTCTCTGCCCTGCTCGATGCCGTGGTCAACGGCGTTCCGCAACAGATGCAGAATGGGATCACCGATCTGGTCGAGGAGGGCGCGATCGACTTCGATGTCGCCGCCCTCCACCTCCAGGGACACCTCCTTGCCCATCTCCCGTGCCAGGTCCCGCACGGCCCGCGGGAACCGGTCGAACACCTGCCAGACCGGCGTCATCCGAGCCTCGATGACTTCCGTTTGCACGGCGGACACCAGGCGGTTGATCCGGGTGCTCAGGGACTCGAGCTCCGTCCCGGAATGCCCCGCGGCCAACTCGACGAGCCGATTCCGCGCGACGACCAGTTCGCCCACGTGGTTCATCAACGCGTCCAGCCGGTTGAGATCCACGCGGATCATGTTCTGGGCCCGCCGCACCGCTCCACCGTCGCCGATGGCCCGCTCCACCCGCGCCTCGTCTCCCACCGTCACATCGGCGATATCCCCCACCGACCCGACCGCCTCCTGGAGGACGGCATCGGTCACGTCACTGTCGATCCAGAGCGTGAAGCTGCCGTCGAAACCGTCCCGCTGAAACGCCTGGGGCGGTGGGGTCACGCCCGTCACTGTGCCGATGCTCCGGGCCTTCTCCAGCGCCAGGGCGGCGCGGGCTCCAGGCATGAAGGCGTCGGCCTTGACCGTGACCCGCACCGGCCGGCCGGCGCGGTCGCCGCTGGGCACGGCGCCGGGCAGGGGCAACTCCGCAGTATCGCCGGCCAGCGGATCCGGCCCACCCAGCCGGTCGAGATGGGCCCGGACCACTTTGAAGTCCAGGAACGCGTCGCGCCCGGCCGCGGCTTCCTCGATGCCCCGATCCAGTCCGTCGACCGCTTCCGTCAGGACGGCCACGAGGTTGCCGGTCGGCTCCAGGTTGCCGCTCCGGACCCGGTCGAGCAGGTTCTCGGTACGGTGGGCCAGATCGGTGACGTGGGCGTAGCCCATCATCGCCGCCATCCCCTTGATGGTGTGCATGCCGCGAAACAGGGCGTGCACCGCCTCGCTGTCCGATGGATCCCGCCTGAGGGTATCGAGGTGCTGGTTGCAGGCGCCGATGTGTTCCCGGCTTTCGCTCAGGAACAGGGAGGCGTACTGGGCGTGGTCCATGGCCTAACCCAGAACGCGCTGAACGGCCTCGAGCACTCGCGACGGTTGGAAGGGCTTGACCACGAAGTCCTTGGCTCCGGCCTGGATGGCCTCGACGACCAGGGCCTGCTGTCCCATGGCACTGCACATGAGCACCTTGGCCTCCGGGTCGCGTTGGCAAATCTCCCGCACCGCATCGATACCACCCATGTCGGGCATCACGATGTCCATGGTGACGAGATCCGGCTTGAGCTGTTCGTACTTCTCTACGGCCTGGACCCCGGTTTCCGCCTCACCGACCACCTCGAACCCGGCCTGGCTCAGAATGTCACTGATCATGGTGCGCATGAAGATGGCGTCGTCACAGACGAGCACGGTCTGACTCACGAACGTCCTCCCGAGGTGCCGGGCCCACCACCGCGGTAGTGCCCTAGGTCCCCATGATGGGCCGCAACAATTCCTCGAGATCGAGGAGTACGAACGGAACGTCCCGAAAACGCCCGATGGCTCTGACCACCCGCGGGTCCACGCCGGGAAGGTCCTCGCGGGCATCGATGTCCTCCTGGGGCACGGCCACCAGGTCCATCAGTCGACCGACGCGGAGAGCGCAGACGCGGTCGAAGATCTCGAGGACGACCATGGCGCCCTCGTGGCCGGGACCAGGAGTCCGGCCCAGGAGCTGGTGAGCATCCACCACCGTGACCAGGGTCCCCCGGATGTTGACCAGGCCGTCGACGGCATCCTCGACCCCCGGGAGGCGCGTCGGCTCGATGACCTCGAGCACTTCCCGAGTCATTTCCGCCGGGACCGCACACACCAGGTCTCCGACCTGAACGACGAGCATCCGCTCGACCGCGACGTTAGCCATCTCTATTAAAGAAAAGAAGATACCGAAGGGGGTCCTGTGGGGCAACCGGATCGGAGGGCGCTGCGGAGGCGGAAAGTGCTGGCCATAAATCGGACGGCCACTCCGAAGTGCAATCGAGTGCAGCGCCGGTGATCGGGTGCGCCAACTCCAGTCGCGCGGCGTGCAACGCCTGGCGCGGCGCGGCCCGTTCGATGGCCACGGCCTGCGCCCGCCCCGAATCCGAAATCCGGCGACTGCCCCCGGCCCCGTACACCGGGTCTCCTACCACCGGATGGCCGATGTGGGCCAGGTGGACTCTGATCTGGTGAGTCCGACCGGTCTCCAGCTCCACGCGCAACAGCTCCGTCACCGGGAACCGGGCGACCGCCGCGACCCGGGTCCGGGAGGGCCTTCCCTGGCGCGCCACCACCATACGCTTGCGGTCCCTGCTGTGCCTGGCGATCGGTGCGTCGATGACCGTGGGATCGGTGGCCAGATGGCCCCAGGCCAAAGCGGCATAGGTACGCCGGATGCGCCGGGCACTCAGGGCCTTGGCGAGCTTTCTGTGCGCCTGATCGGTCTTGGCGACCAGCATCAGGCCCGAGGTGTCCCGATCCAACCGGTGGACGATCCCCGGACGGCCTTCGGCCCCCCCGGCCAGAGTCGTCCCGCGTGCCACCAGCGCGTTGACCAGGGTGTCGTCCCAGTGTCCGGGCGCCGGGTGCACCACGAGACCGGCCGGTTTGTCGATGACCGCGAGGTACTCGTCCTCGTACACGATGGTGAGGGGGATGTCGGCCGGGGCCAGTGTTCTCGGCGCCTGCTCCTCCGGCAACGACACCAGGACCTGGTCACCTCGAACGAGCGTGCGCGAGGCGCGTACCGGAACATCGCCAACCCACACCCGGCGATCGGCGATGAGCCGTGCGGAGGCGGTCCGGGACAGTGCCAGCTGGTCGGCGAGAAAGCGGTCCAGACGTTCCGTATCGTTCAGGACCGTGAACACGAGGGGCTGGCCCTCGGGGACGTCAGGCTTGAGTGGCTGAGGCCGATTCCGTCTGGGAATGTCCGGCATCCTCACGCCAAAGCGAAATGGCCAGCGCCACCGCGCCGAGGCTGACGGCGATGTCGGCGATGTTGAAGGTCGGCCAGCGAAGGCTGCCGACGCCCACATCGAGGAAATCCACGACCCCGAGGGGACTCCGGACCCGGTCGATCAGGTTGCCGGCGGCCCCACCGGTGACCAGGCCGAGCGCCAGCTGCCGGAACCAATCGCCCGGGGCCGCCGAACGCGACATGCGAAACAGCACCACGATGGCCACCAGGGCGATCACGAAGAAGACCCAGCGCGAATAGGGTCCCACATGCAAACCGAACGCGGCCCCAGGATTGTAGACGAGCCGCAACTGGAACCACTCCCCCACGACGCGCACGCCGGCGCTTCGCAGGAGCATGCTTTCGGCCACGAGTTTCGTCAGGGCATCCAGGGTGACGACACTGAGGGCGGCACTCCAGTACCAGCGGCGTTCAGCGCCGTTGCTCATCCTCTTCCTGCTCTTTGCAGGTGATGCACAACCGGGCATGTGGCAGTGCGTCCAACCGCTCGAGGTTGATTTCCTTGCTGCAATTGTGGCACTGGCCGAAAGTACTGGGACTGGTGTAGAGCCGATGGAGCGCCTGGTTCACGTGCCAGAGGTACCGCCCTTCCTTGGAGGCCATGAGGAACTGCTTTTCACGTTCCATGGCATCGGTCCCCTGGTCCGCCATGTGAAACGAGTACGACGACAGATCACCGTCCGAGGCCTGAAGCGTGGCCGCGAACGATTCGCCGTAGTGCCCGAGTTCCTTCATGACGCGTTGCCGCTCTTCCAGCAGGCGCTTTTCCAGGTGTGTTCGCTGCTTCTTATTCATGGTCGTGTCATTCCTTGGTATTCTCCACTGCCGACACCGCGTCAGTCGTGGCGACGCACTCCTACGGTGACCGTGTCCCCCTCGATGGCGACCTCCGCCTCGACATCCGGTGCGTCGGCCCGCTGACCGATCTCCAGCCGTCGTGCCAGGGTCTCCCCGGAGACGAAGTCGGCATGCTCCCGGACCGCCTCGAGGACCGATTCCGCCCCATCCAGGGCCACGGCGATCCGGGTAGTGTAATCATACCCGGCCTCCTTGCGTAGTCTCTGGATTCGGTGGACGACTTCGCGTGCGATTCCCTCCCGCCGAAGCGCCTCCGGCACCTCCGGGTCGAGGGCGGCCACGAAGGGGCCGTGCGATTGCACGATCCAGTCGCTGGTCACCACGCGCTCCACCACCACATCCTCGGGAAGATACTCAATGGTCTCGCCGTCCACCTCCAGTCCGGCCGGACGGCCTCCCTCCAGGTCCCGCAACTGGGCCGTGGTCAGGTGGGACGCCGCCTGAGCCACTGCCGGGGTACGCTTGCCGAACCGCTTGCCGAGAGACCGGAAATTGGGCTTGGCCTTGAGGCGCACCAGATCGGTGTCCGACGCCACCAGTTCGACCGCCTTGACGTTGACTTCGCGCTGGATCAACGGAACGGTCGCCTGGAACAGCTCGGGCGGCACATCCCTCGGTACCGCCACCTGCAAACGAGCCACCGGCTGCCGCACCTTCAGATTGGCGTCTTCGCGTCCGGCGCGCGCCAGGGAGGACAGCCGCCGTGCGGCGTCCATCGCCGCCTCGAGCCCCGGGTCGCGGTTCCCCGTCGCCTCGGGGAAGCCGGTCAGGTGCACGGACGCACCGGTAAGCGACCGGTGCAGCCAGTCACTGACGAAGGGTGCCGCCGGCGCCAGCAAGCGACTCACGGTGACGAGGGCGCGGTACAGCGAAGCCACGGCGGCGGGGTCGGCCGACGCATCGGGCGCCCAGAAACGGTCGCGGTTGATCCGGACGTACCAGTTGGACAGATCGTCGACGACGAAGTCCATCAGGGCCCGCATGCCGGCCGTGACGTCGTAGCCGGCCCACGCGTCGGTGACCTGAGCGACCGTCCCCTGCAACCGGCTGGCCAGCCAGCGGTCCACCAGCACCCCTTCGGCCTCGTCTTCCGTCCCCGGCTGCCACTCCCCGGCATAGAGCGCGAAGAACCGGTAGGTGTTCTTCAACGTATCGAAGAAGCCGCCGGCCACTTCGGGAATGGCCCGCGCATCGAACCGCTTGGGCAGCCAGACCTGACTGGAGGCCAGCAGATAGACCCGGAGGGTGTCGGCTCCGACGCGCTCGATGATGTCCCAGGGGTCCACCACGTTGCCCCGGCTCTTGGACATCTTCAGGCCCTCGGCGTCGAGGACCATCTCGTTGACCACGACGTTCCGGTAGGCGTCACGGTCGAAGGCCGTCGTGGCAATGGCCAGGAGCGAGTAGAACCAGCCCCGCGTCTGGTCGACGCCCTCGCAGATGAAGTCCGCCGGAAAATGCCGTTCGAACTCCGGGCCGTTCTCGAAGGGATAGTGCCACTGCGCGTACGGCATGGCACCGGAATCGAACCAGGTGTCGATCACCTCGGGCGTGCGCCGGAACGTGCCGCCGCAATCGCAGTCCCAGTGGTACTCGTCGATGAACGGTTTGTGAGGGTCGAAGCCGTCGGGGAGCGGGCGTCCCCAACGCTGGGCCAGCCGCTCGTAACTGCCGACGACCTCGACGTGGTCCTCGTTCTGGTCACACACCCAGACCGGCAAGGGGGTCCCCCAGTACCGGTCTCGGGACAACGCCCAATCGACGTTGTTCTCGAGCCATTCTCCGAAACGGCCGCTCCCGACTTCGGGGGGGTGCCACCCGATGGACTCGTTGATCGCCAGCATGCGATCCTTGACGGCCGACGTCCGGACGAACCACGAGTCCCGGGCGTAGTAGATCAGCGGATTGCGGCAGCGCCAGCAATGCGGGTAGGAGTGGCGGTGCGGCTCGGTCAGGTGCCACCGCCCGTCGGCCTTCAGCCGCTGGATGATGCGATCGTTGGTCTCCTTGGCCGTGACCAGCAGGCCCTCGAGTTCCGGCCACGTGGTGCCGGACACGGTGCCGTCGGCCGCCACGGGCCGCACCAGCACCAAGTCGTGCTCCCGGCCCGCCGCATGGTCGTCGGCGCCGAAGGCCGGCGCAATGTGCACCAGGCCCGATCCGTCCTCGGCCGAGACGAACTCGGCGGCGATGACCACCGAGGAACGGCCGTCCTCCGGAAGCGGCACCACATCCAGGGGCCGGTGGTAGCCCAGACCCACGAGCTCCCGCCCGGAGAAGGTGCGGCGCGGTCCGAGGTCGCGGAACGTCCCCGCCCCCTTCTCCGATGACACCGGCAGGTCCGACCGGTCGGTCGCCAGGACGTAGGTGACTCCGTCTACCAGGTATTCGCCGTATTCCAGATCGGGGTGCACCGCGACCGCCACGTTGGACAAGAGCGTCCAGGGCGTCGTGGTCCACACCAGGAGTTGCCGGTCCGAGTCGTCCGCGAGCGGGAACGTGACGTACACCGAGTTGGTGGTGACGGTCTCATATCCCAGCGCCAGCTCGTGACTCGACAGCACGGTGCCGCAGCGAGGGCAGTAGGGCAACACCCGATGGCCACGGTACAGCAAGTCGCGTTCGTGCAGCCGGCTCAGGAGCCACCAGACGCTCTCGACGTAGTCGTTGGTGCAGGTCACATAGGGTCGGGCGTAGTCCAGCCAATACCCGATGCGATCCGACAGCCGCTCCCACTCCGACTGGTAGGTGAACACACTCTCGCGGCACAGCGCGTTGAACTCCGCCACCCCGTACGTTTCGATGTCGCGCTTGCCGGCCAGGTGCAGTTGCTTCTCGACCTCGATCTCGACCGGGAGACCGTGGGTGTCCCATCCGGCGATGCGCGTGACCTCCCGGCCCTGCATCGTCCGGAAGCGGCACACCAGGTCCTTGATGGTTCGCGAGAAGACATGGTGGATTCCCGGGCGCCCGTTGGCCGTGGGCGGCCCCTCGTAGAACACGAACGGCGTTCCGCCGGCACTGGCGGCCATCGTCTGATGGAACAGGTCCTCCTCGGCCCAGGTGGCCAGCACCTGTTCCTCCAGCGCGTGCGCTGAACCGTCCGGCCAGGTCGGGAACGTCATAGCGTCTTTCCCCTCATGCGGACCGTTCTACCACCATCGTCACCAACCGGGTCAAAGCGGGTTCGGCGTCACGGGCGACGGCGAGGATGTGTTCGACGCTCACCGGTTCCAGCGCATCCGGCAGGCACAGGTCAGTCACGATCGACAGACCGATCACGTGCATCCCGGCGTGCCTGGCGACGATGACTTCCGGCACCGTCGACATCCCGACGGCATCCCCGCCGATGGTGCGGAGCATCCGATACTCGGCCCGGGTTTCCAGACTGGGGCCCGCCACGGCGACATACACGCCCTCACGCAGCGTCAGACCGAGTTCCACGGCACAGGCCCGTGCCAGGTCGCGCAACGCCGGGTCGTAGGGGGAGGACAAGTCGGGAAAGCGCGGACCCAGCCGGTCGTCGTTGGGTCCCACCAGCGGGTTGTCGCCCAGGAGATTGATGTGATCGGCAATGAGCATCAGGTCGCCGGCCCGCCACAGGGGATGCATCCCGCCGCAGGCGTTGGAAACCACCAGGGTAGCGGCGCCCAGCTCGTGCATGACCCGGACCGGCAACGTCACGACATCGAGTGCATAGCCCTCATACCGGTGGAACCGGCCCTGCATGGCGACGACCGGTCTTCCTCCGAGCATGCCCAGCAGGAGCCGACCGGCGTGAGACTCCACCGTGGGGTTCGGAAAGCCCGGGAGGTCCGCGTACGGCACCGCCTCGTGCACGTCGATGACGTCGGCCAGCCCGCCCAGCCCGGTCCCGAGAATGATGGCCACTTCCGGCACCAGATCGCTGCGACGCCGAACCACGTCGCACGCCTCCTGGATCGGCGCGGCCAGGTCCACGGTCATGCCTGGCGCTTGAGCGGCATTTCGGCTTGGGCCGGGGCAGACCCTGTGGCGTGCGCCTCGAGTCCCTCGACCTCTCCCATCTGCCGCTCCAACAGGGCCCGAAGATTGGTCAGGTAGCGAGCGAAGGACCGTTGCGAGTCCGCGGTCCGTTCGCGAACGACGGTCTCGAGACGCTTGGCCTCTTCGATGATACGCGCCGCCTCGGCCCGGGCCTCGCGCACGATGCTCTCGGCTTCCCGGCCGGCCTGCTCTTCGGCATCGACTCGCAATTGCTGGGCGGCCAGCAGCGCTTCGTTCATGGCCCGTTCCCGATCGCGGAAGGCCCGGAGTTGCTCCTGGAAGTTCCGGAGGCGTTCCTCCGTCTGGGCCCGGCTGCGCATGACCCGCTCCAGTTCGTCCGCCATGCGTTCCTTGAAATCCTCGACCTGCTGGCGGTCGTACCCGCGCACGGCACGCTGGAACTCCTGGCCCCGCACGTCGTGAGGCGTCAGATGAAAGCTGTCGTCCGTCATTGGTTGCGCTCCCCCAAGAGTACGGTCCCGAGGCGAAGTATCGTCGCCCCCTCTTCCACGGCGGCCGGATAGTCGCTCGACATACCCATGGACAGTTCCGCCAGCGGGTGACCCTGATCGGTCATACGATCTCGAAGCGTTCGCAACCGGGCAAACGTCACCCGTTGCTCCGCTTCGTCCTCCGTCAGCGCGGTCATGGTCATCAGGCCGCGCAGTTCCAGACGATCCAACCCACGAATCGTTTCCAGCAGCGGTTCGAGGCCGTCGGGCTCCACCCCACCCTTCTGCGCCTCGCCAGAGCAGTTGACCTGAACCAGCACCGGCTGTCGCTCCCCCGTGGCCACCCGCTTGTGCAATTCCTCCGCGAGTTCTGCCCGATCCACCGAGTGGATCAGATCGAAGCGCCCCACGACCTGGCGCGCCTTCTTGCGCTGCAATGACCCGATGAGGTGCCAGGCCACGGGGCAATCCGCCAGCACGTCCTGCTTGGGCAAGGCTTCCTGGACCCGGTTCTCACCGACCATGGTGAGGCCGGCCTCGGCGACCGCGCGGACGGCCTCCGGCCCGTGGGTCTTGGTGACCGCCACGATCGAGACCGGATGGGACCACCCGGCTGTCGCCTGACGCTCGGCGATCGTCTCCCGCACGCGGGCGAGCCGGTCGGCCAGGCCGGGGAAGTCCATGGACAGAAAAACTAAGGTGGGTGAGGGGCCAATAGAAGCGCCGGCTACGGCAATCGAGCCGCCGGCTCGTCCCCTCTCGGCGGGCCACGGAATCGCAACTCCTGCAACGCGGCCGAAACAGCGGGGTTGGGCGACAGGGCGGCGGCCCGTTCCAGATTGGCCACGGTCTGTTCGTAGTCTCCCAGCACCTCGTAAGCATAGGCCATCTGGGTGAAGGGCAATCCGAGCGTGGCCGCGAAGCTTCGGTTGGTATCGTCGAGTGCAGTGCGCTCCTGGTCCAGCAGCCCGGCATAGCGATAGGTGTTCCAGGCCAGTTCCCGGGTGATGGGCAGGTCGAGTGTCGATCCGGTGATGCTGGCCGGCATGATGCCCGGGAGCGTGGTATCCGGCACACCGGTATGGACCTGCTGGACCAGGCCCTGTTGCAGCAGATAGGGGTCGAGGCCGTAGTACTGGGTTCCCGCCGTCAGCGACCAGGCGACCGGTCGCCGGCCCAGGTTCTGCTGCAGAATTCGCAGTAGGGCCACGTCGGCCAGGTACAACGGCATCCTGGCAGGAAGCGTGTGCGACAGCGGCCCCAGCGCCAGACCGATGGGCTGCTCCAGCATGCGTGGTATGGACGCCGACTGGATCTCCGGGTCGGTCATGGTATGGGTGGGCCAGTCGGGGCGTACCGGGTTCAGGCCCTGCCAGATGGCCGGGGCGGCGGCCTCGTCGAACTCCCGGATGGGGTTGTCACGCAACTGGCGCACGTACCAGTCCGTCTGGGCCAGGGCGATGCAGACCACGGTAACGTCCTGGCGGATGCCTTCGACCTCCTGGGCCCACCACAGCGGGAAGGTGTCGTTGTCCCCGTAGGTGAACAGGATGCCGTAGGGCGGCACCGAGTTCAGCAGGTTGTACGCGACATCGGGCGCCAGCCTGGCCTCGGCCCCGTGTCGCCGCGATGCCGCCGAGGCGTTCCCGACGATCGGCACCAGCACCAGGATGGCCAACCCGACAACCACCAGCCGCGAAGCGGGAGCCGCCATGCGCTGCAGTGCCTGTCGCGCCAGAGCCGTCAGGCCCATACCTGCCCAAATCCCCCAGATGACGAAGCTCACCACGAAGAAGTAGTCCCGCTCCCGTACCTCGTGGTCGGTGCCACGTGGGAACTGATCGAATCCCACCGAATGCCCCGGCTTGAAGTTCATGTACCCCATCAGCACCAGGCCGGTGGTGAGCCACAGGACCATCATCAGCCACCAGGCGGGCCGGTCGGCCCGATACTGCGCCATGGCCCCCTTGGTCCCCAGCGTGAAGAACAGCAGCATGGGCACGACCCGCAACGGCACACCAAACAACTCCCCGGACACCGCGCGTCCGAACTGCCAACTGAAATACTGCACGTAGTTCACCAGCTGCAGCCAGATGATGGTGAGCGTCCGTCCGGGATTGCCCGGGCCGCTCGGAATGGTCGGGTCGTCGAAGGGCGTTCGCGGCGGGTACTGGGCGCGGCGAATGACGTCGACCAGCGCGTTCCAGGTCGATGGATCGGCTTCGTTGACCATCGGGTGCTGACCGGCGCGGATGTACAGGAACAGGTAGGTGGTCACGCCGACCGAGGCGACGATAAGGGTCAGGAGGGCGAACGGCAGCGCCCGAGCCGACAGGGCAAATCCCGCCGCCATGAGAAACAGCACGCCACCGGCCGCCATGTACGTGGGGTTGCCCAGCCCGGTCCCGATGAGCAGGGCCCAGATGCCGGCCACCACGGCCACGTGGGCCCACTCGTGGCGCCTTGCCGACGCATCCTCGGCGGGCTCCTGCCAGAGCGTCGCGGCCAGGAAGGCGACCACCGCAGGGCCCGCCAACAACGCCAGCAGGTGATTGCCCATCGAGATGCCGGCCAGATACACCATGAGGATGAGCCAGCGGGATTCTCTCCCGGTGCCCCGCTCCTGCCGCCACAGATGGCAGACCCAGCAGATCGCCGCAATGGTGAACGTGGCGACGCTGTAGGCCTCCGTCTCGTTGCTGTTCTGCCAGTTGGTGAACGTGAAGGCGCCGATGAGCGCCGCCACCATGGCACCGCCGGCCGGCAACCACCGGCGCGACGCCTCGTCGAGGTCGGCGGTCACCTTGACCAGGGTGTGGTGGGCGACCAAAAAGAAGAACCCGGCCCCCAAAGCACTGAACGTGGCGCTCATGAGGTTGAGGCGCCACGCCACTTCTCCCAACGGGACCGTCAGGGTCCACACGTGCCCGATCAGCACGAACAGGGGCGTCCCTGGAGGATGCGGAATACCGAGGATGTGAGACGCGGCGATCAACTCGCCCGCATCCCAGAAGGTGACGCTGGGCGCCAGGGTGAGCACGTAGCCGGTCAGCACCATGGCGAATACGGCCAGCGCGGCGAGGTACGGCGGCTTCCAGGAACTATCCATCGGCGTCGGGATCCTCGAGTGAAGCAGGTTCATGGGTGGCGAGGGCCACCATCAACGCGTCGCGCGTCGACGGCACGTCGTGGACGCGGAACAGACGGGCCCCGCGTTCGAACGCCAGCGCGCAGGCGGCCGCAGTGGCCACGTCGCGCTCTTCGACGCCGCGCCCGGTTGCCGCCGCGAGGAACCGTTTGCGGGACGGGCCGACCATGATGGGCCGCCCCAGACACGTCAAGGCCTCCAGCTGTCCGAGCAGGCGCCAGCTGTCCCGGGGTCGTTTGGCAAAGCCCAAGCCTGGGTCGATGGCAATCCTGTCTTCCGCCACCCCGGCGGAGACCGCGCGCCCGACGGCCTCGCTCAGTTCCGCGACGACATCGTGCACCAGGGATTGGTAACCAGCGTGACGGTAGCTGGCCATGTCACTCACCGTTCCGCGGGAGTGCATCAGCACCAGGCCGGCGCCGGCTTCCGCCACCACGCGCGGCAGGTCGGGGTCGAGCCTGCCCCCGGAGACGTCGTTGATCACTTCGACCCCACGGGACAGGCAGGCCCTCGCCACACCGGCCTTCACGGTATCGACCGAGAGGGCCACTTCCGGGTGGCGGGCCCGCAACCCGTCGACGACCGGAAGGAGGCGTGCCAGTTCTTCGTCTTCCGGCACCGGCTGGGGTCGACCAGGCCTCGTCGATTCGGCGCCGAGGTCCAGGAGGTCTGCGCCGGCCTCGATGAGCCGAGTGCCGTGGTCGAGAGCGGCGCCGGGATCGAGAAACCGGCCGCCGTCGCTGAAGGAATCCGGGGTGACGTTGAGAATGCCGACGAGGAGGGGTCTTTCGAGCGGAAACGATCGCGACGCGGTCGCCCAGGAGGCAGGCGCAAGTGCCGGGAGTGCCATGCCGACGGCATGGGCGACTTCGGCCAGGTCCGGGGGCCCACCCCAGGGGCGGGCCAGGGTGGAGAGCCGCGCCTGGCTGCCACCCAGCAGCGCCCAGTCCTCGCCTGACCACACCTCGAGGCCCAAGGTACCGCCGGCATACATCACGAGGCGTTCCACGGTGGCGACGTCGAGTCCCGTGGCGTGAACCGCGCTGGCCGCCATCCCCTGAGCCGCCGCTTCGGCGTCAGATTCGTCCCAGCCGTGGCCGAGGAGGGTGTCCCGGATGCGCCCCGGAGTATCGACCCCGAGTGGCGTGACCCTCACGCCCCCGCCGGCTCAGCTCCCGGGCTTCCTAGGATGGGCGGCACCGCCGGCTTCTCCGGCGCGGGCTGCGGCGGCTGGGTGTCGGGGCCGAGTGCCGTCGGAGGTGCCAACGGTGGCAGCGACTTCCCCTCGATGAGCAGCCTGAGATCCTCGCCCTCGAGCGTTTCACGCTCCAGCAGCGCCTGGGCGATCACCTCCAGCATATCTCGGTGTTCCGTCAGGATGGTCGTGGCTTGGTGGAACGCTTCGTCGAGCATCCGCTTGACCTCATCGTCCACCATCTCAGCGGTACGTTCGGAGACCTCGCGCTTGTGGGCGAACTCACGCCCCAGGAAGATTTCCTGTTCCCGGTCACCCACCGCCATGACCCCGACCTTGTCGCTCATGCCGAACTCGGTCACCATGCGACGGGCCAGATTGGTGGCCTTCTGGATATCGTCACCGGCCCCGGTGGTGATCTCGTCGGGCCCGAACACCAGCTCCTCTGCGACGCGCCCTCCGAAGGTGATGGCAAGGCGTCCCAGCAACCACTGTTTGGTATAGCCGTGACGGTCCTCCTCCGGCAGCGAGGCCATCATCCCCAGGGCCCTGCCCCGTGGCACGATGGTGACCTTATGCACCGGGTCGGACCCCGGCACCTTGATCGACACCAGGGCATGGCCCGCCTCATGGTACGCCGTGGTATCCCGTTCCGACTCGGTCAGCACCAGGCTGCGCCGCTCGACACCGAGCATGACCTTGTCCTTGGCGTCCTCGAAGTCCCGCATGTCGACCTGCTGCTTGTCGCGGCGCGCGGCCAGGAGAGCCGCCTCGTTGACCAGATTGGCCAGGTCGGCGCCGGCCAGACCCGGGGAACCCTTGGCCAGGACGTTGAGCCGGACGTCGGGCGCCAGGGGGATCTTCCGGGTGTGCACGCGGAGAATGCCTTCCCGTCCCCGCACGTCCGGAGCGTCGACCACTATCTGACGGTCAAAACGCCCGGGCCGCAACAGGGCCGGGTCGAGCACGTCGGGCCGGTTGGTGGCGGCGATGAGAATCACCCCGTCACTCGACTCGAAGCCGTCCATTTCGACCAGGAGCTGGTTCAGGGTCTGCTCGCGCTCGTCGTGCCCGCCGCCGAGGCCGGCACCGCGATGGCGGCCGACGGCATCGATTTCGTCGATGAAGATGATGCATGGAGCATGGGCCTTCCCCTGCTCGAAGAGGTCCCGCACCCGACTGGCGCCGACGCCCACGAACATCTCCACGAAATCCGAACCGGACATCGAGAAGAACGGTCGCCCGGCCTCACCCGCGACCGCCTTGGCGAGGAGGGTCTTGCCTGTTCCCGGCGGGCCCACCAGGAGGGCGCCCTTCGGGAGCCGGCCACCCAACCGGGTGAACTTCTGGGGGTCCTTCAGAAACTCGATGATCTCCTGCAACTCGACTTTGGCCTCATCGGCGCCGGCCACGTCGGCGAACGTAATCTTGGGCGTATCGCCGGAAAGCAGCTTGGCTTTGGACTTTCCGAAGGAAAACGCCCTGCTGCCGCCGGCCTGCATCTGGCGCAGCAGGAAGAACCACAACCCCAGAATCACGATCCAGGGGAGCGCCGCGATGAGGAACGTGGTGATGCCGCCCTTCGGCTCCTTGGCGGTGATGGGGATGTTGGCTTCCTCCAGTTCCTGGAAGAAGGCCTCGCTGTTGGCCACCGGCAGGAGCACCGTGAAGCCCTTGGCGGGACGATCGTCCTGGACGACCGGTGTCCGGAACTCCCCTTCGAGGCGTTTGCCCTCGAACACGATCACCTTCGCCACGTTGCCGCCATCCAGCTGCTTGCGGAAGTCCGAGTAAGAGAACTCCTGCGTCGGGTTGCGCTGGTTGTTCATCATCTGGAACAGCGCCACCCCGGCCAGGATCACCAAGAGCCAGAGCGCCAGATTCTTGGAGAAGCTGGCCCAGTTGGGCGTGTTGCCACCGCGATTGGGTTTCGAGTCTGCCATGGTCCTATTCCAAATCCGCTATGAACGGAAGATGCCGATAGTCTTCCGCATGATCGAGTCCGTATCCCACGAGGAACGCGGGGGGCGCCCGGAAGCCGACGAAACGCACTTCCGGCGGCGGCACCGGGGCCAGGTTCTTGTCCAACAGCGAACAGATCGCCAGACTGCCGGGGTTCCTTGCCCGCAGCACTTCGGTCAGGCGCCTGAGGGTCGTCCCGGTGTCGATGATGTCTTCCACCAGGACAATGTGCTTCCCTGCCAGCTCGGTTTCCGGATCGTACAGCAACCGCACCCGGCCGCTGGACACCGTGTCGCTCCCGTAGGAACTGGCCACCAGGAAATCTACCTGGAGTGGCCGGTGAATCTGACGTACCAGGTCTCCCAGGAAGATGAAGCTCCCCTTCAGGAGTCCCAGGACCAGGAGCTCGCCGTCCGGGTAGGCCTGCGTGATCTCCTCACCCAATTCCCGCACCCGGGCGGCGATCGTCTTCTCGTCGAATACGATCGACTTGACGCCCCGGCCGCCGGTGCGACGGGTGACCTCAGTCGTCTGCAACATCGACACGAAGCGCCTCCGATCCTTCCGGCGGGACCAGGTCCCCCGAACGACACACTCCCGGAATCCACACCACCCGCCCAGCCGCTTCGATGACGGGCCAGGATCGCCGCCGGCTCAGAGGCACCCTGGCCTCCTGCAAACACCGGACGACCGCACGGTGCCCGGTACCGCCGAGCGGAAAGATCCGGTCGCCCTCCCGCCACTCTCGAACCGTGAGAGCTTCAGGCAGGAACCAGGCGCTGGTGGCCTCCCGCCGCTGCCGCGCCGGGGCGGCTTCGATCCGCCAGGACAAGGACCAATCACCCCAAGCGCGGGTCCCGCTCCTGGACCGTCCCACTTCGGCCTGCCCCAACGCCCGCTTCGAGGGTCCGGCCAGGGTGAAACGGAGGCGACCGAACGCCAGTTCGACCCGCCACGCCCCGGGAAGCTCCACCGTCTTGCCACTCTGGCCACGGCGCACCAGGTCCAGAGCGCGTTGGGCCCGAGCGACCCCCAGCGAAGGGCACCCGGCCCTGCGGCTCACCGCCTGGAGCACCGCAACCCCAAGGCTCGAATCATACCCCGCCAGGGTGGCAGCAGCAACGGAACCCCCGTGATCCTCATGGCGCCACTCGAGGGCGGGAAGCACATCCAGCAGGGCGTCCCAGCCACGTCGTGCCAGGCCGGCCTGAGCCGCCAGAGCCAACAGATTCTCTCGTACCCCCGGGACCCGGGCCTCAATGACGGGCAGCAAGTCCCGCCGGACCCAGGATCGCAGGTGCCTGGGGTCGAGGTTGGCCGGATCGTCCCACCACTCGAGACCCTCGGCTTGCAGGTACTGGACCAGCTCACTGCGCCGAAATGGCAGGAGTGGCCGCACCAAGGTCCCGTTCCGTGCCTGCATCGCCGCCAGACCGGCGGGGCCGCTTCCTGCCAAAGCGCGCATCAGGACGGTTTCGACCTGATCATCCCCGCTGTGCCCCAACAGCACGACGGCGGCATCTCGCCGGCGCCGAATTGCCTCGAGAGCCCCAAGACGGGCCTCCCGTGCCTCGGTCTCCGAGGCCCCCGCGTCCAATCGTACCGTGCTGCACACATAGTCCAGGGTCATGGTCTCGGCGACGCGAGCGACCTCCCGGGCGACCCGGGCGCTGTCCGGATGCATGCCGTGATCCACATGGGCTACGATGAGCGACAGGCCATGTCGGTCGCGGGTCCGGTACGCCAGATCGAGGAGGGCGCGGGAGTCGGGCCCGCCGGACACGGCAACCAGCGCGGTGCCCGCTTCCAATTCCAGGCTGTGAAGCGACGACAGGAACCGTTCGACCAGAGTCATGTGCGAGGTGAGGTGCTGGACCGATTCAGTGCAGCGGGCCGGCCGGTTCGGCCGCGTCCAGGATGAAGCGCGGGATGTCCGCGGCGAATGCCGAACCATCTGGCCGGAGGAAGAGGTACTGTCCCTCCATGTGTCCCTGAGGCGACTTGAGAACGCAAAAACTCGAGTACTCGTAGACCCCGCCCGGAGCGATCAGCGGCTGTTCGCCGACCACGCCTTCGCCTTCGACCTCGAGGTCTTCCCCGATGGAATCGTGGATCAACCAGCGCCGGCGCACCAAGCGGGCCTCGCCCTCGCCGACGTTCTCGATCCGCACGAAATAGGCGAAGACGAACTCGTTCTCTTCGGGACTGGAGCGGTCTTCGGCATAGAGCGGCCGGACCATGACTCGCATCCCGTGGCTGATTCCGTAGTAGAAGGGCCGATCGGTCATACCGAAAGGTAGCCTTCCTGCCGGACCAGTAGAACCGTGCGGGCTGCTACCCTTATCGCACCCGGGTCACGGTCCGCGCCCAGGGTCCGTACATGGGGTTGGGGAGCATGAAGAACCGCGAGCCGAACGCCTGATCCTGCCCAGCCTCGGGGAACGGTTCACCCGGTTGCGGGAAGTCGCCGAGTTGATCCCCGAAGAAGGCCATGACGGCGACCGGCGTCCCGTCCCAGGCGCATGTGCCGGCCCCGGCAGCGAGTTCACCACGCCGATCGGCCTTGGTGTACTCGGGAGCGTCCTTGAGGCAGAGCCGGTCGTCCGGGTTCCACAGTCCCACCTGCTCGAGATTGGCACGGGTATCCTCGCGGCTGACGCCGAACCGGTTGCTGAGCCAGGCCACCCGGCCACCGAGAGTGCGTACCGCCGCCACGAACTCCACGACACCGGGGACGACGCCGGCCTCGCGCCGGGCCACCCAGGCGTTCCAGCTACTGTCCGTATAGCTGGTGCCGTAGGCGGCGATTTCCAGTTGATAGGTCGAGTTGTCGAGGGTCGTCTCGTCGAGGTCCAACACCACCGCCCAGGGGCCACGTTCCTGCGCGTCGGCCACGCGTCCGCGCACCGCCTCGAGGCCGGCGCGGTAGACCTGCCTCGTCAGCACGGCGTAGGCCTCGCTGTCCCGGACGTACTTCACTTCAACACTCTGGGCCGTGAGGCCACCCGGCCAACCTGCCATCGCCAGTGCGGCAGCCAGCCACAGCCCTCGCCGTTGCATGATCACGCCTGGTCCGCTCCTCCCTCCGGGCCGACGAACACGACCCAGGTGGCAAAGTCCTCGGAAAATTCCTCGAAACGATGTTCGACGCCGGCCGGCACGTACAACACGTCGCCGGGGCCAAACGGATGGCGCTCGGCGCCGTTGACGAACCACCCGGCCCCTCGCATCACGACGTACAGCTCGTCCCTGGTGTGAGGGGTCTGCCGGTCCGTTCCCTGTGGCGCGTAGATCTCGACCTCCACTCCCGGCTGGCGCATGACCGTGGCAAAGAGCGTCTCCTGGTCCAGGCGTGCCATCGCCTCGGCGAGCGTGGCGTGCCGCGTGTCCTCGCTCATGCAGACGCCTCCCCGGCGAACGACACCCCGGTCAGTTCGGCGACATCACGCTTCCAGGTCGTCAGGTCGTCTCTGGTGAAGCCGCTCAGGCGGTCATGACCACAGGCTCGCGCCATGGTCTGCATCAGATGGACGGTGGACTCCAGAAAACGGGTGAGTCGCTGGGCGGCGGCGTCGACGACCAGACGGGACCGCAGGTGCGGCTGCTGCGTGGCGATACCCACGGGGCAGTTGTCGGTGTGGCAGGCACGCATGGCAATGCAGCCGATGGCTTGCATGGCCGAGTTGCTCACGGCGACGCCGTCGGCGCCGAGGGCCAGTGCCTTGACGAAGTCATCGGCGGTGCGCAGCCCTCCCGTAGCGATCAAGGTCACGTCATCATGGCCCCCGGCGTCGAGGAACCGGCGGGCCCGAGCCAGAGCCGGGACGGTGGGCACGGAGATGTTGTTGCGAAAGATGAGCGGCGCGGCTCCGGTGCCACCGCCACGGCCATCGAGAATCACGTAGTCCACACCGACCTTGAGCGCGGCCTCGAGGTCCAGCTCGATGTGCTGCGCCGACAGCTTGAACCCGATGGGGATGCCGCCGGTGCGTTCTCGCACCTCGTCGGCGAAACGCCGGAAGTCGTCAAGTGAGGTGAACTCCGGAAAGCGGGACGGCGAGATGGCCGGCTGCCCTTCAGGAAGCCCACGCACCTCGGCGATGCGGCCGGTGACCTTGTGCCCGGGGAGGTGCCCTCCCGTGCCCGTCTTGGCACCTTGCCCGCCCTTGAAGTGGAACGCCTGCACGTGATTCAACTTGTCCCAGGAGAACCCGAACCGGGCCGAGGCCAATTCGTAGAAGTAGAGGCACGACTCCGCCTGTTCCTCCGGCAGCATCCCCCCCTCTCCCGAACAGATGCCCGTGCCGGCCCCTTTGGCCCCACGGGCCAGGGCCACCTTCGCCTCGAGCGACAGCGCGCCAAAGCTCATGTCGCTCACGAACAGCGGCATGGCCAGCCGCAACGGTTTGTCCGCGGCCGGGCCAATCACCAATCCGGTGTCGACCGCTTCATCATCGAGGAGCGGAAACCGGTGCAATTGGGCCGTCAGCAGTTGCAGGTCGTCCCAGGTCGGCAATTCCCCCCGGGGCACACCCATGGCAGCCACGGGTCCGTGGGCGCCGCTCCGACTGAGCCCGTGTCCGGCCAATTCCCTGATGTACGACACGAACGGCTCGTCCGGCGTGCCGTGCGGGTCCTGATAGTCCCCCTGGTACTCGTTCCGTGCAAACGGTTGCGGATGGCCCCGGGCCCAGTCGGCGATCTCCTGCTCGTCGACCACGACCGCCCCATCCTCGATCCAACTGGAAAACTTCTCCAGACGCTCGGCGTTGTTGTACTCGCTCACTCCGGTGTCGAGCCGGTAGTCCCAGTCGTGGAGCC
>JBDHIK010000136.1:0-7975 GCA_039587475.1 Gemmatimonadota bacterium | reverse complement strand
GGGTACTCGAAACCGTTCGACACAGGCCTCTCGCTCTGGGCCAGGAGCCTCCCCGCGATCTTCCGGAGTGTCGCGCCTGTCGCAGTCGTTCTGGCAGTCCTCCTCACCTTCACGCTTCCGAGCTGGGCCGCTGACCAGACGGTGCCATATGAGGCGGTCCTGACGAGCCTCGGCTGGCTCCTCGCCGGGTATGGCATCCTGCTCACCGGAACCGTGCTGTCGCAACAGTATACAGGGCTCATTCGCGGCAGCGCGCATGTGTGGGCGGCGAGGCGTCTCCTGCCATGGGCAGTATCCTGGGCGCTCGTTCTGGCGGCGACCTTCGCGGGGTACTTCCTCCTGATCGTCCCAGGGGTGATCATTGCCCTCCGTTTGTTCTGGGCGGACGAACTCGTGCTGGCCCATCGGTCAGGCCCAGTAGAGGCGATCCGAGAGAGTTGGGACATGACGACCGGCGTCGTGGGGAACGTGTTTGGATTCCAGCTACTCGCGTCCGGGTGGGGCTGGATTGTCGGCTTTGCTGGCATGCTGGTGTTCTACCTGCTGATGTTGGTGGTTCCTGAGACGAGAGTGGCCGACTTCGTCCTCCCGGTGGTGTTCTTCGCTCTGATGATGGCCGTCTTCGGACTCTACGGTGCCTTCCATGCTCCCGAACTGGCCAAGTTCTATGGCCTGCGGGCCCGGCAACTGTACGACCGACGCGTGGCAGCCGCACCGGAGATAGATGAAGACATGAGCACCGTCGAAGGAGTGGCGAACTAGGAGCCATCCCATGGCTCAGGGCAGGGAGCGCGGAGTAGGGACGGCGGACCGTGGACCGTAGGGCGTGGACCGGACGGTGCCAGAACCTCAGTCCACAGTCCACCGGTCGGGTGGGGGAGGGGAGGGGAGAGTCCGCTAGTCTTCGGGAGTATCGACCTCGCCGCTGAGGGCCGCGATGGCGTCGCGTGCCGCCTGGACTTGCGGCTGCACGATGTCGTCTCCACCGGCCCAGGCGTCGATGAACTTCTGGTACATCTCGATGGCCCTGTCGCGCTCGCCCAGTTGCTGATAGAGCGCCCCTCGCTCGGCCCAGGACCGCACCTGAAGCGTCGGGTGTGACATGCGTGTCGACGTCGAATCGAACCAGCCGTAGACGGCGATGGCCCCGGCCGGATCGCCCATCTCGGCGAGCAGGTCGGCCCAGGCCCAGGCCCGCGGCCCGCCGAACTCACCGGCGAACTCCAGGTCGTCGGCGTTCTCCACCTGAGCCTCGACCCGCATTCGTGCCTGGGCCGTGTCGCCCCGGGCCCACGCCAGGTGGGCGTCCATGGTGCGCCACGTCCGGGAGCCGGCAGTGTCGATCCGCGCCAGGTAGCGCGACAGGATCGTGGTGTCTCTCGTGGTGACGTAGGCCTGAAGCAGCGTATACCCGGTGGCGCTGAGGGCCCGTTGGTACGTCGTGCTGTCGTCGCCGTACAAGCGCTCCATGGCGTCCAGCCACCACGGCGCCAGCGCCCTGGTGCGTTCGTTCGACATGCCCGCCACGACTTCCATGATCTCCAGGAAGAATGCTTCCACCCGTGCCAGCCGCCCACCAGACGCCAGGGCGTCGAAGGCCACCTCCGGCCCGTTTCCCGTCAGCAGGATTCGCATGATGGCCGGGTCGTCCAGCACCGCCTCGAACGTGTCCGCAGCCGCGGCGTATTGTTCCTCCCGCAACAGCAGGCGCCCTTCCCACACGGCAGCTTCGGTGCCGGCCCCCGTGGCGCGCAATGCGTTCAACTGGGCCCGGGCTTCGGCCGGCCGCTCCTCGTTCATCAGGAGCTGGACCAGGTTCGACCGGGCGTGCCCGGACTGGGGCGCGGCGTCGACCCAGGCGTAGGCGGCGTCGATACGCCGGGCCCGTTGCTCCGCCATGATCCGGGCGACTTCGTCGGCGCCGTACCAGACGTCGAGCGAGTCGCGCGGTCCATACACCGCCGAGTCCGCCAGACAGAGCCACGGGTTGTTGCGGCTACAGTTCCCGAGCACGTCGATCAGGTGCTGGTAGGCCAGGAGGTAGCGCGGCTCCAGTTGCAGCACCCGGTCGAAGGCGCGGAGCGCCATCCCCATGTTGCCGTACTCCGGCTGGCGGGGGATGCTGCCCGGGTTGTCGTGGAAATGGGCCTCCCCCAGCTGATACCAGGCTTCGACATCGCTGGAGTCCTTGGCGATGAGCTGGTTGGCTAACTCGCGGGCCCGGACCATCTCGCCACTCTCGTACGCGACGTAGAACTGCACCAACGTGCGGATCCGCGGCGGCAGGTTGCCGCTGTGGGTCTGGGCCTTGGCCGTCCAGTCGCGGCGCTTCTCAGGCTGGGCCTGGAGCCCGGCCCAGCCGTCGGCGTCCCGCAGCCGCAGGTAGGCCAGGGCAAAGGTGCTGTCCAGTTCGATGGCCTCGGTGAAGGCGGCGCGCGCTTCGTCGACGTCGAACTGCTGCAAGGCCTCGGTGCCACGCAGATAGGCGCGGTAGGCCTCGAGCGAGTTGGTGGTCTGCGCCACCAGGTCGGGTCGCTCGCCGGGAGGTGCGCCGCTCACATGCAGGACCAGGCCGGCCAGCGAATCGAACACCATTCGTGGGTCGGCGTCGCGCCCGGTACGGATGATTTCCGTGGCCAGCCGGTCGCCGGTGGCCACGTCGTGCACCTTGGCCTCGATGGCCAGCGAATCGCCCTGGCGCCGGATGTCACCCAACACCAGGGTGCCGACCCGCGCCTCTTTCGCCATGGCCTGGGCGGCGTCGAAGTCCAGGTCCGCCGCGGTCCCGATGTCCGAGCGCCGCAACAGGGAACTGGTGCGTTCGTCATCGTAGACCCGCATGTCCTCCCACTGGGCGATGGCCAGGCCCAACAGGTTCATCGACGCGTCTTCCCAATAGTCCTTGTCGGCGTCGGCCGTCTTGTTCTCGAACGGGAACACGATGATCGACTGACGCGGGTCGCCCTCGACCGACCAGCCCCGTGGCCAGGCCAGCACGGCGATCACCACCAGCGCCACGGCCGCGATGCCGATGGCCAGGTAGTTGCGGCGCCGGGGTGCCACCATGGGCCCCGACAGCGACGTGCTGCCGACCCGGAGTGCCTTCTCCATCTCGCCGGCCGTCTGGAACCGGTCGCCCGGCTCCTTGGCCATGGCGCGCTCGATGACGGGCTGCACGCCGATGGGATCGCGCTCCAGCTTGGGCACCTCCGCCGAGATGGTCTTGGCCACGATGGCTTGGGGGCTGGTGCCTTCGAACGGCGGGTTGCCCGACATCATCTCGTACAGCACCGAACCCAGGGCGTAGACGTCGGTCCGGCCGTCCAGTTCCGTGTCGCCCAGCGCCTGCTCGGGGCTCATGTAGGACGGGGTGCCGATGGCCATGCCGACCTGGGTCAGCCCCTGACCCCCCGAGACGCTGATGGCGCGGGCGATGCCGAAGTCGGCCACCACGGCGTGGCCGTCGGAGATGAGAATGTTGGCCGGCTTGATGTCGCGGTGCACCACGCCCGAGCGGTGCGCGAAGTCGAGCGCTCCCGCCACCTCGCGGGCGATGGACAGCGCCTGGTCCGACTCGAGGCCGCCCTGGCGAATGATCAGATCGCGCAGCGACTCGCCCTCGACGAACGGCATGACGTAATAGAGGAGGCCGCCCGCTTCTCCCGAGTCGTAGACCGGGAGAATGTGCGGGTGCTGCAGCTTGGCCGCGATCTCGATTTCCTGGAGGAAGCGGTCGTGGCCCACCGACGCGGCCAGGTCCGGCAACAACACCTTGATGGCCACCTTGCGCCGGTGCTTGAGATCCTCCGCCAGATACACCGTCGCCATACCGCCCTGACCCACCTCGCGCTCGACGGCGTAGCGGTCAGACAGGGCGTTCTTGAGGCGCTCGAGAATATCGGTCATGGCAGACGAATACGGCGTGTGGGGCCAGGAGTTTCGGAATGAGACGTCAGAGGCGAGTGGCCTTCGGGCCGCGGGGAAAGATGGGGAGTCAGGCGGGGTGGGGGAAGGGCGCTGGCCGGCCGACTCGAATCGCTACCGACCAGCAGCCGTCGAGGGTTGGGCTCGGCTCAGGTTCCGCCATCAGTCGTCTGCCTCCGGCACTCGTGCCGGCACCACCAGCACCGGCAAGGGCGCTTTCCGGATGAGTTTGTTGGAGAATCCGCCGACCACCAGCTCGTAGGCGGCGCCGTGGCCGTGCGAGCCCACGACGATCAGCCCCACGTCCAGTTCCTTCGCTTCGCGAAGCAGGGTTTCTACCGTGGGACCCTGCACCAGCATGGGCGTGACCGTGATGGTGTCCGAGGCCAGGGCATCCGCCACCTCATCCAGCTGTTGCTGCTCGCGTCCCACGTCCGCCTCCACCTCCTGGCGCACTGCGTCGGGACCCACGCCATAGCCGACGAACTCCGGTTTCGGGTCCACGACATGGATCAGGTACACCTCCAGCGTGCGGCCCTCGGCCAAGTGCCGGACGGCTGCCAGCTGTTTGGCGGTCACGGGGGAGAAGTCCACGGCCACGAGCACACTCATGCAATCAGCTCCCGTCGTCCTCTTCGGTGGAATGTGCGCTGGTTGGGATGACGCTCTTACCGGTACTCCAGATCCATGATCCAGATGTCGCTCTCGTGGTCCCCCAACTCCACGATCAACCGGTCGCGGCCGATGGTGACGTTCCACAACACCGGCTGCCGCTCGGGGTCAGTGAAGGCCACCGCCAGTTCGCGCCGGCCGGTGGTGTCGTCGGCACGGAACAGCCTGGCCCCCTCGGGGCTGGCCGTGAGATAGTAGACCCAGCGACCGTCGGGACCCCAGTTCCCCTGTCCGATGACCGCGTGTCCCGTTTCGGGATCCGACTGATCGATCACCCGCAGTTCGGAGCCGTCCGGCCGCATGGTGACGACGCGTTGCAGGTCGGTGGCGGGCGCCAGTTGCAGCGCCGCGATCCGGTCGCTGGCTGCGGACCACTCGGGGCAGCAGGCCCGGGCCAGCACCGTGACGAACGACTCGTTGGGCTCATCCGTCACCGGCATGCGGAACACTCCCTCCCATTCCGAACGGGCGAACGCGATTTCGGATTGGTCGGGACTCCAGGTGGCCCCCATTTCGTGGGTCGCCGCGTCGGAGAGAGGACGCACCACGGAACCGTCCGCGGAGGCAATGAACAGGTCGCGATTGCCGTTCCGGAACGAGTGAAAGCCGATCCACTGCCCGTCCGGCGACCAGGAAGGATTGAAGTCGTCGGCACCATGTGTCGTGATGGGCCGCGGATCGCCCCCGGACACGGGGGACACGTAGATGTCGAAGTTGCCGGCCCGGTCCGAGTCGAACGCCAGCCACTCCCCGTCGGGTGACAGGGCGACGCTTTCGATCCGCTGGCTGCCCTGCGTCAGCCGTTCCGCGTCCCGCGCCGAGGCGGCCGGGCTTCCGGGCGCGGGCAGCGGCATCCACCACAGGTTCGACGTGGTGGCGCGTCGGGCGTAGACCATGCGCAGTCCGTCCGCCGACAGGCCGACGGCATCGGCTTCTAGTCCGGTCGTGACCCGCTCGGGGACGCCCGCAGCCTGGCCGTCCTTGATGGCGACCCGGAACAGGTCGCGGCCCCCGCCGCGTCCGGAGATCACGAACAGGTACCTGCCGTCGGGGCTCCAGACGGGACTCAGGTTGGGCGCGTCGGCCGGTAGCAGGGTCGTCACCTCGCCGGTGGCCACCGATGCGAGTTGAATCGCCGACGGTGCCGAGTTGCCAAGGTAGTAGCTGGCGAACATGCCCTGGCGGTTGCCGGACACGAACGCGATATGGGCGCCGTCGGGGGACCAGCTGAGCGAATACGGCTCGCTGACCTCGGCCAATTGGCGTTCCTCGCCGGTCTCCAGGTTGCGCAGGTAGATGGCGGTTGTGCGAACGAAGGCCACCTGGGCACCGTCGGGTGACCAGGCCAGTCCGCCCACCGAATCGTCCAGGGCTTTGGGGAACAGCGGCTGGGCGGTGCCTCCCAGCGCCGGTACCAGCAGGATGTGACCGTCCACCTCGTAGGTGATGCTCTGGCCGTCCGGGGTCCAGCGTGGCCACCGGTGGTTGCGCGTGAGATCGTCGCTGAGTGGAATGGCTCGCTCCCCGGCCACCTGGCGCACGTAGATCTGCATCGCTCCGCGGTTGCCGGCGGCGTAGGCCACCATCTCGCCGTCCGGTGACAGCGCCGGATCCACGTCGAGGGTCTCGTCGAGAGTCAACTGGGTGCGGGACTCCACGGTGGGAATGGGGTCGGCCGTGGTGCGGAACAGCAACCAGGCCGCCAGGGCCGCCAGGACCACCCCGGCTCCGGCAATCGAAGGGACCACCCAACGCGGCGGTCCCATCTTGGGAATCTGGATGGTGCCGCTCTCACTCGTGGTCAGCACCGCCACGAATTCGTCGGTGGCGAAGCGATCGGCGGGGTTCTTGGCCAGGGACCGGAGGACGATGTTCTCGATGTCCTCTGGGACCGTCGGCCGGATCTTCCGGATGGGCGTGGGGGCTTCGGCGAGATGCTTGCGAATCACGGCATCGACGGACTCGCCGGTGAACGGCGGCCGTCCGGTCAGCATCTCGTGCAGGATGCAGCCGAGCGCGTACATGTCGGCCCGGCCGTCGGGCGGCGTCTTGCCCGTCACCATCTCGGGGCTGATGTAGGTCGGGGTCCCCACCGTGATGCCGTCCTTGGTGAGGTCGAGCTCCTTGGCCGAATCCATGGCCTTGGCGATGCCGAAGTCCGCCACCACCGCGTGATCGTGTTCCAGCAGGATGTTCTCGGGCTTGACGTCGCGATGGATCACGCCCCGGGAGTGGGCGTAGGCCAGGGCGCTTCCCACCTGCTTGGCGATGCGCAGCGCTTCGTCCACCGGGAGGGGACCTTCCCGTCGCAGCCGATCCTTGAGCGTCTCCCCCTCGGCGTACGGCATGACGTAGTACCACAACCCCGCGGCCACGCCCGAGTCATAGAGAGGAAGAATGTGGGGATGGCGCAGGTTGGCCGTCGTGGCGATCTCGACCAGGAAGCGATCCTCACCGGCATCCCTGGAGAGATCGGGCCGGAAGACTTTGATCGCCACCTTGCGCTCATGCTTGCGGTCGGCGGCGAGAAAGACGGTGGCCATGCCACCCTGGCCCAGCTCGCGCTCGATGGTGTAGCGGTTGCCGAGCGCGGCTTCGAGTCGGTCGAGGAGATCGGTCACCTCAACAACATACTCGCGCCAGCCGATCAGGCCATGCCCCGGACCGGGCCCATGCGGGCCCACCACCGGCGGGTCCTGCCACCGGGCTGATGCTGGCGGCTACGGGCTCCGCACCTCTCGGTACTTCTCCACGGTCGCCTGCAGCACCTCGATCTGCGCCCCGGTCACCCCAGACCGCAGCAGCATGGCCTCCAGAGGACCGTCCGGAAGCTCGGTGGCTGTGATGCCCGCCAGCCGGCCGACCATGACCAGGGCCGCCATGTAGCTGGCGGCAGGTGCGGGATGAAAGCCGTCGGGTCCGTAGAGCGCCAGCGAGGGGTCCGCCTCCCCCACGGCCAGCCAGACTTCACCGACCGGGAATACCGCGCCGTCCACCCGTTCCGCGGCCGCGCGATAGGATGCGATGACGCCGGGGAAGTCAAAGGACCGGGCTGCGGCTGGCCACACCATGTAGAGGGCCGGCTCGGCGCCGTAGGCCCGAATGGAATCGGCGAACAGTGCCGAGTACTGCAACAGCGACGGCCGACCCTCGGTGGCCGAAGGGCCCTGCTGCATTACCACGACGTGCCACCCTCCGGCGCGAAGCGAGTCGAACACCACGCCGCGGCGCCAGTGGTCCTCCAGCCCCATGTTGGGGCCGGTGATGGCGCCGATGCGGGTCGCCACCCCTCTCGATTCGAGCAGGGTGAGAATCATGCCCGGGAGGTTGTTGAAGTAGGTGAGAGAGTTCCCCGCGAACAGCGCCGCCATCCGGTCCG
>JBDHIK010000135.1:0-6487 GCA_039587475.1 Gemmatimonadota bacterium | reverse complement strand
CCGCGACCCAGACCGGCAGGCCCATACGGTGCAGTGCCCGGGCCAGCACCCAGCCGTCGCCGCCGTTGTTGCCGGGGCCGGCGGCAACCAGCACCCCGGAACCGAGCCGTCCACCCACACGGAGGCTCAGGACCGTCGCCGCGGCCCGGCCGGCGCATTCCATCAATGTGGCGAGTTGCATACCGGCCCGGTCGGCGGCGGCATCCCAGGAAGCGGATTGCTCAGGCGACAGGATGGGGAGGGGAGCCATGGTCAGGGGGCCTGAGACGCCATGCCCGGCGCGGGTACGACGGGGTATCCGGCGATCATGACGGGAAACCCGACCGGAGGAGACGCGGGCGCCGCTACTTGTAGCTCTGCCCGATGACGCGCCCGAGCGAGATCTCGCCGTTGTCGATCCGGATATTGAATCCACACTCGGGATTGGAACAGACACACGCCTTGTACATGATGGGCGCCCCTTCCCGGCCGTAGTCCGACAGGGGGATGAGCACTCCCTGCGAGCACTTCTGACACGACGGCCACTCCTTCCCCTCCATTACTCCTCCCGCGCTGTAATCCCGGACCCGCGATCAGGCACTGGGCACACCGTGCCAGACATAGGCGGCGTCGAAAGCATCCCCGAACTGGTACACGTCGTCGAAATCCTCAGCCCGGTCACCTGGCTGGGTGATGAGCAACCCGATGTCGACCAGGGCAAACACGATGCGGCCGAAGTCGCCGGATCGGCTGATGCCCCAATAGGCCAACACCTCGGGCGCCAGCAGGCCGAACTGCTCCAACGCAAAGTCGCGACAGGCCCAGGCCAATTCCGCCCCGGTGACATGGCGCCGCATCGGGAGGCGGTCCTGCAGGTACTGCACCGCCGCCAGGACGAACAGGAAGGCCCGTTCATCGAACGGGTCTCCGCGCCGGCGAATCCGGTCCATGACCTCGTTGGCCGCGTGGACCTGGTTCATGGCGCCGCCCCGGCGGCCGTCGGTCGCTGTGGCACTCAGCCTCCGACCGCTTCCAACGCGGGACGGTACAACGGGAACGCCTCGGTCAATTCCAGCACCTCCTGGCGGATCCGGGCCAGGTTGGCCTGGTCGGGGTCGGTCAGGGCCCGGTTCATCATATCGGCGATGGACTCCATTTCCTCCACTCCCATGCCGCGGGTCGTCATGGCCGGCGTCCCGAGGCGGATCCCGCTGGTAACGAACGGCGACGCCGGATCGTCGGGGATGGTGTTCTTGTTCACCGTCATCCCGGCCTCTTCCAGGATCGCTTCCGCAGCCTTTCCGGTCAACTCTTTGGGCCGCAGGTCCACCAGCACCAGGTGGGTATCGGTCCCTCCGGACACGAGGTCGAAGCCCCGGTTCTTCAGCCCGTCCGCGATGGCACGGGCGTTGTCCACGGTCGCCTGGGCGTAGACCCTGAAGTCCTCGGTCAGGGCTTCCCCGAACGCCACCGCCTTGGCGGCGATGGAGTGCTCCATGGGGCCGCCCTGATGGCCGGGGAACACCGACTTGTCGACGGCCTTGGCGTACTCGGCGCGCGCCAGGATCAAGCCGCCGCGCGGCCCCCGCAGGGTCTTGTGGGTGGTGCTGGTGACCACGTCGGCGTGCGGCACCGGGGAGGGATGGGCCCCACCGGCCACCAGACCGGCGATGTGCGCCATGTCGACCACCAGCAGCGCCCCGACTTCGTCGGCAATCGAACGGAACGCGGCGAAATCGATGATCCTGGCGTAGGCACTGCCGCCTGCGATGATGAGGCGGGGCCGCTCGGCGACCGCCTGGGCCCGTACCGCGTCGTAGTCGATGCGTCCCGTTGCGGGGTCGACGCCGTAGTGCACCGAACGCCACACGATGCCGGTGTGGTTGACCTTGTGCCCGTGGGTGAGGTGGCCGCCGTGCGGCAGCGCCAGGCCCATGAGCAGCTCGCCCGGCTGGAGCAGGGCCATGTACGCGGCGAAGTTGGCCTGCGACCCCGAGTGCGGCTGGACGTTGGCATGATCGGCACCGAACAGCTCGATGGCGCGGTCGATGGCCAGCTGTTCGATCTCGTCCACCACCTCACACCCGCCGTAATAGCGCCTGCCGGGGTAGCCCTCGGCGTACTTGTTGGTGAGTGGGGTGCCGACGGCGTCGATCACGGCCCGGCTGGCGAAATTCTCACTGGCAATCAGTTCGAGGCCGTCCTGCTGGCGGCGCAGTTCTCGATCGACGAGTGCCGCGACCACGGGGTCCGTGGAGCGGAGAGAAGCATTGTGGCTCAACATCAACCCTTTCCTGGTTCGATCTTTTCAACCCGGCGCGAGTGGCGTCCCCCCTCGAATGGGGTCTCGAGCCACGCGCGCATGATGGCGACACCTTCTTCGTCGGTCACGAACCGCGCCGGAAGCACGAGCACGTTGGCGTCGTTGTGACTGCGCGCCAGCGACGCGATCTCGGGAGACCATGCCACGGCCGCCCGGACGCCGCGGTGTCGATTGGCCGCGTACGACATCCCCAAGCCGCTGCCACACAGTAGAATACCGCGACCAGCATCCCCATGCTCGACCTGTCCCGCGACCTGGTGGGCAAAGTCCGGATAGTCGACCGACTCGGTCCCGGCCGTGCCGACATCCACCGGCTCGAACCCCAGCCGGCGCAACTCATCCACCAGCCGTTGCTTGAGGGCGACGCCGGCATGATCGGCCCCGATGGGGATGCGTTCCGGCATGGGGCGCGTTCCTACTTGAGCCACATGCTCTTCAGGCCGCGCACCGCGGCCACGCGATCCTTGGCCAGACGACCGGCGGCCTGGTAGGACGGGATGCCCTCCCGGCCGGAGATGTCGTAGATCTTGAGCAAGGTGTCGTAGATCTCTGCCGCCTTGTGCTTGGCCCGGTCCGGGGACCAGTGATGGATCTCGCCGTACACGTTGATGAGTCCGCCGCTGTTGATGACGTAGTCCGGCGCGTAGGTCTTGTCGAGCCGGAACAGTTCGTCGCCGTGACGCTCTTCCGCCAGCTGGTTGTTGGCGCCGCCGGCCACGACGCCGACCTTGAGCACGGGGAGCGTCTTGTCGTTGATGACGGCCCCGAGCGCGCACGGCGCGAAGATGTCTCCCTCCGCCGAGTAGATGTCGTCGGGCGCCACCGCCGTCGCCTTGGTGGCATCGACCACCTTCTGGACGCGGGCCTGATCGACGTCGGTCACGACCAGCTTGGCGCCCTCTTCTTCGTGCAGGTACTTGGCCAGCCAGTACCCCACGTTGCCGCACCCCTGCAGCAGGACCGTGCGCGACGACAGGTCGTCAGTGCCCCAGTGCTTCTTGGCGGCGGCCTTCATTCCCATGTACACCCCGTACGCCGTCACGGGCGAGGGATCACCCGACAGACCGGTGAGACCGGTGACGTGCGTCGTCTCGAAGCGCACGTAACTCATGTCGGAGGGGCTGGTGCCGACGTCTTCAGCGGTGATGTAGCGCCCACCGAGCGATTCGACGAACCGGCCGTGCGCGCGGAACAGCGACTCCCGATCGGTGCGCCGGTTGTCGCCGACGATGACCGACTTGCCGCCGCCCAGATCCAGCCCGGCCACGGCGGCCTTGTACGTCATGCCGCGCGACAGCCGCAGCGCATCGACCATCGCCTCGTCGGTGGAGGCGTAGTTCCAGAAGCGCGTTCCCCCCAGCGCCGGCCCCAGGGTCGTGTCGTGGATCGCGATGATCCCCACGTACCCGCTGGACGGCTCCGAGCAAAAGACGACTTGCTCGTGGTTGAACGACTGCATCTCGGCAATGAGGTCCATCGAGGACTCCTTCTTGGATTCCGCGCTTGGCGGCGTCGTGGCGGTAGTCATGATTCACTCGTAGTCATAGAAACCCCGTCCCGTCTTGCGGCCCAGGTCACCGGCGGCCACCATGCGCCGCAACAACGGACAGGGGCGGTACTTGTCGTCCCCCAACCCTTCGTGCAGCACCGTGAGAATCGACAGGCAGACGTCCAATCCGATGAGATCGGCCAACGTGAGCGGCCCCATCGGGTGCGCCATCCCCAGCTTCATCACGGTGTCCACGGCCTCGGGCGTGGCCACCCCTTCCATGACGCAGTAGATGGCCTCGTTGATCATCGGCATCAACACCCGGTTGGATACGAACCCGGGGTAGTCGTTGACTTCGACCGGTTCCTTGCCGAGGTCGCGCGCGGTCGCCATGACCCGTTCGAGCGTGGCGTCGCTGGTATGATGACCCCGGATGACCTCGACCAGCTTCATGACCGGCACGGGGTTCATGAAGTGCATGCCGATGACCCGGTCCGGCTGCGGCACCCGGCGCGCGATCTCGGTGATGGAAATGGAACTGGTGTTGCTGGCGAGGATGACGTCAGGGCCGCAGTGCTCTCCGAGGCGCTCGAAGATGTCGAACTTGAGGTCAGGCCGCTCGGTGGCGGCTTCGACCACGAGGTCGGCGTTGCCGGCTGCGGCCAGGTCGCTTCCCGGGTGGATCCGGGCGAGGGTCGCCGCGGCGTCCTCCTCCGTGAGCAGGCCCTTCTTGACCTGGCGCCCGACGTTCTTCCCGATCGTCGCCATGCCCCGCTCGAGAGCGTCCGCCGCCACGTCGACCAGACGCACGTCCCAGCCACACTGGCCGAAGACGTGCGCGATGCCGTTGCCCATGGTACCCGCACCCACAACCGCCACACGGTTCATCCGTCTTCACTCCTGATACGTCGAGCGGCCACGATGACCGCAATGCCCAACATCGCCGTTGCCGCCAGCCCCCCTTCGGGGCCGAACATCCCCCCGGTCAGCCAATCCGGGCCACCGCCCTCGAACTCGAAGACCGCGGCACCCATCGGCAACCCGCTCACCGCGGCACCAGACAGCGCCAGCGTGGCGTTCCAGCCCAGGTGGGCTCCGAAGGCCGCCCACAGGCCGCCCGGCCCATAGAAGACCGTCCCCAAGAGTACCCCGGCCAGGGTGACGTTGGCCACACCCATCGCCGTCACGTTCGGATTGAGCAAATGCGCCGCCCCGAACACCACGGCTACCGCCACGACGGCCGATCCGCGCCCCATCACGGCCGCCAGCAACACGATCGGGACGCCCCGGAATATTACCTCTTCTGCCAGGGCGGCCGGGGCCAGCATCAGCACCGTGCGACCCGCGGCCGCCACCCCTGCGAGCGGCTCCAGGCCGGCCCAACGCCACCCGGCATCTCCGATCACCGCGGCAACGACCAGAACACCGAGCGCCGGCACCAAGCCGAACAGAAGGCCCGGTCCAACCCCGGCCGCCGTCGAGGTCCCGGTTCGCCATCGCAGATCGGCGCTGTCCATGCCGAAGCGCCGGACCCCGATGATCCAGGTGGCCAGGAGGCCGCCCCCGAGTGCGGTGATGCCCTGAACCCCGAGTTGCACGGCCTGGGGCGTGGACAGCCACACCGCGGCCTCGTCCAGGCTCGGTGTCAGCGCGAACGCCACCGCCAGCGAAGCCAGCGCCGCCACGCCGAAGACGATCGAGGCGAACAGCAGGGACCAGAGGGCCGCGTCGCGCAACTCCCGCCAGGAGGGCGCGTGGTTCTGGTCCGGTGGGGTCACACCCGGGAACGAATGGACGGGCCGAGCGTGGCGATCCCGATGGTGGCGACGGCGAGCTTCACGACGTCACCCGGCAGGAACGGCAGGGTCCCGAGCCGCAACGACGTGCTCAGGTCGCCGGTCAACAGCGTCAGCTGTGCCAACCCGCCCGCGTGGATGATGACGATGCCGGCGAGCGCACCCAAAAAGGCGCCGGCCCAGCCACGGTCCTTGGCCACCCAGCCAACGACCCCGGCCGCCACGGGAAACGCCAGGAGATAGCCCCCGGTGGCGCCGATCAAGGCCGCCGCTCCGGCCGCGCCACCGGCGTAGACCGGCAGCCCGGCGGCGCCGGCCAGAACGTAGGCGACCACGGCCGCCGCGCCTTCGCGGGCGCCCAGGAGGCCACCGACCAACAGGACGGCCAGGGGCGACAGGGTCATCGGCACCGGACTGAACGGGAGCGGTACCGAGACCTGCGCGGCGATGGCCACGACGGCTGCTCCCAGCGCAATGGCGATGATCCGGCGCCCGGCGGGCGATAGTGAGCGGGCCGCGGTCGGCGACCGGGTATCTGTCTTGAGCGTCACGGGCGCGTCTCCACGATTAGGTCCGTTCCACACTGAGAGCGACGGCATTGCCGCCACCGAGGCACAGGGTCGCCAGGCCGGTCGCGGCACCGCGATCGTCCATGGCATAGAGCAACGTCGTCAGGACCCGCGCCCCACTGGCACCGATGGGGTGGCCCAGAGCCACCGCGCCGCCGTTCACGTTGACGCGGTCCCAATCCCAACCCAGGCCCTGGCCGTCGGCCAGCGCCTGGACGGCGAAGGCCTCGTTGGCCTCGATGAGATCGTAGTCGCCGATGGCCGAGCCGGCCTTGGCCATGAGATTCTGGACGGCCTGGATGGGGGCGAAGAACAGGTCGCGCGGCTCGCC
>JBDHIK010000134.1:0-6913 GCA_039587475.1 Gemmatimonadota bacterium | reverse complement strand
GCTGACCGGAGACCCGCCCTACATGGGGTCGACGGCGCAGGCCATCGTGGCCAAGGTGATCACCGAGCATGCCCCACCGGTGACGGCGGCTCGTGACACGGTGCCGGCCAACGTGGCGGCCGCGGTGGACAAGGCGCTGGCCAAGCTCCCGGCTGATCGGTTCGCCTCGGCAGCGCAGTTGGCCGAGGCGCTGGTCAGCCCGGGATTCACCAACGCCCGCACCAGAGCCGAGGCGGCGGTCAGCGCGCCGGCCCCAGCCCGCCGGGGGCTCCAGGTCGCGGTGGTCGTGGCGGTCCTGGCTACCGGCCTGGCATTGTGGGGCTGGCTCCGGCCCCGCCCTCAACCGACGACCCGGGTGTCCCGGCTGGCCGTCGCCCTGCCGGAGGAACAGGCGTTGCAGCGCACGGCGGTCGGGTATCGGTTTGCGCTTTCGCCCGACGGCACCAGCCTGGTCTACACCGGCCCCGGTGCAGGCACGCCCATGTTGTGGCTCAGGCGTTTCGACCAGCTGAACGCCAGCCCGCTCGCCGGAACCGAAGGCGGCTTCAACCCCGCGTTTTCGCACGATGGACAGTCCATCATCTTTCTCACCGAACAGCCGCGGGCCCTGAAGCTCGTGTCGCTTAGCTCGGGTTCGGTCATTACGGTGGCCGATTCGGGCCTCGGCGTCGGTGGAGCCGCCTTGGGGGATGACGGGTACATCTACGTCGATGTGGACGCCGGTGGGCTGGCGCGGCTGCCGGAGGCCGGGGGGGACTACGAGCCGGTGACACAGCTGGCGCGCGACTCCGGTGAGGTGGGCGTGGCGTGGCCGGTGGCCGTCCCCGGTGGCGACGTGGTGCTCTACCGCATGCGTTACAGCGGCAGCCAACCCGCCGAATGGGACATCAAGGCGACCTCCCTGTCCACCGGCGAATCGAAGGTCGTGACCCGGGGCATCCGTGCCCAATACGTGTCACCGGGCTATCTGGTGTACGCGACCGGCGATGGCAGGCTCATGTCGGCACCATTCGACACCGACCGCATGGAGCTGACCGGACCGGCGAGGGCGGTGGTCGAAGGGCTGGGTGTCGGGGTATACGGCGTCACCGATTTTGCCGTGGCGGACAACGGCACGCTGGTCTACCTCGTGGGCGGCCAGGCCGATGTCCGCAGTGAAGTGCTGGTCATCAATGAGACGGGCGAGGCCAGGCCCTTCTTCGATGGGTGGCGCCCGGGGCAGTGGGTCTGGTGGGTCGCGCCGGATCCGGCCATGCAGCGGGTGGCGCTGGTCATGGCTCGCGACGGATCCACCGAGGCCTCGGACATCTTCGTCAAGAGCGTGGGCCCCACGCTGCCGGTGCGGCTGACGTTCGACGGGTCGTTCAATGGGCCGGCCCGCTGGTCGCCGGACGGGCGCTGGATCTACTACCTGTCGGACCGCGAGGGAACGCTAGGGGTCTACCGCAAACGGGCCGACGGGTCGGGGGGGACCGAGCGAATCGACCTGCCCCCCTTCACCCCCACCGGCCCGTTCGACGTCGGGGTCCACGGTGGGGAGTTGTGGCTGGTGCTCACCATCGAAGGCCCGGAAGACGAGGGCGACATCGTGGCGATTCGCCCCGATGTCGATACGGCATTCACGCCTCTCCTCATCGGCCCCCAATGGCATTCGCAGCCGACGACCTCCCCCGACGGCCGGTGGATCGCCTACAGCGCCGGGGATGCTGACGAACGGGTCTACGTCCGCCCCTTCCCCAACGTCCAGGACGGCCACTGGCAGGTGTCGGAATCGTTCGGTGAGGAGCCCACATGGTCGCCCGACGGCACCAGGATCTACTACCGGGACTCGGACGGTGACTTGACGGCGGTCGATCTCCAGACTGAGCCGGGGTTCGCGGTGATCAGTCGGGGTCCCGCCTTCGGCGAGTCTCCGGCGTTCTGGACGCTGGGTGCGACCTTCGTCCCCATAGGGAACCGTGAGGTCATGGTCGTCGGCGCCCAGGGCGGCGGCGTCGAAACCGGTCAGTTGATCGTGGTGCAGGGCTTTGGCCAGGAGCTTAGAGGCCCGGTCCGCTAGCCGAGGTCACTCGCGACGGCGGTGCACCAGTGTCTGGGTGACCTCTCCGACGCTCGGCACGTCCATCACCCGCTCGATGACCAGCTGATCCTCGTCCACCAGCGAGAAGTGGTCCGTCACCACGATCGCGCCCATGTTGGATTCGACCTCGACCTCGATCACCAGGTCGTCCCCCTCCCACCAGACCCGCGACGGGATCGTCTCCCCGTCCGTGGCGCTGGCCTCACCGGGCTCGCCGTCGGTGGCTTGATCGAACTCGACGTCCCGGTGGCCCGCCATCGAGGTCCAGACTTTCCTGGTCAGTTCCAGCCGGTCGTCCGCCCGGACGATCACCGTATGGGCCGAGTCGGGGGCGGGGCTCATACCGAAGTCGCTGGCCGAGACGTCGAGCACCCAGGTGCCGATCCAGTTCGCCAACGGAGCCGGGGCGGTGGTGGCGTTCGAGACGAGGGGGACAGTGACGGCGGGGACGGCAAGGCACATGGCCGCGAGGACGTTCAGGCGCACGGTATCAGCTCCATAGGTGGGTTCCGGTACAATGATGCACCGGGGGGTCCGATGGTCGCGTCCCGCCGCTGATCAGTCGCCGGCGAACGCGATGTCTTCCTTCACCTCCACGGCGGCATCGAGCCCGGCCAGCTCGAGCGTGACCGTGGCCGTCACGCTCGACTGCCCGTCGAGCGTCCCGTCGGCGTCCGCCGAGCGAATGGCCTCCTCGATGGCCCGCTGGGCCTTGATGCCGAACTGCTTGAGGAACTTCCGGACCGACAGGTTGAGCGTGTCGTCGTCGATCATGCCGTCTCCCGATGGGGTGTGGAAGGAACATGGCCCGTCGGCATGGCCGGTGTAAGGGCCCCGCACATCTCCCCTTTCCCCCTCCCACTCCTCACTTCTCACTTCTCACTCCTCACTTCTCACTTCTCAGTTCTCACTCCTCACTTCTCACTCCTCACTCCTCTGGCAGATACTCCTCCGGCACCGCCAGTCCCTCCCGCTCCTGATCGAAGCTCCAGCTGGTGATCCACCAGCGGTCCCCGTCCCAGAACAACTCGATGCTGTTGATGCCACGCGTGAAGATCTCGCCACCTGGTTCCCGGCTGGAGGCATAGGTGCTCCATACGTGGGCCACATTGCCGAATCGCTGAACTTCGCGATTGAGCTCCCATTCGTAGAACGGCTGTTGCCGAGGGCCGCCGAAGGCATCGTGGTACTGGCCCAGCGAGATCATCCGGAGGGTCGGTCGGCCGTCATCTCCCTGGGTGGGGATGCCGATGAGTGCCGACGGGTGGTGCAGATACTCATCGCGGGCCCGGTCGGCGGGTTGGCCGGCCGGACCGGAGACGACTTCGTAGTAGGCGCCGATGATGGCATCGATTGAGGCGACGTCGGCCGGGTCGTAGCTCCCTGCCTGGGCCGCGAGGGTCGAGGCCAGGCAGAGCATGCCTGGTGCGAGCGCGAAGAGACGCATGGATGCTCCGGTCGAGGTGAAACTGACACTTCTATTGTACGTCACCTGAAGGAGGGATGTTACGATCAGGAGGGCGGGCGATGCCGTCTGGCCCTGAGGGTGGGCCCTGGAGTCGATCCTCTGGACGTGCGACAGAATCGAGGCGATAGTCGACGCATGAGTGAGTTCATCGAACAGGTCAGGCGCGCCATGCCGGAGCGCTACACGGTCGAGCGCGAGTGGGGCGCCGGCGGTGGGGCCATCGTCTACCTGGCGGAAGACGTCAAGCACGGACGCAAGATCGCGGTCAAGGTGTTGCGGCCCGAACTCTCGGCGGCTATCGGCTCTGAGCGCTTCCAACGCGAGATCGAGGTCGCCGCCCGGCTGCAGCATCCCAACATCGTACCGGTGTACGACTCCGGCGAGGCCGAGGGCCTCATGTGTTTCACCATGCCCTTCATCGAAGGGCAGACGTTGCTAGAGTTGCTGGAGGAGAAGAAGCGGATGTCGCTCGACGAGGTCGTCGACATCGCGCGTGACGTCACCAGTGCCCTGGACTACGCCCATGCGCAGGGGATCGTGCACCGGGACATCAAGCCGGGAAACATCCTGCTGTCGGGCGGCCGGGCCCTGGTGGCGGATTTCGGGATTGCCTGGGCCGGCGAAGCCAAGAGCGCCCGGCTGACCGGATCGGGCCGCATGGTCGGGACGCCGTTCTACGTCAGCCCCGAGCAGGCCACCGGCGACGAACCGATCGATCCACGAAGCGACATCTACAGTTTCAGTTGCCTGCTCTATGAGCTCCTGGCTGGAGAACCGCCGTATACCGGCCCCAGTGTCCGGTCGATCGTGATGCAGCATCTGACGGCCGAGATTCCCGACGTGTCGCGGCTCCGTTCCGACATCCCTCCCTACGTCTCGGCGGCGTTGGCCAAAGCCATGGCCAAGGACGCCGCAGACCGGTTCACCACGGCTTCGGCCTTCGCTCGCGCCATCACCAGCCCGGGCCTGACCAGCGTCGTCACCATCGAAACAGTCTCAGTCCCGCCGGCAGCGGACCGCTCGGTGGCGGTGCTCCCGTTCGCGAACATGAGCGCCGATCCCGAGAACGAGTACTTCAGCGACGGCATGACGGAAGAGATCATCAACGCCCTGGCCCAGGTACCGGACCTTCAGGTGGCGGCCCGGACCTCGTCGTTCGCGTTCAAGGGGACCAATACCGATATCAAGGACATCGGCCGCACGCTCAACGTGGCGACCGTCCTCGAAGGGAGCGTCCGCAGAGCGGGAACCATGCTTCGCATCACCGCGCAGCTCGTCAAGGTGGCGGATGGCTATCACCTGTGGTCGGACCGCTTCGACCGTGAGATGGGGGATGTGTTCGCCATCCAGGATGAGATCGCCCACGCCATCGCCGACACGCTCAAGGTCAAGCTGGTGGAACCACTGGACGAACGGCGCACCAGATCCACGACCAACCTCGAGGCCTACACGCTGTACCTCAAGGGTCGCTACTGCTGGAACCAGCGGACGGCCAGACAGCTCGAGGCGGCCATCTCCTACTTCGAACAGGCGATTGCCCTGGACGACAGTTACGCCCTGGCCTATGCCGGCATTGCCGATGCCTACAACCTCCTCGGCTTCTACCGGCACCTGTCCTCACCCGAGGCCCTGAAGAAGGTGTGTGGGGCGGCAGGGAAGGCCATCGCCATCGATCCCTCGCTGGCCGAGGCCCACAACTCCCTGGCCTACGCCAAGTTCATCTTCGCCTGGGACTGGGCAGCCGCGGAGCGGCACTTCAAGACCGCGCTCGAACTCAACCCGTACTATCCCACGGCCCTGCACTGGTACGCGGAGCTGTTGCTGGCGCTGGGGCGCTTCGACGAAGCCGGGGATCACATGGGACACGGCCATGCCCTGGACCCCATGTCGCTCAGTATCGGTACCGGCGTCGGGTGGGTGTCGTATTTCAAGGGCGACAACCAGGCGGCCATCGATCAATATCTCGAGGTGCTCAAGATCGACCCGGGGTTCGTCATCCTCCCCTGGTTCCTGGGGCCGGCCTACGTCGAGAACGGCATGTTCACCCCCGCCATCGCTTTCTATAACGAACGGCTGAAACATTCACACGGCCACGCCGGACTACTGTCACACCTGGCCTACGCCCAGGCCGTGGCCACCCACGTCGAGCCGGCTCGAGACATCCTGCGCCAACTCGAAACGCGCGCCGCCACAGAACATATCCCAGCGGACTATTTCGCCCTGATGCACCTGGGGCTTGGCAACGTCGACCGCGCCCTCGACTACTTCGAACGCGCCTTCGATGAGCGCTGCTGGAATCTGGTATTCCTCAACGTGGATCCGGTGTACGCCAGGCTGCGGACGGAACCGCGCTTCTCCAGGCTGATCGACCGGATGGGGTTCCCTGGGTCACCCGGGTGAGTCGGGCCCGGGCCGAGAGAGGGCCGAACCAGAGCGGCATCCTTGACCTAAGCTGATTAGGGGAATATTATGACCTAACCTGTTTATGGAATGACGATGACCCTCAAACCCCCCGCCAGATCCAGCCTCTACGGGTCACTCGACCTCCTGGTCCTCCACGTCCTTCGTGAGGACGGACCTCTGCACGGCCTCGAGATCGCCGATCGGATCCGTGAGCGGTCTGAAGCACACCTCAAGGTCGAGGAGGGGGCGCTCTACCCCGCCCTCCATCGCTTGCAGGGCCGCGGGCTGTTGCTGAACGAATGGCGCATTTCCGACAAAGGCCGCCGGGCCAAGTTCTACGACCTGAGCCCTTCCGGTACCGTGGCCCTCGATGAGGAGATCGAGCGCTGGCGTAATCACACACGCGCCGTGGGGCGCGTGCTCGACGTTCCGGCCGAACGGCTGCCATGAAGTCACGTGAGGGGAGATTCGATCGGAATTGTCATTCCACGTCCAGGCACGGGTGGCGCGCCTCGTGGCTGAAGGTGTCGGCCGTGCGGAAGCCGAGGCGCGAGTCCGGTGCGAGTTCGGCGACGAGTCGAGACTCCAGCGACTGTGCCGCCAGCAACTCGAACCGCCTCGGCGGTGGGAACGGATGGGCCACCCGGCTCGCCGGTTGCGGCATGCGGTGCGCAGTCTGATGCGGGCTCCCGGCTACACCGCAGCGGTGATACTCCTTGCCGCGCTGGGACTGGGGCTCGCTGTGTCCGCGTTCGGCTGGTACCACGCCTACCTGATGCAACCTCTCCCCTATCCCGATGCCGAGCGTTTGATGCTGGTGGATCGTGCCGCGCCGGGGATGGAGGGTGTCCCCGGGGCGCCCGAGGTGCCCGGTGGCCTCAACGACATTCCCTGGCCGGCGCGCGACCAGTTCATCGAGGCGCTGGTGGCGAGGGAGTTCGATGACTTCGCCGTTCCGGGGG
>JBDHIK010000133.1:0-6645 GCA_039587475.1 Gemmatimonadota bacterium | reverse complement strand
GACCGGCCCGGGGTCGATGCCCGGTTGGTGCTCTGCCGATTCTGACTTTGAGAACGATTCTGGCTCTGCGACCGGTTTTGGCTCTGCGACCGGTTGGTACTTTGGGAACGCTGTTGCTGACTCCGGCTCGTGGACCCGGACCGCGCCTGGCTGTTGCGGTTGACGCTGGAGCTCTGGCGGGACGAGCGCCCCCCGCCTCGGCTTCCTCCACCCCGCCGCTGCGCGGCGGCGTCGATCATGGGCCCGAAGGTGACCAGCGCGCCGAGCAGGGCCCAGCGGGCCAACCGTGTGCGGGTTTCGTGTCGAATCAGTCGTCGTCCAGTCATGGCAGCACCACCGGAACCATTTCGATCTCCTCGGCATTCTCGGGTACGGTGAACTCCAGCGCGCCTGGATCGGGGAGGCTCGTCGCCCATCGACGGAACCTGGCGTGGTAGCTGGGCTGGCCTTCCGTTCCCTTATACACGATGGCGATGGCGGCGGGAAACGGCTCGTCCTGTCGAATCCACAGCTCGAAATCGACGTTGGGCTTCCGTACGGCGACATGATCCGTCCACTGGCCGTCGACCCAGGCCTCTCCCACGTACCAGATCGACGTGACATCCTCGCCCAGCCACAAGTCCCCGGCGTTGCCCTTGAGGAGGTCGCGTGCCGGGACATCGATGTCGTAGTCCTGCTCCAGCACGTCGACCATATCGGAAATGGTTCCTCCCGGGATCCGTACCTGGCCCCACACGCCTGCCGGGCGGCGAAGCAACCGGAAGCGGCCGCCGGAGAACCACGCCGAGTCAGCGGTACCGTCGTCGAAGACGGTGGCCCAAAACAGTCGGTCGGGTTGGCGGACGGCGATGCGCTGCAGCAGATCGAAGTGGAGCTTCTGACCCGATTCCTGGATGGCCGTGTAGGTGACCACGGCCTCCATCGCAAGCGTCTCGTGACCCGACATGAACTCGATCATGCGTTGCACGACGTCGCGCCCTTCTGGAAGATCGGTCCCGTCGCCCGTCAGCGCGGGTGGGACCCAAGCGTCCTCCTCGGCAGGGACGCCGCATCCAACGAGCGTGATGCCGGCGAGGACGGCGAACCATGTTGCAGTCCGTAGCGACCTGGTCCGGGGTTTGAGCATGACCAATACAGCCTCCGGTGGGTGGGAATCGACCTCCAGCGCCCGGGTATTCTATGCCCAGGGCCTTCCCATGGGAAGCGCCGATTCCCCGTCAGCGTACCGACGGACGCGTCATAGGCGATGAACGATGCACTATCAGGTGAGGTTCTAGGAACCGCCAGGCGTCCCCGGTCGATCTCGCCTCGTCCGACTATCTGGTAGGTGGCCGAGGGGAGTTCGCCGAAGTGCCTCACATAGCCACCGGCGGATTTCCTCATGCCCCGGAAAGCACCTGAACGGAGGCTTCGAACGGGCCGCTATCGAGTTGGCGCCAATCAAGGTCCCACCCATCGACGGCCTCGCGGAACAATACGACGCGTTGAGCAATCTCCTAGTCAATTGGGGTTTCGTAGCTTCGGCCATTGGGCTTCCGAGATTGGGAAATGGTGATGTGGCCGATCGGAAATGGTGCTATTGTATCGGACCAGTACGCCACGGAGACACGTGCGAGACCCGGGTCACAGTCAAGGGAAGGACCTCGAATGAGGCGACCACCCAAGCCGCCCGAAGCCTTCGCGCCGGGAAGCGCCCCCTTACGGAGACAGCCTAGCCATGCCAGCTACACACTCTACGCGCGGCATCGTCCCGGCGCTCGCGTTCCTCGTCTCGATCGCCAGCGCAGGCTGCGACTCGCAGCCTGACGGGGGCACGATCACCCCCGACCGGCACGTCGCCCTGGACGGACAGGCCAACTTCCGCGACATCGGTGGCTACGTCACGGCCGACGGCCGGGTCGTGCGTTGGGGCCAAGTGTACCGGTCGGGACGATTGGACCGCCTCACAGCGGACGACGTGGCTCGGATCGATTCGCTGGGGATCCGGACGGTGGTCAACTTCCTCACGCCTGCAGAAACCGCTGAGGGCCCCGATCGCCTCCCCGACACAGTGCGGGAAATCCTGCTACCAATCGTCAGCGGGAACGCGGAGGAACTGACGACCGCCGCCACCTATGCAATCGGGACCGGCGATTTCTCCCGGATGCCGCCAACGATCAACCCCGAGATCCATCGTTTGCTCGTCACGGAGGCTGAGATGGAGTACGCAGCGCTCCTCAGGGCCGCCGCCGATCCTGGGAATCGCCCCCTGGTGCTCCATTGCACCCACGGGGTGCACCGCACGGGAACGGCCACTGCCGTGCTGCTTTCGGCACTCGGCGTTCCTTGGGAAACGGTGCGCGAGGACTACCTGCTGTCGAACGTCTATCGTGCCGCGGAGGTCGAACACCGGCTGGGCCAACTCCGGCAGGCGGCGGCCACGACCCAGGGAATCGCCCCGGACGAGGTCGACATGGCAGCGGCCAACGCCTTCTTTGTGCTGGACGGGACCTACATCGACGCATCGCTCGACGAAGCCGTGCGTGGATACGGATCGATGCAGGCCTACATCCGGGATGGACTGGGGGTCAGCGATGACGAGATCGCCCAGCTCCGTACGTCGCTCCTGGAAGACGGGTCGTAATCCCACCGGCCCGGTCCTCCGATAGGTGAACCGGCGCCGTCAGTCTGTCAGCGTGACCCCGAGCCGGACCACTGCCTGTGGTGGGACTCCACCGGATTCATCGAGGGAGATCTGGTGAGTTCCACCACATCCATCACTCTCGTCGCTCACTGTGCTTGCCCGCCGAGGCCATGCTGCCCTCGATTGCCCAAGCCGTGCTATGGCCGCGCGTTTCTCCTTCTGCAACCTTTCCCAGCGACCGACCCGTCTAAGCCAAGCCGGCGAGGACGACGAACCATGTTGCAGTGAGTAGCGACCTGGTCCGGGGATTGAGCATGACCAATACAGCCTCCGGTGGGTGGGGATCGACCTCCAGCGCCCGGGTATTCCATGCCTAAAGTCTTCGGGTGGGAAGCGCCGATTCCCCGTCAGCGATCGGCCGAAACCGAGTACGTGGCGAACGATTCATGGTCAGGCAAGGTGGGACGGAACCGCCAGGCCTCACCGGACGACCTTTCGGCCTGCCCGTTACTGCTATTCGCATCGTGGATACGGTTCGGGTCCCAGATTGCAACCTTCCGGGGCATCCGGCCGTCTAATCCTGGGTCACCACTGGACCCAGCCCTGGAGCCATCATGTCACCTACGAGCCTGCCCCGTCTCATTGCCGTCGCCCTCGCCATCGTTCTCTTGCCCCAAAGCCTGTCTGCTCAGGACGTCGATCAGGAAGAGTGGTGCCGGGACCGTGACTCGGACCGCGAGCGCCACTGTGAGGTTCGAGAACTGACCCTGCAGCCCACCGGCGGCACCCTCGAGATCGACGCCGCTCCCAACGGCGGCATCACCGTCGAGGGGTGGGACCGCAACGACATCAAGGTGTTTGCCCGGATCGTCGGGCGTGCGGACCGGCTCGATGACGCCCAGCGCATGGTGCGGGAGGTCGACGTGGATGTCGATGGACTGAGTCTGTCCGCCGATGGGCCGCGCACCGATCGGAACGAGTCGTGGTCCGTCAGCTTCAAGGTGTTCGCCCCGCGCCAGACCGACCTCGATCTCGAGACCACCAACGGGGGCGTCTCCCTGAGCGACATGTCCGGCGACCTCGAGTTCCGCACCACCAACGGCGGAGTCCGCCTCACCGGGCTGGCCGGGAATGTGAAGGGGCGAACGGTGAACGGCGGCGTCAAGATCACCCTCGGCGGGGACCGCTGGCAGGGCGAGGGGCTCGACGTCAAGACGACCAACGGGTCGGTGGCGCTGACCATCCCCGAGGACTATTCGGCGACCGTCGAAACCGGCACCGTGAACGGCAGTATGACCACCGACTTTCCCGTCACCATCCAGGGCCGTTTCAGCCGGCGGGAACTCGAGTTCACGGTGGGAGACGGCGGACAGCCGATCCGGGTGCGGACCACCAACGGATCGGTGCGGTTGAACAAGACGAGTAGCTGAGCTTCCCACGGCCGCTGGCCGGCCGGACCCACGGCCGGCCCTGTGCTTATCCGTCTCGCAATGCCTCCAGGGGATCCAGGCGGGCCGCGCGCCACGCAGGCACCAGGGAGGCCAGGAGCGCGACCACTCCGAGGACGCCTGCCGCCGCCAGGTAGGTGACCGGGTCCCTCGGCGCCACGTCCACCAGATGTGCTTCCAGGACACTGCTGAGCCAGTACGCCGCCACCAGGCCGACCACGGCACCCCCGAGCAGGATGGGCGCTGCCCGTTGCAGCGTCAGTCGCACGATGTTGCCACTCGCGGCGCCGAGTGCGGCCCGAACGGCGAACTCCCGGGTCCGTTGCGACACTATGAAGGCCAGCAGGCCGTACACACCGAGGCTTGCCAGCCCCAACGCCAGCAGGGCGAACGTGCCCAGGACGGCCATGAACAGCCGCCGAAGAGCCAGCAGGTCGCTCACCCGGTTCTCGAGCGGCTCGATGACGATGGCCAGTGAGGGGTCGATCGCCTGGGCCCGATCTCGTACGACGGTGACGACCGAGGCCATGTCGGGCCCTTGCGCCTTCACGACGGCCGTCATGACCCTCAACCGCTGGGGAATCTGTCGATAGAGCACGTACATCTCGGCATCGATATCATCCTCGAAGCCGTGATGGCGGACGTCGCCAACCACCCCCACCACGGTCAACCATGGCTGCAGCCCGGCGGTCCGTTCGAAGTACTCCTCCATGCTCCTGGCCCGCACACGCTTGCCGATGGGGCTCTCGTCCGGCCAGTAGACGTCGGCCATGCGCCGGTTGACGATGACGGTCCGGTCGCCGCCGGGACGATCCGCCGACCCGAAAGTGCGTCCCTCCAACAGCGGGATCCCCAGGGCCTCGAAGTAGTCGTCGCTGACGATGCGATAGCCGGCGCTGGCCTCGCGCTCCGGCTGGTCCGCCAGATCGATCCACCCGGTGCCGGCGTTCCCGGTCGGAATCCAGTTGGCGATGCCGGCCGAGGCCACGCCCGGGGTCACCGCCAGGTCGTCCAGCAGCGTGTTCCAGTAGCCCACGGCGCGTTCCGGGTCTGAGTACTCAACGCCGGTGAGCCGAACCGCCGCCGTGACGACTCGTTCGGGCTGGTAGCCCAGATCGCGGTCGACCAGACTCTGAAAACTGCGTAGCAGCAGGACGCCACCGCTCACCAGGAGCACCGCCAGCGCCACCTCTCCCGCAACGAGGACGGCGCCGGGCAGGCCTTTGCCGCCGCGGATGCCGCCTCGAGCGCCCGAGAGCAGCCGGCCGGGTGTACCCCCCGAGGCTCGCCAGGCCGGCAGGGCGCCGGCCAGGATGCCCGACCCCAGCGCGGCCACCAGGCCGAACGCCGCGATGCGGCCGTCGAAGGCGACCTCCTGCATCCGCGGCAGCGTGGTCTCGAGGACCCGCACGACCCACCCCGTGGCCCACCAGGTCATGGCGACCGCTGCGGTCCCGCCCACCAGGGCCAGCAGGACGTGTTCGATGATGATCTGGCGCAGGACCCGGCCCCGGCCGGCGCCGAGCGCCAGGCGTACGGCGACTTCCTGCTCGCGCTGTCGCGCCCGGGCCAGGCTCAGTCCGGCCAGGTTGGCGCACGCGACCAGGAGGACGAACACGGCCGCACCCATGAGTAAACGCAGCCGGGCGCCGGCGCCTTCGACCACGACATCCACCAGAGGCTTCACCCGGACCCCGTGGGAGTACACGCCTGCCGGGTCGCGTTCCATGATGCCGCGAGCGATGGCCGTCAGCTCCGCCTCGGCCTGCTCGACGGCGGTGCCCGGATGCAGCCGGGCCAGCGCCGACCAGTTGATGTTGTTCCGCATGCCGCCACTGCCGGGACGGAAGCGCGCCGGCCGCCAGATGTCCGTTCCGCCGGGGAATTCGTGGCCCCGCTGGACGACGCCCACGATCTGGACGGCGGAGCCGTTGACCTGGAGTGGTCGCCCCGCGAGATCGGGGTCACTGCCGAGGACCCGGCGCCAGAAGCCTTCCGACACGACGATCAGCTCGGCGCCGGCCTGAGCCTCGGCCTCGCTGAAGCCTCGACCGAGCGCCATGGTGGGTTGGAGGGTTTCGAAGAACTGACCGGCGACCGTCCGCGACGGGACACTGATCACGGTGCCATCGACATCGATGGTCACCTGACCGTCGAGCGACCGAAAGATGGTGGTGGCGGCGAGCGAGCCATTGGCCTCACGCCAATCGACCCAATTGGCCATCGAGGTCTGGTCGAAGGCGCCGGCATCCGACCCAACCGATTGGAGCGAGACGAGCCGATGGGAGTCGGGGAAGGGGAGGGCCCGCAGGAGCACGTGGTCGACCAGGGTGAACATGGCCGTGGTGAGCCCCACGCCCAACGCAATAGTCGCCAGGGCGGTGGCGGTGAAACCCGGGGTGCGCCAGGCCTGGCGCACGGCGTAGCGGAGGTCACGCCCGAGGTCGCCGCGCCGGTCGTGTCGTCGCAGGCGCCGGGCACTCTTGAGGGCGGTGGAGCGGAGGCGCCGGCGGGCCTCGGCCATGTCCCCGAAACGGCGATGGGCTTCCTCGATGGCCTGTTCGCGGGTATAGC
>JBDHIK010000132.1:0-6674 GCA_039587475.1 Gemmatimonadota bacterium | reverse complement strand
CCGAGATGAACATGGGCACGAAGAAGGGCGAGACCCGGTCCGGCCCCTGCGTGATGTAGAGGCTGCAGTTCTCCTCGTACGTCTCCATCCCACCGATGCCGCTGCCGATCACCACGCCGGTGCGTTCCGGGTTGGGGAAGCCGTTCCCCAGTCCCGCCTGATCGACGGCCTGTTGCGCGGCCGCGATGGCGTACTGAACGAACTTGTCGTAGCGCCGAGCCTCCTTGCGGGTGATGTAGGCCTCGGGTTCGAAGCCCTTCACCTCACAGGCGAACTTCACCTTCACATTCGAGGCGTCAAACTTGGTGATTGGCGCAGCGCCCGAGCGCCCTTCGAGGAGGGCATTCCAAGTCTCCTCGACGGTATTGCCGACCGGGCTGACGGTTCCCAGCCCGGTCACCACGACACGGCGTGCCACCGACTCAGCCGGTCTTTTCGTGGAGGTAGTTCAGGGCATCCCCGACCGTCCGAAGCTTCTCGGCCTCTTCGTCCGGGATGTCGATGTCGAATTCCTTCTCGAAGGCCATCACCAGTTCCACGGTGTCGAGGCTGTCGGCCCCGAGATCGTCCATGAAGCTGGCCTCGTTGGTGAGCTTCTCGCGCTCGACCCCGAGTTCCTCGACGATGATGTCTTTGACCTTCTCATCCATGTCAGCCATTGTGATTGTCACCCTGTCCCAAGGTTATGAGTCTGAAAACCTAAATGACCATCCCACCATCGACGACCAGCACCTGGCCGGTCATGTACGCTCCCAAGTCCGACGCCAGAAAGAGGACCGCCCCAGCCACGTCCGCCGGGAACCCCAGTCGCCCCAGCGGAACCCCACCTAATAAGGCCTCTTGGGCCTCCGGTGGCAAGCCGCTCGTCAAGTCGGTATCGATGTACCCGGGAGCCACGCAATTGGCCAGAATGTTCCGGCTGGCGTACTCCCGCGCCACCGACTTGGTGAACCCGATCAGGCCGGCCTTCGAAGCCGCATAGTTGGCCTGGCCCTTGTTGCCCGTGATCCCGATGACGCTCGTGATGTTGATGATCCGTCCGGCGCGGCGCTTCATCATCCCCTTGAGGACCGCCTTGGTCATCTGAAAGGCACCTGTCAGGTTGGTGGCCATGACGCTGTCCCAGTCCTCCTGGCCAATCCGCAGGAGGATGTTGTCCCTGGTGAACCCGGCGTTATTGACCAGGATGTCGACGGAGCCGACCTGGTCAGTGATCTCCTCCACCGCGCGCACCACCTGGGCAGGATCGGCGACATCGGCCCCAACACCCACCATGCCGCTCCCCAACTCGGCAGCCACCGCCTTGGCCTGCTCGGCGTTTCGGCTCATGACCGCGACGGTGGCGCCGGCCTGTGCCAGAACATCGGCCACGCCGCGGCCGATCCCCCGGGTGCCCCCCGTCACCAGAGCGACTCGGCCGCTCAGATCGATGGAATAGCTCATGCCAGGAACGCCTCGACTTCGTCGACCGTACCCAGCGTCGACGAATGGGGGGAAGGAAGGACACGCTTGAGCAACCCGGACAACACGTTTCCCGGACCCAACTCAAGGTACCGCACATCGGTCGCCAGTGTGTCTGCCATCCGCATCGAGTCGACCCAGCGTACCGGTGCGGTCAACTGTTCCCGAAGGAGGCGGGTCGCCTCGTCGGCCGTGGTGACGGGTTCTGCGGTCGCATTGGCCACGATCGGGAAGGCCGGGTCGTCGAACGCGACTCCGGCCAGGGCTTCCAGCAACCCGGGCACCGCAGGTTCCATCAAGGGCGAGTGGAAGGCGCCGCTCACCTTGAGGGGAATGACACGCTTGGCGCCCCGCGCCTGACAGGCCGCTCCGGCACGCTCGACGGCGCCCGGGTCCCCGGAAATCACCGTCTGATCCGGGGCATTCTGATTGGCCGCTACCACCGCCTCGTCCGGGCTCGACGTTTCGGCACAGGCCGCCTCCACCTCCCCGGTCGCCAGGCCAAGGACGGCGGCCATGGCTCCTGGTCGGGCCTGGCCCGCCTCGAACATCAGCTCACCGCGGCGCCGCACCAGGCGCGCGGCGTCTGTCGCGGACACCGCTCCGGCCATGACGTAGGCGCTGTACTCGCCAAGGCTGTGCCCCGCCGCGCCCACGACGTCACCCAGGTGATCCTTGACCACCGCGTGGACCGCGGCCGAGTGGGCCAGGATGGCGGGCTGGGTGTTCTGCGTCTGTACCAGCTCGTCCGCCGGCCCCTCCCACATGATTCTGGACAGCGCCAGACCGAGCGCCTCGTCGATGGCCTCGAAGGTCTCCCGCGCGGCCGGGAACCGCTCCGCCAGATCTCGTCCCATTCCGACGCGCTGAGCGCCCTGACCGGGGCACAGGAGCACCGTCACCACCGGACGACCGAGCTCCCCCACGTAAAGCCGGCTCCGAAACTGACCAGCAGGACCAGCATGCCCGGCTCGATCCGGCCTTCTTCCTTCGCCTGATCGAGGGCCAGAGGAATGGACGCGGCCGAGGTATTGCCATACCGGTCGATGTTGACCATGACCTTGTCTATCGGCGTGCCGGTGTGTTTGGCCGTGGCTTCGATGATGCGAATGTTGGCCTGATGGGGCACCATGAGATCGATGTCATCCGCGGTGACCCCGGCGCGGCGAATGGCCTCGTCGCAGGCCTGGGACATGGCGCGCACAGCGGCCTTGAAGACCTCTCGGCCCGCCATCTTCATGTAGTGGGCCCGGTCGGCGAGCACCGCCGCGTCGAAGGGCCTGGTGGAGCCTCCGCCGGGTCGGTACAACAACGAGGCGAGCCGGCCATCGGAGCGAATGAAGGTCGAGAGCACGCCATCGGGCTCCCCGTGATGGGCACTGAGCACGGTGGCGCCTGCCCCGTCACCAAACAGCACGGCGGTCGAGCGGTCGGTTTCGTCGGTGATGGTGGACAGCTTCTCCGCACCAACGACGAGGATATGCTCGGCCTGGCCGGAGGCGATGAGCCCTTCGGCCACCGTCAGGCTGTAGATCCATCCGGGACACGCCGCAGCGACGTCGAACGCGGCGGCATTCTCGGCGCCGAGGAGGGCCTGGAGATCACAGGCGGTCGACGGCAACAGCCGATCTGGGGTGGCGGTCCCCAGCACGATGGCGCCGAGGTCCATGGGATCGAGCCCGGCGCGCTCCAGGGCAATGTCCGCTGCGGCCTTGGACAGGCTGGCGACCGTCTCGTCGCCCTCGGCCCAGCGCCGCTCCCGAATGCCGGTCCGCTCGACGATCCACTGATCGGAGGTATCGAGCACCTGCTCCCAGTGGCCGTTGGTCCGGACGCCCGGTGGCACCGCGACTCCCAACCCACTGATCCGTGCGATCGGTCGTGTCGTCATGCCTGGCTCGCCTCCTGGTGTTCGGAGAACTCCGCGGCAATGTGGTCGCTGAGACCCGTTTCCACCATCTGCACCGCCACGCGCAGGGCATTCTTGATGGCGTTGGCACTGGACGACCCGTGGCAGATGATGGACACACCCTTGACCCCCAGAAGGGGGGCACCGCCGTACTCCGAGTAGTCGAGCACCCGGAACACTTCCTGGACATCCATCCGTTCCAGGATTTCCGGCGCCCGACTCTTGACCAGACGCACGATGAGGCGCGCAACCGATTCGTAGAATTTGAGGACGATGTTGCCGACGAATCCGTCGCACACCACCACATCGACATGGCCGAACTTGGAATGGCCGGCGATCATGTCCCGGCCTTCGATGTTGCCGATGTAATTCAGGCCTTCACTGGTCCTGAGCAGCTGGTGGGCTTCCTTCGTGACGGCGTTCCCCTTCTCCTCTTCCTCGCCGATGTTCAGGAGCCCCACGACCGGGCGTTCGACCTGGAGAATGTCCCGGACGTACACCGTGCCCAGGTAGGCAAAACTGCGAAGTTCCCGGGGCGAGCAGTCCACATTGGCGCCGGCGTCGAGCACCAGCACCGGACGGTCCGCGGTGGGAAAGGGTGTGGCCACCGTCGCGCGCTCGACCCCGTCGTGCAGCCGCAGCGAAATGGTCGACGCCGCCAGAATGGCCCCGGTGTTGCCAGCCGACACGAACGCGTCGGAGCGGCCCTCCTTCTGCAGCCGCAATCCCAGGGAGATACTCGAGTCCGGCTTCTTGCGGATGGCGACCAGCGGCTTTTCCGCCATCCCCACGACCTGGCTGGCCTCGACGATCTCCAGGCGGTCCTGGTCGATCTCGGGATGACGGTCGAGCTCGGCGCGGATGACGTCAGGTTGACCGACGAGCTGGACGATGACGTTGGGGGGAAGTTCCGGGATGGCCTGCGACACGCCCTCGATTTCCACGGCGGGCGCGTGGTCTCCCCCCATCGCATCCAGCGCGACGCGGATCACGTCAGCTGTCCTCGACCTCGATCAGCTTCTTGCCGCGATAGAATCCGCAGGTGCCACACACGCGATGCGGAATCTTGGGTTCACCGCACCGGGGACAGGCCTGGGCCGGGATGGCCTTGGCGCGATGATGGGTTCGGCGGAGCCGCTTCCGTGATTTTGACGTCCTGCGTTTTGGTACGGCCATGATTGGTCCTCAAACCGTTACGGCCGTGTCCCGGCAGGAGCACGGCCCAGCATTAAGATCGGCGCCGCATGAGGCGCATAAACCGGCGCAGTCTTCTCGACACAGGAGGAACCTCGGCACCGCCAGTGTCAGTTCCTCTCGTACCGGCACCCCGACATCGACCACCCCGGACCTGGCGTCGAGCTCATAGACGCCCGGATCCTCTGCCAAGGCCGGGTCCTCGCTGAACACCACCCGGACCTCCAGATCCACCGGCACGGCCACCTCCGTCAGGCAGCGGCGGCATTCAGCCCGGACCCGCCCCTTGAGGAACCCGTGCCAGTAGCACTCCCCGTCCCCGGTGGCCTGAAGCCGCCCGTCCACCTCGACAGGGCCGTCCAGAACCAGATCGAGCCCCTCGAACGCCGGATCCGCTGGGTGCAGGGAGCCCGTGGTCTCGACCGGGCCCTCGTGCAATTGGCGCAGGTCGACTCTTAGCATAGCCGCTAAATGTATTGGGAACCGACACTTAGGTCAAGCACTCCCGGTCAGCCCCACAGACCGTGTAACTGCCCCTCCGGAAAGAAGAACGCCACTTCGCGGGCGGCGTTTTCCGGGCTGTCGGACGCGTGAATCGCGTTCCGCCCCTTCGACTCGGCGTACAACTGCCGAATGGTCCCCTCGTCCGCCTCGGCGGGATCGGTCGCTCCGATGACGGCGCGCATCTGGGTGACCGCGTCGTCCCGCTCCAACACCATCGGCAGACACGGGCCGCTCGTCATGAAGGCCACCAACTCGTCATAGAACGGACGCCCCCGATGCACTTCATAAAACGCCTCGGCTTCGGCCGGTGCCAACCGCGTCACCCGGGCCGCCCGAAGCACGAATCCGGCTTTCTCGAGATGCGCGATGATCTGACCGGCCTTCCCGGACCCGAACGCGTCCGGCTTGATGATCCCCAACGTGGTCTCTGCCACTACCCCTCCATGCCGTAATGATCTGACCGGCCCCCGTGGAGCCCGGCCGTCGATGGTGAATGTGGTCTACCGACGCGCCTCGAGGAGGGCGACGACCTCCGCGGGTCGCTGCATGACACCGATTCCGGCCTCCTCGAATGCGGCCATCTTCTCGGCCGCCGTCCCCGAAGAGCCCGAAATGATGGCGCCCGCATGCCCCATGCGTCGTCCCGGCGGCGCGGTCTGCCCCGCGATGAACCCGACGACCGGCTTGGTGAGCTTGTCCTTGACGAACGCGGCGGCCTGTTGCTCATCGGTGCCACCGATCTCGCCGATCATCACGACCGCATCGGTGTCCGGGTCATCCTGAAACGCGGCGAGGCAGTCGATGAAGTTGGTACCGATCAGCGGGTCGCCGCCGATCCCCACACAGGTGCTCTGACCCATGCCGTGCGTCGTGAGCTGGTGCACCACCTCGTAGGTCAGCGTGCCACTGCGCGACACGACCCCGATACGGCCCGGGGCACAGATGTTTCCCGGGATGATGCCCACCTTGGACTGGCCCGGGCTGATGAGGCCGGGACAATTGGGGCCCACGAGCCGTACGCCACGCTCAGCCAGGTACGGGAGCACCGTGGTCATGTCCACGACCGGAACGCCTTCGGTGATGCAGACGATGAGTCGAACGCCGGCATCGGCCGCTTCGTACATGGCGCCCGCAGCAAACTGGGGCGGCACGTAGATCACCGACGTGTTGGCGCCGGTCTCCTCCACCGCCTCCTGCACGGTGTCGAACACCGGCACGGCATCCTCGAAGCGCTGGCCGCCTTTCCCCGGGGTGACTCCTGACACGACCTTGGTGCCATAGGCCATCATCTGGCTGGTGTGGAACGAGCCGTCCCGCCCGGTGATGCCCTGCACCACCAGCTTGGTCCCCTGATCGATGAAGATGCTCATGCCGCCTCCTGCGCCACGCGAACCACCTGCTCTACCGCCTGGTCCATGTCCTTGAGTGCCGTCATCCCGACGCCTTGCAGAATCTTCACGGCTTCGTCCTCATTGGTGCCCGTCAACCGGATCACGATGGGGACGTCCACCGAGAACTGTTCCAGGGCGGCCACGATACCGTTCGCGACGTCGTCCGTCCTGGTGATGCCGCCGAAGATGTTGAACAGGATGGCCTTCACATTGGC
>JBDHIK010000020.1:0-29970 GCA_039587475.1 Gemmatimonadota bacterium | reverse complement strand
AGTTCGCCCCCGCCCTGTCGGGCGCTCGCCGCCACGAGGTCGCCGGCCATGACCAGCGTCTCCTTGTTGGCCAGCGCCACCCGCTTGCCGGCCTGGAGTGCAGCCAGGGTGGCGTCGAGCCCAGCGGCGCCGACGACGGCGTTGACCACCACGTCCACGTCGGGATGGGTCGCGGCCTCGACCAACACTTCGGGACCGGTCGGGATACCGTTGGCCGCGACTCCGGTCGCCAGACCGGCGAACGCCGGCGACCATTCGGCACACTGTCGGGCCAGCAAGTCCTTGTTCTGTCCGCCGGTCAGGGCCACCAACCGGAACTGGTCACGATGGCGCCGCAGCACCTCGAGGGTACTGTGGCCAATGGAACCGGTCGAGCCCAGGAGGGCGATCCCGCGGGTCACGCGACCCCGAACAGGCGATACAGCAGAGCGGCCACGGGAATGACGAAGTACAACGAGTCGAGTCGGTCGAGCACGCCCCCGTGTCCCGGGATGAGGGTGCTCGAGTCCTTCACGCCGGCCTCACGCTTGAACAACGACTCCACCAGATCGCCGATCTGGCCAATGACACCAAGGACGGCCGCCATGACCAGTGCCTGCCACCAGGGGAAGGCCACGCCGGCCGGCTCGAGGGCCAGGACCATCCACAGCGGCGTCACGGCCAGCGCTCCGACGACTCCGGCGATGCTCCCCGACCAGGTCTTCCCGGGGCTGACCGAGGGCGCCAACTTGGGGCCCTTCATGGCCCGGCCCCCAAACATCGCCGCCGTGTCGGTCACCCACGTCACCACCAGCGGAAAGAACACCAGAGCCGTCCCGCCCAGGGCCGACACTCCGGTGCCGTGGCGAATGGCCAGGAGAAACGCCGGCAGCGCCCCGGTATACCCCAGCCCGAGCACCGTCACGGCCACGGAACCGAGGGGCCTGTTGCCGGGAGGCCTGGTGGCGAGCGTCAGGACCAGCAGGGCGACCACGGTCAACCCCAGGATCATTGGCCACCAGGCGTCGAGGACGGCCGACACGTCCGGCGAGGTCAGGGCCAGGTAGGTGAGCGGCCCCAGGGCCGCGGCGCCGAGCAGCCCGACCCCGGTCAGGGGCTCGACCCCACCCTGTCGGGCCAGGCCGAACAGCTCGCGGGTCCCGAGGACACTGGCCACCATCACCAGCCCGGTGAGCGGGAGCCCGCCGAGATAGACGATGCCGAGCGCGATGGGGATGGCGACCGCGGCAAAGGCCACGCGCCGGACGACGTTGCCGTCCATCAGAGGGTGACTCGACCGAAGCGTCGCTCGCGCCGCTGATAGTCCAGGATGGCTTCGAAGAACTGGGTGCGATGGAAGTCGGGCCACAACACGGGAGACACGTACAGTTCGGCATACGCCAGCTGCCACAGCAGGAAATTGCTGAGGCGCATTTCGCCCGAGGTCCGGATGAGCAGGTCGGGATCGGGCCAGGCCGCGGTGAGGAGGTTGGCCGCCATGGTGTCTTCGTCGATAGCCGCTGGATCCAGTTCGCCGCGAGCGGCGGCCTCCGCCATGATCCGGGCCGCCCGGGTCAGTTCGGCACGTGAACCATAGGAGATGCAGAGATTGAGGGCCAACCGGTCCCCGGCACTGGTGTCGGCGGTAATACGATCGACCGCGGCACGCGCGGATGGTGATAAGCGATCGAGTTGCCCGAGGACTGAGACCCGTACTCCGTTGGCCTGGAGATCGGCCAGTTCCTGCGCGATGTACTCCTCGAGCAGGGTCATCAACGCGTCGATTTCTTCAGGGGGACGCTGCCAGTTCTCCTGGCTGAAGGCGAAGAGGGTCAGGACCTCGACGCCCACGGCGAGAGAGGCCTCGACGGCCTCACGCACCGACTTCATGCCGGCCTGATGGCCGAGGGGGCGCGGGAGGGACCGCTCGGTGGCCCAGCGTCCGTTGCCATCCATGATGATGGCGACGTGCCCGGGCACCGGGCCCTCCATGCGAATCCGCTCTACGTGGTCATCGGCCATCTCAGACTTCCATGATCTCCGCTTCTTTGGCGATGATCAGTTGGTCGATGGCGTGCACGTGGTTGTCCGTCAGCTTCTGGACGTCCTTCTCCCCGCGCTTCTTGTCGTCGTCGCTGATGTGCTCGAGCTTCTTGATCTTGTGAATGATGTCACCGCGGGCGTGTCGCACTGAAATCTTGCCTTCTTCGGACAGCTTGTGCACCAGACGGACCAGTTCCTTGCGGCGCTCCTCGGTCAGTACCGGGAGCGGCACCCGAATGATGTCCCCCTGGGTGGCGGGATTGAGCCCGAGGTCGCCTTCGCGAATGGCCTTCTCGATGGCGGGAGCGAGCGACTTGTCGAATGGCTGCACGGTGAGCAGCCGCGGTTCCGGGGCGGACACGAGCCCGACCTGATTGAGGGGCATCTGGTTGCCGTAGGCCTCGACCCGGACCAGGTCCAGGAGCGAGGTGGTGGCCTTGCCGCTCCGCACCGTCGACAACTCCCGCTTGGTGTTCTCGACGGCCTTGTCCATCTGGTCGGTTGCCGCCTTGAGCAAGTCCGCTATGGTCGTCATTGTACGATGGTCCCTACCCGCTCGCCCCGCAGGACCCGCGCGATGGCGTCGGGCTGGTTGATGTTGAACACCACGATGGGGAGTTGGTTGGCCTTGCACAGGCCGAACGCATTGGCGTCCATCACGGCGTAGCCGTTGACGATCGCTTCCTGGAACGACAACTCGGCAAGAAACTCTGCGTCGTCGTTGGCCTTCGGGTCCTTGGTGTACACGCCATCGACCGTCGTCGCCTTGAGGATGACCTCGGCGTCCATCTCGAGGGCCCGCAACACGGCAGCCGTGTCGGTCGAGAAGAACGGGTTTCCGGTGCCACCGGCGAAGATCACCAGGCGGCCCTTCTCCATGTGACGCTCCGCCCGGCGGCGGATGTAGGGCTCCGCCAGCGACTCCATACGAATGGCGGTCATGACCCGCGTTTCCACCCCGGCCTGCTCCAGCATGTCCTGCATCGCCAGCGCATTGATGACGGTCGCCAGCATCCCCATGTAATCGGCGTTGACCCGGTCGAGGCCTGCGTCCCCCGCCTTGACCCCGCGGATGATGTTGCCGCCGCCGACCACGAGCCCCAGGTGCACACCGGCCGCGTGGACCTCTTTGACCTGCTGCGCGAGGTCGGCAATGGCCTGGTAGTCCAGGCCGATGCCCGCTTCACCTGCCAGGGCTTCCCCAGACAGCTTCAGCAGCGCCCGGCGGTAGCCCTGACCCATCAAGCGTCTCCGATACGGAACCGCGAGAAGCGCCGCACCGCGATGGCTTCGCCGAGGGTGCCGGAGGCTTCCTTGATCAGCTGTCCCACGGTCTTGGAGTCGTCTTTCACGAACGGCTGTTCCAGGAGCGTGCGCTCGGCGACGAACTTCTTGACCTTGCCCTCGACGATCTTCTCACGGATCTGCTCGGGCTTTCCTTCGGCCGTGGCCTGCTCTTCGGCCACCCGCCGCTCGGACGCGACCAGCTCCTCGGGGACATCCTCGGCGGCCACGCCGATGGGATCGGCTGAGGCGATATGCAGGGCCACGTCCTGGGCCAGCGCCCGAAAATCGTCGGTCCGGGCGACGAAGTCGGTCTCGCAGTTGAGCTCCACCAGAACGCCGACCTGACCGTTGTGGTGAATGTAGCTCGTCACGAGACCCTGCCCGGCAGAACGGCCGCTGCGCTTGTCCGCCTTGGCGATGCCCTTCTTGCGCAACAACTCGGCCGCGCGATCCATGTCACCTTGCGCCTCTTCCAGCGCACGCTTGCAATCCATCATGCCGGCGCCGGTCCTGGCGCGCAGCTCACCAACTTGCTTGGGGGATACCGATGTCACTGTCATGCTCACATACCTGGGTTGATAGGAGAACCGCCGCCCAGGCCTGGGACAGGCCTCCGGGCGGCGGAACGATAAGCCACGCGATTGCTTCGCGAGGTCAGGTGTTCGACTCGCCCGCCGTGGCGGTGGAGGGCGCCGGCTCCGGCGCCGGCGCCTCCGCGGCGGGCTCCGCCGGGCCGTCCTCGGTCTTGCGCGCCCCGATGGCCTCCGGCTTGTCACGCCGTTTCCGGCGCGGGCGGCGGCGGCGGCTGTCGGCATCGCCCTCGCCGCCGCCATCGGTGCTATAGGTCTCGCCCTCGAACTCCTCGGACATGTCCCGTGCCGGCACCTGGGACCGTGTTTCGCGCACGGTGTCCGCGATGGCCTTGGTAATCAGGGACACCGAACGGATGGCGTCGTCGTTTCCGGGAATCGGCACGGTGATCAGGTCGGGATCGGCATTCGTGTCGACGATCGCGACTACCGGGATACCCAGCTTGTTGGCCTCGGCCACGGCGATCCGCTCCTTGCGCGAATCCACCACGAACAGCACGCCGGGCAACCGGTTCATGTTCTTGATGCCCTCGAGGTTGCGGCTCAGCTTCACTCGCTCACGCTCGAACAGCAGCTTTTCCTTCTTGGTGTAATTCTCGAAATCGCCATCCGACGCGCCTTGTTCTAGCTCCCGGAGCCGTCGGATCTGGCGCTTGATGGTCTGGAAGTTCGTCAACATGCCGCCCAGCCAGCGTTCGGTGACCCAGTGGGCCCCGGCCTCGCGGGCATCGGCCTCGACCACGCCCTTCAACTGCCGCTTGGTGCAGACGAACAGCACGCCTTCACCCTTGAGCATGATCTCGTGGATCAAGTCCTGGGCCGCCTGCAGCTGACGTACGGTCTTCTGGAGGTCGATGATGTAGATGCCGGACCGCTCCGCAAAAATGAAGCGGCGCATCTTGGGGTTCCACCGGCGGGTCTGATGTCCAAAATGGACGCCGGCTTCCAGCATGTCCTGCAGTTGCGATTGAGCCATCCGTGTACCTGATCCTGTCATGCAAAGGGTTGAGTCCGCCACCGCGTTCTTCTTCCCACCGAACCCCGAAGGGCACCCTGGAGGGAATCCCGCGATGTGTGAGTTGTGCCCGGCCATGAGCCGGGCGGTCCTGCCTACCGCTTGCTGAACTGGAAGCGCTTCCGGGCTCCCGGCTGACCGGGCTTCTTGCGCTCGACCTCACGGGCGTCTCGGGTCAGGAGACCACCCGCCCGCAGTTTGGTCCGATGAGTCTCGTCGGCCTTGAGCAGGGCCCGGGCAATGGCGAGCCGCATGGCCCCTGCCTGCCCGGACAACCCCCCACCTCTGACGCGCGCCTTCACGTCGAACGCGCCCAGTGTGTCCGTCGCCGTAAAGGACTGCTGGATGTGTTGCACCAGGGAGGGCCGCGGAAAGAAGTCCCCCAGCGTCCGTCCATTGATGTCCCACTTGCCAGTGCCCGGCGTCAGATAGACGCGCGCCACGCTGGTCTTGCGGCGTCCGACCGCGTTCCACTTGAACTCCATGATCTCCGTCATACGCCTACCTTGCTGGCCTGAAGCGGGAAGGGCTTGGGTCGCTGGGCCGCATGCGGATGTTCGGCGCCGGCATACACCTTGAGTTTGCCACGCAGATGCTGACGCGACAGCGACGTCTTCGGCAGCATGCCGAAGACGGCTTTCTCGATGACCCGCTCCGGATGTTTCTCCAGCATGGCCCGGACCGGCGTGTGCTTCTCGTGACCCATGTAGCCCGAATAGGAGAAGTAGGTCTTCTGGTCCATCTTCCGACCAGACAACCGCACCTTGTCCGCGTTCACGACCACGACGAAGTCCCCGCCGTCCATGTGCGGCGTGAAGGTCGGCTTGTGCTTCCCGCGGATGAGGCCCGCGACGGCAGTCGCCAATCGGCCGAGCGGCACGTCCGTGGCATCGACCACATGCCAGTCGTGCTGAATCTCCGAGGGGCGTTGTGAGTAAGTACGCATTACCCGTATTCGGCTAGAGAACCCAAAAATTCACAGACCCATAAGATAGTCAGAGGCTTCGCGTTAGGTCAAGCGTCTCCGGCGTCGCCGAACTCGACCAGGACATCTCCCTTCTCCACCGCGGCCCCGGCCTGGACCAGGACCGCCGCCACCACCGACCCGGCGCTGGCCCGGAGTTCGTTCTCCATCTTCATGGCCTCCAGCACCACCAGGCTGTCCCCTGGAGCCACCCGCTGGCCCGGTTCGACCTCGACCCGCACCACCAGTCCCGGCATGGGGGCCGTGAGCCGGGCCGGACCAGCCTGGGCCCGGCCGTCTCCGGTCAGTTGCCGGATGTGCCGGGTCCGTTCGTCCATGACCTCCGCCTCCACCGCCTCCCCGTGGGGAGCCACCCGCCACCTCCCGGCACCGATCCGCTCGAAAGGCCAGTGGACGATCCGGCCATCGATCGTGAGCTGACGCAGCGGCGTGCCCGGGACCGGATCGAGGTGGGCCCGGACGCTCTGGCCCTCGACAACCACGTCATCGCCATCGATTTCGACTTCCAGCTCACGGCCGGCTACCGTCACGAAGTACTTCATCGTTGCTCCAGGACAGCCACGCACTCCACGTGGGCGGTTTGGGGAAACAAATCGAACGCCGTGATGGTCTCCAGCCGGTAGCCATCCGCCAAGCGGGCCACGTCCCGGGCCAGAGTGCCCGGATCACAGGACACGTACACGATGCGTCGCGGGGCGGCGGCCAGCAGAGTGGCCGAGACACCGCGACCCAGCCCCCGCCTTGGCGGGTTGACCAGCACCAGATCTGGGCGCCCGAGGCCCGGAGCGACACCCTCCACGGTGCCGACGAACCTCTTGATCCCGGCGCCCCTCGTTGCCGACTGATGGGCGGCTCGATCGACCTCCACGGCGCTCACCCGGGCCCCGGCCCTGGCCAGCCGGATCGAACTGTCGCCCACCCCGGCATAGAGATCCCACACGTGGGTCCCTGCCACAGGGCCGAGGCCCTCGATGGCGGCATCGCGGACGGCGACCGCCGTCCCGGGGTTCACCTGCTCGAAGACCTCCGCGCCGATGGCAGCCGGCACACCGGCCACCTGACGGGCCCTGCCCTGGCCGTCAACGACCCAGAGTGACGCGGCAACACCCCTTCCGGCGAGGAAGCGGGCACAGGCCTCGGCCTTCTCCCAGCTGCGTCCGCGGTCCAGGTGTGCGCTGGCGTGCAGGCCCCTCGTGCCGTCGATCCTTAGCATGAGCCGACCCGCCTCCGGGGCCATGAGGTCGGGACGCTCCCGCAGAGCCTGCCACAGCAGGTCGACCGACGGTTCGGCGAGGCGGCAGGTGGCGAGAGGAAAGACCTCGCCTTCGGGTCGGTAACGATGATACCCGAAGCTGCCCGGTTCGGTCCTGGTCAAGGTGATCTTGGCGCGGTACCCCCAAGGGGCATTGGCGACTCGAATCTCGGGGTCGGATACCTCGAGACGGGCAATCCTCCGCAACGCGTCCCCGACGATGGTCCTCTTGGCGGCCAGTTGTCCTTCAGGACCGAGATGCTGCAGCTGGCAACCGCCACATCGGTCGCCGTCATAGTGTGCGCATGGTGGCTCCACACGCCCATCTCCAGACTCGAGCAGGGACGCCATCTCGCCGTGGAGGTAACGCGATCGCTCACGGGTGGGGCGCACCAGAGCACGGTCCCCGGGGACCGTCCTCGGGACGAACACGGCCCGGCCGTCTGGCCATCGGCCGACGCCGTCGCCTCCCGCCGCAATGCCGTATATGGTGACTTCGGACCCTGAGGAACGGGTCACCGCAGGCCTTCGTGCCGAGCCGCCTGATGCCAGGCACGTCGAGCAGCCCATCCGTCGGCACCTACTGCGGGCGCCCGACTGTGGCGCTCCTGGTCTTCAGCCAGGGCGACCGCGATCGCCACGGCGGCAACCTCGGCATCCTCGTGGCCGCTCAGGAGATCCCGCCGCCGATCCAGGAACTGGATGTCGATATCGCCGACACAGAATTCGTCATCGCGCATCAGCCTGCGGTGAAACCCCTGGTTGGTGGCCACCCCCACCACCAGCAACTCGTCGAGCGCCCGGCGCATGCGCTCGATCGCTTCGGTCCTGGATCTGCCCCAGGCGATCAGTTTCCCCAGGAGGGAATCGTAGTACAGGGTGACATCCTCGCCCACGGCCAGTGCGCTGTCCCAGCGCACGCCAGGGCCACCGGGCGCTCGCAGATAGGCGACCCGCCCCGTCGAGGGCAACAGGTCGTTCGCCGGGTCCTCGCTGGTGATGCGGCACTCGATGGCCCACCCGTAAGGAGACTTCGGGGACCCGGACATGGTCATCGGCAGGCCTCGCGCAATCCGCAATTGCTCGCGCACCAGGTCCACTCCGTACACCAGTTCGGTGACCGGATGCTCGACCTGGATCCTGGTGTTCATTTCGAGGAAGAAGAACGACCCATCCGCCGCGAGGAGGAACTCACAGGTCCCGGCGCCCCGGTAGTGCACCGCCTCTGCTGCGGCAACGGCCGCCTGGCCCATGCGGTCGCGCAATTCCTCCGATACGGCCACCGAGGGAGACTCCTCGACCAGCTTCTGATGGCGCCGTTGGACCGAGCACTCGCGTTCACCCAGGTGCACCGTGCGTTCGTCATCGGCCAGCACCTGAATCTCGACGTGGCGCGGCGTCACGATGAACTTCTCGAGGTAGACGCGTTCGTCCCCGAAGGCTTTTCGTGCCTCGGAGGCGGCGGCCGCGATGGCGCCCGGCAGATCGGCGGGCCGCTCGACCACTCGCATGCCCTTCCCGCCCCCGCCGGCCGCGGCTTTCACCATGACCGGGTAGCCAATCTCCGCGGCCTCGCGCTCAGCCGCTTTGGCGTCCTCGATGGCTGACTCGCTGCCCGGCACGACCGGTACGCCGGCCTGGGCCATGCGACGCCGGGCCTCGGTCTTGGTCCCCATGGCCCGAATGGCTTCGGCGGACGGCCCTACGAACGACAGGCCGGCGCGAGTCACGGCCTCGGCGAATTCGGCTCGTTCGGCCAGGAATCCGTATCCGGGGTGTACCAGGGTCGCCCCGCTCTGGCGGGCTGCCTCCACGAGACGATCGATGTCCAGGTAACTCTCCGCCGGGGTCGGACCCCCGATGGCTACCGCCAGGTCGGCTGCGGCCGCGTGTCGTGCCCCTCGGTCGGCGGAGGAATAGACCGCTACGGCCTCGAGGCCCTCGTCATGGCAGGCACGGATGATTCGAAGAGCAATCTCGCCGCGGTTGGCGACGAGGACGCGACCTACTGGCCGCATGCCGGATAGGCAGGATCGCTCAAGTAGGCGAGGAGGCCCCCGCACAGGAGGAGGTTTCGGCGGGCTGCCTGGAGGTAGATGCGGCTGACGGCATGAGTCCAGGTCGTGGACCGGTGGCGCTGGCTGGACAGGAACTGGGAAATGGTCAGCACGTCGGATGTGGGGGACGTGTCCGGCCCGGTGACGATGGCCAGTCTGGTCACGACCCAGGGCCCCGGAGCGGCGACCATCGTGTCAGCGAACGGCGTGAGGCACAGCGGCCTCCGTGCCACCATGGCGCGCATCATCGAGGCCGGGTCGGCAGTGTCCTGCACACCGAGAGAAAACGTCGCCTGGCGCCGATAGAGCGAGTCTGTCTGGAGCCGGTTCCACAGCAGCGGGAACACGTCGGCCCGATAGCCCATGCCCACGGCGGCCACCCATGAGGCCAGAGTCTCAAGCTCGTTCCCGGAAATCAGCACCGCATTGGCCGGGCATGAATTCAGCAGATTGGCGCCGAGCTCGGCAATGAATGCGGGCACGGGGGCCGGGTCGCGGCGCGGAGACTCCGCTCGCAGAGCACTCCACCCCGTTCGTTCCATCCGGATCAGGTCGCGCTCCATCTCGACCGCGCCACGGAAGATCCGGCCGGAATCCACCTGGAGATTGACGGCGTGGTCGAACGCGATGGCGGCGAGATCGAGGTAGAGCGCCCCGTCGGGGTCTCCGGTGTGCCCCGTCTCATGCCAGTCTCGGGCTGCCAGGAGGTACATGCGGCCAAACTGGAACCAGGCCCTCCCATCCCCGGGCGCCGTGGCCAGGTAGCTCCCGAGGAGCTCGGTCGCCGCCATGCGGTCGCCGGCCCGTTCCATGGCCGCTGCTCGCGGGGCCACGTTGGGGTCGATGGCGCCCTGGCCGACGGCGGCGGGTGCCAGCACGCACACCAGCGTCAGGCAGGCAGCGACAAACCTGGGAATCGGTCGTTCGGGGTTCACGGCGTGGTGGTCCTCACTGGGGCAACGTTCAAAGATGACAACAATGTTCCATTCTGGCCAGTGTCCGCTTCCTGGAGGTCCCTAGAGCGGGATATTCCCGTGTTTCCTGGCTGGGGCCGATTGGCGCTTGGCCACCAGGGTCCTCAGAGCATCGATGAGCCTCGGGCGGGTATCCCGGGGGTCGATGATGTCGTCGATGTAGCCCCGAGCCGCTGCCCCATACGGGTTGGCGAACTTGGCGCTGTACTCCTCGATCAGAGCGGCCGTCTCGGCTTCGGGGTCCTCCGCCTGGTGGATCCGGTCCTTGAACAGGATCTCGACCGCCCCCTTGGGGCCCATCACCGCAATCTCGGCACTGGGCCACGCCAGGTTCACGTCCCCACGGATGTGCTTCGAGCTCATGACGTCATAGGCCCCACCATAGGCCTTCCGGGTAATCACCGTGAGCTTCGGCACCGTGGCCTCACAATAGGCGTACAGCAGCTTGGCCCCGTGCTTGATGATGCCTCCGTGCTCCTGGCCCACCCCGGGCAGGAAGCCGGGTACGTCCTCAAAGGTGACGAGTGGGACATTGAAAGCATCACAGAAGCGGATGAAGCGCGCGCCCTTGACCGAGGCGTCGATGTCGAGGACGCCGGCGAGGACGGCAGGCTGATTGGCGACGATGCCGACGGACCGGCCTCCGAGGCGGGCAAAACCGACGATCAGGTTGGATCCGTAGTCCGCATGGAGTTCCAGGAAGCGGCCGTCGTCCACCACCCGACCGATGACCCCGTGCATGTCATACGGCTTGGTAGCGGTGTCGGGCAGAATACTCAGCAATTCCTCGTCGCGGCGATCCTCAGGGTCCGTGGTGGGGACGAGGGGAGGATCATCGAGATTGTTGCTGGGGAGGAACCCCATGAGCTCGCGCAGGCCGGCCAGGCACTCAGGCTCCGAGTCGTAGACCAACTGGGCAACGCCGGACGTGCTGCCGTGCACGTCCGCACCGCCGAGGTCCTCGAAGGAAACCTCCTCGTGGGTGACGGTCTTCACGACGTTGGGGCCGGTGACGAACATGTAGCTCACGCCCCTGACCATGGCGATGACGTCGGTGATGGCCGGGCTGTACACGGCCCCACCGGCGCACGGACCCAGGATGGCGGAGATCTGCGGCACGACCCCCGAGGCCAGGGTATTCCGCAGGAAGATGTCGGCGTAGCCCCCCAGCGATACGACCCCTTCCTGAATCCGGGCGCCGCCCGAGTCGTTGAGACCGATGACCGGGGCACCGTTCTGCACGGCCTGGTCCAGGATCTTGCAGATCTTCCCGGCGTGAGCCTCGGACAGGGATCCGCCGAACACCGTGAAGTCTTGAGAATAGACGTAGACCAGCCGGCCGTCGATCCGCCCGTAGCCGGTGACCACGCCGTCACCCAGCACCTTCTGTCCCGCCAGCCCGAAATCGGTAGCTCGGTGGGTGACGAAGCGGTCGAGTTCGACGAACGACCCCTCGTCCAACAGCAGGTCCAGCCGCTCCCGGGCGGTCAGCTTGCCTTTGGCGTGTTGCTGCTGGATACGCTTGGGGCCGCCGCCCTGTTCGGCCTCGGCCTGGCGCTGGTGCAACCGTTCGAGAAGTTCCCGGGGATCAGGCATGGTCGTGTCTCACCGGAAGCGAAAGGGCCCCGTTCCCAGGGCCCTTCCTCATGGAACGTCCCGCTGGGGGACGGCTACTTGTCGGCCGTGGTTTCCTCATCCCCGGTAGGGGCTTCCGCTTCAGCCTCCGCCGGGGCCGTCTCTTCGGCCGTGGCGGCTTCAACCGGGGCCTCTTCGGCCGTGGCGGCTTCAACCGGGGCCTCTTCGACCGGGGTCACTTCGACCGGGGCCTCCTCAACCTTGGCCTCCTCGACCGGGGCCGCTTCGTCAGACACCGGTGCATCGGCGACGACGTCCGCTGCCTGGGCCTCGGCGGGTGCGGCCGCCGCGTCCGGACTGGCGCCCGCGTCCTCGTCGTCATCGTCCACGGGGATGGGTGCCCGCTTGACCAGGTCGGCTTCGGTGAACTCCGGATAGGCGATGACGGCGACCACAATGCGGTGATGGATCGGATCCACCTCCAACACCTTCACGTCGAGCGGCTGCCCTTCCTTGACGGCGTCAGCCGGGTCGGACACGTCGGCCACCCCGAGCTGCGACATCGGCGCGAAGCCTTCGAGGTCGTCGCCGATATCCACGACCACGCCCTTGTCCATCATGCGAACGGCGTGCCCGCGCATCTCGGCGCCGATGGGCAGGGTCTCGCCGATCTTGAGCCACGGATCCTCGACGGCCTGCTTGAGCCCGAGTGAGATCCGCTTGTTGTCGCCATCGATGTTGAGAATCACGACTTCGACTTCATCGCCCTTGTTGATGACCTCCGACGGGTGCTGCACGCGCTTGGTCCACGACATGTCGGAGATGTGAATCAGGCCATCGATGCCGGCCTCGATTTCCACGAAGGCCCCGAAGCTCGTCAGGTTGCGAACCTTGCCACTGATCCGCGTGCCCACCGGATACTTGAGGGGCAGCACCATCCAGGGATCCTCTTCGGTCTGCTTCATACCGAGCGAGATCTTCTCCTCGGCCTCGTCGACCTTGAGGACGACGGCCTCGATGGTCTCACCGATGCTGACGACCTTGGAGGGGTGGCGCACGTTGCGCGTCCAGCTCATCTCGGAGATGTGCACCAGGCCTTCGATGCCCGGCTCGAGCTCGACGAAGGCGCCGTAGTTGGTAATCGAGACGACCTTCCCCTGGACCCTCGTCCCCACAGGGTACTTCTCGGCCACGCCCTTCCACGGATAGCTCTGCAACTGCTTCATGCCGAGACTGATGCGTTCCCGCTGCCAGTCGATATCGAGAATCTTCACTTCGACGTCCTGGCCGATCTGCACCATCTCACTGGGGTGCGAGACCCGGCCATAGGACATGTCGGTGATGTGCAGCAGCCCGTCGACGCCGCCCAGGTCGATGAAGGCGCCGAAGTCCGTGATGTTCTTGACGACACCCGTCCGCACCTGGTCCGTCTGCAGCTCGGTCATCAGGTGCTCGCGCTTGTTGGCGCGCTCGGCCTCGAGGATGACCCGGCGGCTGACCACGATATTGCGACGGCGCTTGTTCAGCTTGATGATCTTGAACTCGTAGGTCTGGCCCAGGAGCTCATCGATGTTGGGGACACGGCGCAGCGCGATCTGGCTGCCAGGGAGGAACGCATCGACCCCCATCAGATTGACCACGACCCCGCCCTTGATCTTCTTGACCAGGACACCGGGAACCGGCTCGTCATTCTCGTAGGCCTGGCGAATCTTCTCCCAGACCCGCATGAAGTCGGCTTTCTTCTTGGAAAGCACCACGGCACCGTCATGATCCTCGAGATTCTCGAGGAACACTTCGACTTCCTCGCCCTCCTTCAGAATGGAGGGATCGGGGAACTCCTCGAGAGAGACGGACCCCTCGGACTTGAACCCGAGATCCAGAATGACTGCATTGTCGGTCACCCGAAGGATCTTGGAGGTGACGATCTCGCCTTCGGCGATCGAGGCCATGGTGCCCTCGTACATCGCCAACATCTCCTGGTACTCTTCGTCGCTGTAGGATTCGTCGTAGAGATCGGGACGGACACGGAGGCCCGCGGCGTTGCTGAGATCGTCGGTGGTCTGCTGGGGGGTGTCGGTGGCTTGTTCAGTCATGGTGGGAATGGTCCTGTCCTCGAGCCCGCGACCGAACCATCACGCGCGGGGTTGATGTGAATCCCCAGACCGGACCTCGTGCCCGAGCGGGGTAGCACAGCATTTTACCGGTGTCATCGGCTCCGAGCAACCCATGGGTCCGGGAATCAGGCCAGCCCCCGGTCGCGGGCCAGCGCCACGATGCGGTCCACCTGCTCTTCGAAGGACAGGTCACTGGTGTCGAGGAGCACGGCGTCGGCCGCCTGGGCCAGCGGCGCCACGTCACGGCTGGAATCGGCCAGGTCCCTGGCCGCCAGCATGGCCGTTTCCCGTTCCAGGGCCGGGTCGTCCTCGGCATCGCCCCGCTGGCGCAACCGCCGGACGGCTCGGGCCAGAGGGGTGGCGGTGAGGAAGACCTTGAGCTGCGCCTCGGGGAACACGACCGAACCGATGTCCCGGCCATCCACCACCACGGCTTCCCCCGCAGCGGCAGCTTCCCGCAGCCTGGCGTTCACCCAGCTCCTGACCGCCGGTAGCGCGGCGACCGCCGAGACGTTCGCCGTGACCCCGGCCCCCCGCAACGCCTCGCCTGGCGCCCGGCCTTCGAGCCTGACCTCGAAGGAGCGTCCCCGAGGCTCGAGCCTGACCCCGGAGGTCGTGGCCGCCGCCACCACGTCGGCCTCCGGGAAGGGTGATGCCAGCCCTGCTTCGAGGGCGGCGAGCGTCACGCCCCGGTACAACGCCCCCGAATCCAGGTGTCGGAACGCCAGCCCACGGGCCACGGCCTGTGCCGTACTCGACTTGCCGGATGCCGCGGGGCCATCAATGGCCACGATGATGGCGGTCATCGTGAGGAACGCGCCAGTCGGGCGAGGAGTTGGGGGAACCCGGGGAAGCTCACGGCGCTACAAGCCAGATCGTCGACCTCGACCTGACCCCCTCTGGCGGCTCCGAGGACCGAGAACGCCATGGCCAGGCGGTGGTCACCCTCGGTCCTCACGAGACCACGCAGGGGCCGGTCGCTCCCCTGGACCACGAGGTCGTCGCCGACGACCTGGGCATCGGCACCGAGGATACCGAGGTTGTGCGCCAGCAGGCCCAGTCGGTCACTTTCCTTGACCCGAAGTTCCCCCACATCGTGAAACACCGTGGTGCCCTCCGCTTGTGACGCCAGAACCGCCAGCATGGGAATCTCGTCGATGAGCGACGGGATCTCCTCCCGGGCCACGACGACACCGCGTAGCATACCCGGTGACGCGATGATATCGCCCACCGGCTCCCCGTGCATGGCCTCGTCCGCCTCCACGGTGATCGCGGCGCCCATCCGGCGGAGCACTTCGAGATAGTGGGTCCGTGTCGGGTTGAGCCCTACGGACGATATCCGCAGGGGCCCACCGGATGCCAGGAGGGCATACCCTACCAGGAAGGCCGCGGACGACGCGTCCCCGGGGACCTCGGCCCGGAAGGGCTCCAGCCGTCCGGTCGGCTCGAACGCGATCCAGCCATCTTCGGTCGCCACCCGGTATCCGAAGGCCCGGAGCAGCCGTTCCGTGTGGTCGCGTGACAGGCCGTTGGGTTCCCGCAGAGCCACCGGGACCCCGCCGGCGAGTCCGGCAAAGAGCAGGCAGCCTTTGACCTGAGCGCTCGACACCGGCATGATGTGGCGCAAGGCCCTCAGCGAACCACCGGCAATCGTGATCGGCAGGCGGTCACCTCCGGGCGGCCGGATCCGGGCGCCCATCTGACTCAGCGGATCGGTGATGCGGGCCATGGGTCGCTGCCTCAGGGACCGGTCACCGGTCACGGTGGCGGTGATGGACTGGCTGGCGAGAATCCCGAGAAGGAGGCGGGCGGTGGTTCCCGAATTGCCACAGTGGAGCGAGCCGTCGAAGGGGCGGAATTGCGGACGACCCACCACCCGGACCAGGCTGCCGGCGCGTAGTGGCGACACCGACACCCCCAGTCGTCTCAGGACCGCCGCCGTCGACCGGGCATCCAGCGAGGTCAGTGCGCCGGCGACCTCGCTGGCACCAGGGGCCAGCGCCGCCATGAGGAGCAGTCGGTGGGTAATGCTCTTGTCCCCGGGGACTCGGACCGATTCTGGGCTGGTCATGCCACGAACGGCCGATTCGTCCGGCAAGCGACCTTCTGGGAACAGGACGGCATATCGACTCGGGATTTCCGGCGGGTGGACGGAGCGCCCCCTGACTCAGCGCTCGCAGGTTAGGCATATTATAAGGAGGCGGGGTCGGGAGCCCCAGTGAGAACCGACGGGAGCAAGCCGATGGCCAAGATTCTGGTGGTCGAAGACAACGACGACAACATGAAGTTGTTCACCACCCTCCTGACCATGCACGGACACGAGGTGATCGGGCTACCCGATGGCGAGAAACTTCTGGATACCATCGCTTCGGCGGCACCGGAACTCGTCCTGATGGACGTGCAGCTGCCGGGCCAGGACGGCTTCACGCTGCTCGATGCCATTCGGGCGTCGAACACCGGTGACTGCCGGGTCGTGGCGCTCACGGCCCACGCCATGGCCGGCGACCGGGAAAAGGCGATGGAGGCGGGCTTCGAGGGGTACATCACCAAGCCCATCGACATCCGGGCCTTCCCCGACCAGGTGGCGCAGGCACTGGCCGGTGCCGACGCCGACGCCGCAGAGTAACGAGACGTTGCACTTCGCTTCCGGGAGTCTGATCTTGAGATACTCCCCGGACTGGACTTCACCGATGGAACCCCATGGACCGCCGGATCACCGATAGCCCAGGCAAGGGTGGCAGCAAGAAGGCACTGCTGGAAGCCCGAGACCTCGCCATGCAGGACGAGGTCGATCGGCGTGCGGCTGAGGGCGATGGACCCAACACCACACGCAGAAGGATCCGCTTCCTGCACGCTGCGTTCCTCGTGACCGTGCTGTTCGGCAGCTACATACTCGTGGCCAAGCCGGCCTGGTTCGTCACGCCGCCGCCGCCGCCGGAACCGCCCGCCCTTCAGGAGGCCAGTCTGCGGATCGCGATGTGGCAGCTGGCCCTGTATGTCGAACGCTACCGCAGCCAGCACGAGACGCTGCCAGCGACCCTCGAGCAGGCCGGCGCCCCGCCGGTCAGCGGGCTGGCCTACCAGCGGGTGGGACGGGACGAGTACCTCATTACCGGAAGCAACGGGCTGATCGACCTGAGCTTGAGAGATGGAGACGCCTTGGACGAGTTCGTGGGCAACAGCCTGGAGATCGTGGCGGCCAGGGGCAAGCCATGACGCGATGGGGATTCACGCTGGTTGAGTTGTTCGTGGTGATCGTGATTCTGGGCATTCTCTCCAGTGTCGGCCTGTTCAAGTACATCGACATGCGGGAGCAGGCCTATGCCGCCAAGGTGGCTGCCGACCTCAACTCCACCAAAGTGGCGGCCATCACCGCCTGGACCGACACCGAAACCTGGCCACCCGATGCCGGGCCCGGCATCGAGCCCGTGGAGATTCGAGCCCACCTGCCGGGCAACGTCCACTTCGTCAATACCGACTACACACTCGACTGGGACAACCTGAGCGGCGGCGGCGGCGGCGGTCCGTACCTCGTGGGCGTCAGCGTCACGACAACCAACGCCACGATGATGACGCACCTGACCAGGACGCTGGGCACCACGTACCCCTACATCCTGATCGGCGGACGGCTCACCTATATCATCGTCGACAATACCGGCACGTTCTGACCGGCGCACCGCTCTTGCGACCCTCAGGCCCAGGCGGTACGTTGACGAAGTCGTGTCGGACGAGCCGCCAATCGTCATCGGCAGGAACCTGGTAGCAACGGCCCCTCGGGTCCCGTACCCAGGCTAGCCATATTCCTCAGCGGCTCGTACCGGCATGACGACCTGCGCCCACTTTCGGCTGTCCCGAAGGTGGGCGATTGTGTTTCGGGGCCGGGCCGGACTATCCTGTCTCCATTCGATCACGATCTTCGCGCTGAGGACCCGATGACCACGACCACGTCCCCCGAATCGCTCATCGACGCCACCGAAGCCCGGGTGCTCCGGGACCGCGTCATCCTGTGCCTCCGACTGACCGATGAAGCGGCCCTCCTGGAAGGCTGCCGTGCGGCGATACGCGGCGGACTCGGCGTCCTCGAACTCACGCTCACCTCGCCGGGGGCGTTGAACGTGATGGCTCAGCTCGCCGACGACCCCGATGCCTGTGTCGGCGCCGGGACCGTGCTGACCGAGGCCGACGTCGAGGCGGTGGCCTCGGCCGGCGGGAGGTTTGCCATGTCGCCGGTGTTCGACCCCGAGGTCCTGGCCGCGGCCGAGCGACACGGCCTCCTGGCCGTTCCGGGAGCAGCCACCCCCGGTGAGATCCTGGCAGCGCGCCGAGCCGGGGCCCGCATGGTCAAGGTGTTCCCCTCAGCGGCATTGGGCGGCCCGGCATTCCTCAAGGCCGTTCGTGGCCCGCTCCCGGACGTGCCGTTGGTCCCCACCAGTGGACCCACGGCAGAGACCCTTGCCGACTACCTGGCCGCCGGCGCCGTCGCCGTCGGTGTCGGTGGCGAGGTCTTCCCCCCAGGCTACACCCTGGCCCATGTGGAACAGGCCGCGGCACGGATCCGGGCCGCGGTGGAGGCGACGAGCGCCTAGCCGGGCCCGCCCGACATGCCGCCACCCGTCTCCGGCTTCACGCTGGTTCGCAACGCCATCCGTCTCGACTTCCCGGTCGTCGCCAGCATCCGGTCCATCCTCCCGCTGTGCGACGAGTTGGTGGTGAACGTCGGACACTCGGACGACGAGACCTTGGACCTGATCCGCGCCATCGACGATCCGCGGATCCGCATCATCGAGTCCGAGTGGGTCTTTGGGCAGGGCCACCAGGTGCTGGCCGAAGAGACGCAGCGGGCTCTGGACGCCTGCCGCCATCCCTGGGGCGTCTACATCCAGGCCGATGAGGTGCTGGCCGACGGGGGCGTGGAGGTGCTGCGGGCCCAGATCGATCGTCATGACGACGATCCGCGGGTCGAAGGACTCGTCGTCCGGTACCGGCACTTCTACGGCACGCCGGACTACCTGGGGATGGCGCGTCCGTGGTACCGGCGCGAGGTCCGGGTGGTGCGCCGGCCTCCCGTGGTCGACATGCGCTCCCACGCAGATGCCCAGGGCTTCCGGGTCGGGCCCGAACGCAGGAAGGTGAACAGCAAACTCACCGACGCCTGGATGCACCACTACGGCTGGGCTCGTCCGGACCCGGCGTTGGTGGAGAAGTACAAGGCGACGCCGGCCATCTACGGTGGCGGCCCCGTCGATCTCGACAGCATCGTGCTCCCGTGGCAACCACGGATCCAGCATTACCAGGGGGCGCATCCGGAGGTGGTCCGCGACTGGGTCGATGCACGACGGGCCGACCGCAAGACGCGAATCGGCCCGATGCAGTGGCAGTGGCGTTTCCTCAAGGACTATGCGTCGGGAGCCGCGGAGTACTTCCTTGGCTACCAACCATTCGCGTTTCGCAACTACCGCCTGATCTGAACCCTCACTTCAGCACCTGGGCCAAATAGGCCTTGAGCCGGACCCACGCGTCGAGTGCCGGGGCAGCGTTGGCCTCGTCGCGACTCACGTGCAACCAGAACCCGTGGTTGACGTGGTCGTACACGTGAATGTCGTTCTCGATGCCGAGGGAACGGAGCGCAGCCGCGAAGCGATCGACCTGGTCCGGCGGGATGCCGCGGTCATTGGCCGCGAAGGTGCCGTACACAGGATGGTCCAGCGCCCGGAGCACCTCCGGGTCCTCGATCAAACGGCCGTAGAAGATGGCGGTCCCTTCATGGTGCTCGCCTTCGAGCCCGTAGCTGAGGGCGACCCCACCCCCGAAGCACCATCCCATGGCGGCGATCTTCCCGGTGACGTCGGAACGGGCCCGGAGAAAGCGGGCTGCCGCGTCGATGTTGGCCACCATGGTGGACGGATTGGCACGAGCCTCCTGCATCAGCGCCACATTCTCATCCCGGTTACTCCCGACCTGCCCCCGATACAGGTCGACGGCGAAGGCCACATATCCCTCAGCGGCGAATTGGTCCGCCATCTGGCGAATGTTGTCACTGAGGCCATTCCACTCATGAATGAGAATGACCGCCGGGAACGGACCTGCCCCCTCGGGAACGGCGAGATACCCGCGAGTCGCGTCGTCGCCCTCCACATAGGCGGTGGAGTGCCCCTGTGGAGCCGGCGCCGTCCCGAGGACCGCAGCCGGCAACTCGTCCGGGCCGGTGGCCCGGACCTGGGCCGTGGCGATGGCAGACCAGGTCAGGAGTGCCGCCACCGGCAGCACCATGGCGCGCCCGAGAACATGTCGCATAGAACCTCTCATGTCGTGGCCCGGCACGCCCTCACCGGTGTTGGTAGTAGAGAAGGCCGCCACCGATCCCCCCGATCAGCAGCTCGGGCGCCCCGTCACCATCGAGGTCCCCGAACGCGGGGGCCGAGTAGTCCGGGATCTTGATGGGCCAGCCATCGGACATCTGGAACTGCGGAACGGTTGGGCTGCCGATATTCTCGAAGATCTGCAGGCCATCCGACTCGGTCCCGACGACGAGATCGTAGTCCTGATCGCCGTCCAGGTCCTGGAAGACCGGGTTGCTTCGGCGCCCCACGTCGATGCCCTGGAATTCATCGGACATCAGCAGGAATGATGGGGCGGACGCGGTTCCGGTATTCTGGTAGTAGTTGAGGGCGCCCGACGCCTCCCCCACGAAGAGATCCAGGTCGCCGTCCCCATCGATGTCCACGAGAGCCGGTGTGGTATTACTCCCTCGGGTGATCTTGACGAGTTCCGGCGTGACCTCCGTGAAATCCGGCTCGGCGCGAGACCCGGTGTTCTCATAGTAGGCGACGACGTTGCGCCACGATCCCAGGACCATGTCCAGGTCGCCGTCCCCGTCCAGGTCGCCGAAGTCCGGGGCATAGTGATACTGCCCGTCCCACGGCATGGCGCCCCGCCGGTGAAAGACCGGATTCCGCGCGTCTCCGATGTTCTCGAACCGGTAGACCCGGGAGGATTGGAGGGCATCCGGGTCGATCTTGTTCGCCAACAGCAGATCCAGGTCGCCGTCGTCGTCGAGATCCACCAGCCGAGGGATGCTCTCGCTGCCGACGTCGACACCCTTGAGGTAGCGCTCGGTGGTGATGGTGAATGTCCCGGTGGGCTCCTGCCGCAGGAAGAACAGGTTGTCGGCCGTGGTCAGGTTGGGGTTGAAGGCGCCACCCAGCACCCCGAGCACCAGGTCGAGGTTTCCGTCGGCGTACACGTCCCCGAAGGCCATGGCGTTGTAGCCGCTCGTCAGCACCGGGTCGCCCACGGGGAACTGCACCGGGTCCCCATTCAGACGCGGGCTGGCGCAGGTCCCGGAGTTTTCGATGAACAGCAGGCCCTGCTCGAAGAAGTCCCCCCAGAACAGGTCCAGGTCGCCGTCGCGATCGATGTCGGCCAGGGACATCGTGTTGGCGCCGTGGCGACTCCCCACGGGATTGGCCACGATCTCGATGTCCTCGAAGCGATCGGTGATGTGGCGGAACCGCGGCACGTCGTTGGCATCGACGCCATCCGCCTCATAGCGACTGATCGTCCCCACCAGCCGTCCAATGAACAGATCGAGCCGGCCGTCGCAGTCGAGGTCGCTGACGTTGGGGATGTTCTGCCGGTCCGAGAACAGCGCCTTCCCGGTGACGTCACGCAGGGTGTCCGCCGCGAGCACGAAGGCGGCGGCTTCTGGGGTGCCCTCGTTGCGCCAATAGCTGATGTAGCTGAACCGGCGCTCCCCCAGCAGGTCGTAGTCTCCGTCGGCATCGATGTCGGCAAAGCGATACCACTCACCGACGTTGATGTCCTGGAATGCGTCGGACCGCCAGGCATACCGGGGCTGCGCCACGGTGCCCACCTGCTCGAAGAACATGACTTCTCCGCCCCGTTCCTGCACGAACAGGTCGAGGTCGCCATCGGCGTCGATATCGATCAGCTGCGGTCGCGGCACGTTGAGCCCGCCCAGAAAGGGGTGGGCGTAGCGGTCGCCGGCGTCGTCGCGTACGTCGAAGTCATCGACGATGCGGTGATACGACGTCGCGTCCTGAGCAATCGCCGTCGACGGCGCCGCGCTCCGGGCGGCACAGCCGGCCAGAAGGCCCAGGGAACCGGCCAGCAACCAGCGCTGCTTCATGCCGCCCGTCATGGTGTCCGCGTCCTGGTACCGATCCCCGCCGGATACCGATCCACTTCGATCACCGCGGAGATGGTGTTGGTGTCGGTATCGATGACCACGACCGTCCCGACCGGCTCGTCACCCGCCGCCTGCTCAGGCGTGTAGGCGCCCTTGAGGTTCCGGTTGGAGATGTAGACGTAACGGCCGTCGGCGGACACCGCGCTCCCGTGCGGCTCGGACAGCCCCGGCCCGGTGATGGTCGTGACTACCTCCCGGCGCTCCATATCGACCACCGAGACGGAGTTGTCGTCCTTGTTGCCGACGTAGAGGGTTCGCCCGTCCGGCGTGAGTACGGGATGCCAGGGCTGAGCGCCGAGTTGGACCCGTCCGCTCAGGGTCGGGCCCGTACCATCCGACACATCGAAGAACAACAGCTCGCCGGTCAGCTGCCCGGTCGCCACGAGGGTCGTGCCGTCAGGAGTGACGGCGAACTGGACGAAGGTGTGGGTGGCGCCTTCGACCGTCTCCAGTTCGAGTTGCTCAGTCTCGGTGTCGTAGGCCCCCAGCTGGTTGAGTGCCAGGCTGGCACTGTAGACATAGCGGCCGGACGGGCTCACCGCGATGGCGTGGGGACGCGGGAAGAAGACGTCCACTTCCTCCAGGGCCATGGTGGTCCGATCGATGATCCCGATGCGCTGCGGCGGGTTCACCGCGGCCATGGACCGCCCCACGTACAGGCGGTTGCTGGTCGGGTCCAGCGCCATCATGCCTGGCCGCTCGAACGCCACCTGACCCACCAGCGTGTTGGCCCGGTCGAACTTGAGGACCCGGTCCTCGGCGATGAGGGAGACGTACCACGCCGACCCGTCGGGCTCGACCACGATGTGGTGCGGCTTGGCGGTGGCGCTGAATCCGAGGGCCTGGAGATCCACCGTCTCCACGACGGTGTTGCTCTGCATGTCGACCACCGACACGACCGCCCCGTTCTGATTGGCCACGTAGAGCCGCGCGGCGGTGGTGTCCGGCCCCGCGGTGGCCGGGGCATCCGCCGCCGGCCTGGCACAGAGGAAGCCGGTCAGCCCCAGGACGGCCAGGGAGACGAGACCTGCGGAACGTAGGATTGTCTTCATAGCGCATTCATTGATGAGGGAAAGGGAGCCGATCCCGCGCGCACCGCGGCACCGACTCCCCCAAAATAGCCACATTCACCCGTGCGACTAAGGGACGGGCTGCTCCTTCTTCTTGAGGAAGAAGACCCCTTCCCGGCCACTGGTGACCACGATGGTCCCGCTGGCGAAATAGGGATAGTTGCTCCACGAGCCGTTGAAGCTCGGGGAGTTGTCCCCGTAGGGCACGGTGTCAAAGTACCCCGTCTCACGCGGATTCTCCGGGTCGCTCACGTCGATGACCCTGAGGCCGGCCTGATAATTGGACTGGTACATCGTGGTGCCCTTGATGTACAAGTTGTGGTCGATGGCCGCGGTGGTGCCCATGAACTCCTTCACCAGGACCGGGTCGTCGAGGTCGGATACGTCCCACACCATGGTCCGGGTCCGGTCGTAACTGCCGTTGGTCTCGTCCAGCTCGTCGCCGAGGAAGAAGTACTTGTGATCCTCGGTGATCCACCCCTGATGCGCGTATCCCACGTTGGGGTACGCCGCGTTGGACAGGCCCGTGGGATTGTCCTTGTCGCTCACGTCCGCGATGGACAGCGCAGTCTCGTTGGACCCGAAGCAGATTTCCTTGCCGTCGTGTTCGGTGTCGGGGCCGTGGTAGATGATGCACATGGCGTCGTGCGAGTACCCCGTGCCGGCACGGCCCGTTTCCGTGTCGGAGAAACACCCGACGAACGTCGGCTGATCGGGCTGCTGGATGTTCACCATGTGGAGTCCACCGCCACAGGTCTCCCCACCGCCGCTGGCGCCCACGATGTATGCGTACCCGGTCTCTTCATTGATGACCACGTTGTGGGCACTGTGGATCTTGTCGTAGTGGACCGTCTCCTCGAACGTGACGGGCGCGTTGCGCACCTCGCGCAGCTGCCGGAGATCGAACACCTGCATACCGTGCAGACCGGCTCCATCCGCGACGACGTAGACGTGGTCCTTGTAGACCTTCATGTCGCGCCAGACCGAGCCCGGAGACGTCTCCGTCTTGGGAAGGTCGCCCAGGTACACCGGATAGTGCGGGTCCGTCACGTCCACGAACGACGTGCCGTCCAGTCGCCCAACGATGGCATACTCCCGGCCCGTCTCGCTGTCGGTCCAGCCCCACACGTCGTTGAGTCGCACCCCCCGTCCTCCACCAACCCCGGAGACCGGCAGGAACGACACCAGATCGACGTCGGTGCAATCAAAACCCGCTGACGCGCCGTCGGCGCAGGGCACTTCGCCCCCAACCACGGCATCCATTCCCAATGATTCACTCAGGATCTTGCCCGTCGAGTTCCACGCCCCCTGGTCCGCCTCGAACACCATGGCGGTCCCGGCGCCGTAGTCGTCACCCGGGATGCCGACCACGGCGAGTCCGTTGCCCGCGGCCACAGTGCCGGAGAAGAAATCACCGCGTTGCAGGTCGCCTGCCGTCAGCTTCGTGGCGCCGGTCCAGACGCCGTCCTCATCGGCCGAGAACACATAGACGACCCCCTGGAACCCGTTGGCGCCAGGCGCCCCGACCCAGGCGTTCCAGCCGTCGAAGGCCAGTGACGTCCCGAACCGGTTCTGGCGCGACCCGTCGAACGGCACCAGTTGGGTCCCCTCCTGCCACTCGCCCGTCTCGGCGCTGTACTCGAACGAGAACACCGCACCGGTGAAGCGGTTGAATCGCGCCGCGCCGATCAACGCACGGTCGCCATCCAGGGCCAGCGACGAACCGAAGCGAGTGTTCTTCTCGACCGCACCACCCTGGAGGGCCGCCGTCTCGCTCCAACTCATGGCCTCGGCATCGTAGTCGAAGACGTAGACCACGCCCTTGTTGCTATCGTGACGGGGCGCGGCCACCAGGGCCCGATTGCCGTCCAGTGCCAGGGCGGAGGCGAAACGCAGCCCGCTCGTCGTGTCGCTGGCCACCAACATGCCGGACTCCGACCAGCGGCCCTGCGCGTCACGACGGAACAGGTAGACGGCCCCTCGGTTCTCGTCGCGGAGCGAGGTACCCACGAGGGCCCAGTCGCCATCCACCGCCACCGCCGAGCCGAAGCCATCGTTCGCCACTCCGTCACCGGCCTCCAGACGAGCCACTTCGACCCAATCACCACCGGCGCTCTTCTGGAAGACGAACGCAGCACCTCGACTCGAATCGGCGCGGGTGGCCCCGATAACCATGCGGTCGCCACTGACGGCGATGGCGCTGCCGAATCCATCACCGGCCGTGCCGTCCGAAGCGATCATCGACGCCGCCTCGGTCCAGGCCCCGGCACCACCTGGGCGGAAGACGTACACGGCGCCCGGCGTGGTGTTGTTGCCCGGCTCGCCGACGAAGATCTCCCCGTCGCCCACGGCCACGGCGTTGCTGAAGCCGAGCATCGCCGGTGCGGCGGTCTCGGCCGCGCGGAACGTCTGCGCCGCCAGCGGCACGGCGGAGGCGCCGGTGACCACCAGGGCCGCCAGGGCCGCCAGGGCCGAACGAATCGCAATCCTGTCCATCGTGTTCCCTTCGTTGAAGTTGCACATACGAGTCGCTTCCGGTGGTCGTTGATCAACGACCACCGGGGCCCCTCAAAGGCAAGAAGGTGCGTAAGATAGCCCGGACGCCGACGCGACGGCACTTCCGCGGCTCTCCCACCCCTACGGGTGACACCGGGGGCGGTTTCGCTCGGTCGCTATGATCTTGCCAGGGGCCCGGTTAGCTTTTGGAGGACCGGTCACCCCCCGTTGAGGCGCCTGATGACTACTAAGGAAAATGCCCGGCGTTGGAACGAGTTGCTGTCCCCGTATTATGGGTCCGACCGCCGTCGTAGCATCGCGCAGTTGAGCGTCACGGCTGCCTCTTTCGCGGCCCTGTGGGCCGCGATGTTCTGGAGCCTCGGGGTCAGTTACTGGCTGACGCTGCTGCTGGCCTTCCCCACGGCCGGCTTCATGATGCGTCTGTTCATGATCCAGCACGACTGTGGCCACGGCTCCTACTTCAAGTCCCAGAAAGTAGCCAACGCGGTTGGCTTCATGATCGGTGTCCTGACCCTGACACCGTATCACTACTGGCGAAAGACCCACGCCTATCACCACGCCCACTCCGGCGACCTGGACTTTCGCGGCTTCGGCGACATCGATACCAGGACGCTGCGAGAGTACCTGGCCCTCCCCAGGGGGCGCCGGTTGGCCTACCGGATCTATCGCCACCCCCTGATTCTGTTCCTGATCGGCCCGCTGTTCCACTTCGTGATCAAGCACCGCTACCCCTGGGACATCCCCAGGTCGTGGAAGCGCGAATGGGGCTCGATCTGGTGGACCAACGTGGCACTCGTGGCCATTCTGGCGACGGCCTGGCTTACCATCGGCATCGACCGCTTTCTCCTGGTTCAGATTCCCATCACGGTCGCCGGTTCGTCGCTGGGCGTCTGGCTCTTCTACGTCCAGCATCAGTACGAGACGACCTACTGGTACGACCATCCGCAATGGGACTATTTCGAAGCCGGCCTGCACGGCAGCTCCCACCTGGTCCTTCCGGCGCCGTTGCAGTGGCTGACGGCCAACATCGGCCTGCACCACGTCCATCACATCAGCGCCCGTATCCCCAATTACAAGCTCCCCGAGTGCCTGTCGGCCACGCCGGAATTGCAGAGCGCCACCCGCATCACGGTTCGAGAAGGCCTTCGCACCATGGCGCTGGCCCTGTGGGATGAGAAGCACCGAAGGTTGATCCGCTTCCGGGACGTCCGGCTGGCCGTGCAGCAGGGAGAGCTCGAGGGCGCCTGAACGCCCTTCGGCGGATCACTCCAACGTTCGCATCAACTCGCGCAATTCGATCCGGTAGATGTCCCCCTCACCCGACCGGTGGCTGATGAAGTACAGCCAGGTCCCGGTGGGATCCATGAACGGCCCGTACTCGTACTCCGGTGTGTTGACGGCCGGCCCGAGGTTGCGCGGCGCGGTCCAGGCGCCGTCGCGAAACTCGCTGAAGTAAAGATCGTCCCCGCCATGGCCATCCGGATGCTCGGTGATCACCAGAATCATCCATTCCTGAGACGGACTGATCCAGAGATCGGGCTGGCTCTCGGCGGTATTGACGGGAGGCCCCAGATTGACGGCGGCCCCGTAGCCATCAGGGCCCGGAGACGATCGGTAGATGTCACCGCGGCCTTCCCCCTCGTCGCGGATCGAATAGAAGTAGATGGTCCCGTCCTGGGCCACCGACCCGTGGGCATCGCGGCCATCGCTGTTCAGCGCCCCAGGCACCGGCTGGGGTGCACTCCACCCCTCCCCCTCCCGGTAGATGATCCAGAGATTGTATTCCCCGACTCCCTCGGCGCCCGGCAGGGGCCGATTGGAGCTGAACGTAACCATGGTGTTGTCGGGCGCGGGGCGCAGCGCACGGTCGCTGGCGGTGCCCCCGGAGAAGGGCATCATCCGCGGTTCGCCCCAGTGGTCCTCCTGCCACTTGCTCCACAGGATGTGCTGATGAGCCCAGCCGCGACCCTGCTGGACGCGCGAGAAGTACAGCACGTCACCGTCGGCATTCAGCGCCGGGAAGGTCTCCCCGTGATCGGCCAACGAGATGACGCCCTCACCAACGAGTTCGGCCCGAAACCCGTCCTGGGCCTGCACGTGGACGACCCCGCCGGCAACCAGCGCCGTGGCAAGGACGAGCCGACGACTGATGCATCTGCCAACCATGACGGTACTCCTGATGGGGGTGACGGAGCGTGGTCTCACGTTGCAACAACGGAATCGGGCCCACCGGAGTTTCGCTCCGGCGGGCCTGGCGCCTGGACACGGCTCGCAAAGAGACCGATACTCTAGCCACCAACCACCTTGGAGGAGCCTTGTCAGGACGCATCATCGCGGTTCTTGGTCTTTGCACTGTGGCGGTCCTTGAGTCCGCAGCCCCAGCCGTCGTGTTGGCGCAGTCCGGCTATGTGCCCCGGACACGCATCGAGCTTCGCACTGGGTACGACACGGAGCGGAGCGAGTGGGTCGTTGGCGGGGGCGTCCGTATCCCAGCCGGGGGGCGCATCGAGGTGATTCCGGCCGTCGATTTCTTCCCCGGCAGCACCGTCACCCAATGGCAGGGCAACCTGGATGCCGCCATCAGGATCGACCGCAGAGGCCTCCTGTACGTCGGCACCGGTATTGCCCTCCTCAACGCCCAGGCGGCCGGTTCGTGGGTGCGAGACGTCGGATGGAACCTGTTCGCCGGCATTCACCTGGAAGGTGAAGGAAGCAAGTTCGGCCTGTTCGCCGAACCGCGTTGGACCGTGACGGAGGGCAAGAACCCGTTCTATTTCGCCCTGGGCGTTACCCTGGCACTCTAACGTCGCTCACCGGTCCCAATTGCGCGCGGCTTCCGTACTCCCGCCACGCTGTACCTCGGGTCGCCAACGAAAACGGTCGCGCCACGGGTGGTCGGCACCCTCCACGGTGTCGGCGATGATACGACCAAGCACCGGGGCGAACTTGAATCCGTGCCCGCTGCCACCCGTGGCCACCGTCAGCCCGTGCCGATCCGGGTGTCGGGCAATCCAGAAATCCCCGTCCTGGGTATCGGCATAGAGGCACAGACGAGAGGCCACCACCGGGGCGTCCGCCAGCGCGGGGAAGGTCGCCTGGAGGAAATCGCGTTGCTTGTCGAGGTCCCGGGGTTGGACTTCCCGCGGACCGGAAGGGTCGGTATCTGCGCCCATGGCATGGGTGGCGACCTTGACGACCCCACCGACGCTGAGGGGGAAACCATAGAACCCGGTGTGGGCAATGTCGGCGGTGAAGACCGGAAACACCTCGGACCGGAACAACTCCTGGTCGGCCGGGGCGTAATGGAAGACCGGATGGCCCGAAGCGCGCAGGCAGGGCGCCAGTTCGGGGAGCAACTGCACGGCCCACGCCCCCGTGGCCAGGACCACCTCGTCGGCCCGTAGCGCCTCCCCATCTCCACCCCGGATGCCGACCACCCGGGCACCGTCCTGCATCAACCCGGTCACGGGCCATGAGGCACGGAGCGCCACACCTTCCGTTTCGGCCTGCCGGGCCAGGGCTTCGACCACACGGCCGCTCTCCACGAAGCCGCCCCGGCGATGATAGAACCCATCGGTATGGTTGCCGGTACTCCAGGCAGGAAAGCGCCGAGTCAGCGAGTCGGCATCCACCCGGTCCGGGCAGTGCCCCCGCCGACCAAGGAGCGTCCAGCTGTCATACTCGAATCCGCCCGGGGCCATCGGTCCACGGCACACCATGAGCACACCGGTTTCATGGAACAGGGGATCAGTGCCCTGCTCACGCCAAGCCTGGTTCCAGACGACCCACCCATCCATGGCCTCTTCGGCCAGGGCCATGTAGGGCTCATCGGAGCCGTATTCCATTCGGATGACCTTGGAAATGTCGGTACTCGAGGCGTCCGGATGAGGCACCACACCAGCATCGACCAGCGTCACCCGGTGGCCACGCGCACGCAATGCGAGCGCCGCCGTCACTCCGAAGATGCCACACCCAACGACGACGGTATGCGGGTCGGTCATTGCTCACCCCCAGCGAAGAGATCGAGCCACACCAGTCGATGATCGGACGCCTCGACCAGTCGAAAGAGCGGGTCTTCGCTCGCCGGCCAGAACACACCGGCGCCAAGCACCGCCAGTCCCTGCGACGGCAGCACATAGTCCAGACGGAGATTCCCCGGACCGGGAGCGACATCGCCGAAATCCCCGGTGTCGTACCCCGGGCCACCGACATGGCGGTCGTTGACCCCGCCCTGCGCCACACTCTGTTGGGCCCCACCGTAGCTCGCTGGGACCGAGTCGATCACGACGAGCGCCGGATCGAG
>JBDHIK010000131.1:0-7930 GCA_039587475.1 Gemmatimonadota bacterium | reverse complement strand
GCGCCAGTTGCCGGCCCCGTCTAGCGCGGTGCTCAGGAGATCGACCATCCCCTCACCCAGGTACCGGACGTCGTCGCTGCCCAGCACGGTGAACGGGAAGACCGCCACCCGGGACACCGACGTGTCCGCAGCACCCGCGGCGTTGCGCCCCGACCCCAGCCACAGCAGCGACGCCGCCACCACCGCCACCAGGCCCAACACCATCGGAAGCCAGCCCAGGGATCGGGGCGGCTGGGTCTCCGTCGCCCCGGAATAGGTCAGCTTCTCGTCTTCCGACGGCGCCAGCGAGCCGGCAAACTCCGACAGGGTAGCGAACCGGTCCACGGGCTCCTTCGCCAGCGCGCGTGTCAACGCCGTGTCGACCCACGGCGGCACCGGTTCCCGGATGCGCCGGACCGACGGGATGGGATCGGTCATGCGCTTGGAGATGACGACCTGCGGGGTTGCACCGGTGTACGGCGGTTCGCCGGCCAGCATCTCGTACAACACCGACCCGAGCGAGTACTGGTCGCTGCGGCCGTCAACGTCCTTCCCCTGCGACTGTTCGGGGCTCATGTAGGTCGGCGTCCCGATGGCCAACCCCGTCTTGGTCATGCGGTCCCCGCCGGCGGCCGACAGGGCGTGAGCAATGCCGAAGTCCGCCACCAGCGGCTTGCCCTCGGCCAGCAGGATGTTCTCCGGTTTGATGTCGCGGTGCACCACGCCCTCGCCGTTGGCGTAGGCCAGCGCCGAGGCCACGTCGATGGCGAGCGACACCGCCTCTCCCACGGGAAGCATCTGCTCGCGCCGCAGCCGGTCGCGCAGCGTTTCGCCCGCGATGTAGGGCATGCTGTAGAACAGCAGCCCGTCGGCGTCGCCGGATTCGAGCAGCGGCAGGATGTGCGGGTGGACCAGCCGGGCCGTGACCCGGATTTCCGCCAGGAAGCGGTCGCGGCCCAGGGACGCCACCAGGTCCGGCCGCAGCACCTTGATCGCCACCGGCCGGTCGTGTTTGAGGTCCTGGGCCAGGTAGACGGTGGCCATGCCACCGGCACCGAGTTCGCGCTCGATGGTGTAGCGGTCGGCCAGGGCCTTCTGGAGGCGGTCACGGAGTTCGGTCATCGCCCACAAAGGTAGGCAGGGCGGCCTGTTGGCGCTAAGCGTTGGTCAATCGCGTGACGGGCGCGGACAGGATTCATCCGTTTCGATCCGTCTACCAATTCCGCCACTCGGGCCAGGGCCGCAAGATACCTCCATCGGGCCGCCCGACGCCAACGCCCCCCGACCCACGACGACCGCCCCTCACCTCGCTGAATCACGGCGGCACGTCGTTCCGTAGAGTACGGATTCCATGACCGATACCTCATCGACTGCTTCGCACCCGGCCCCTCCCCTGCCGGCCCGGGCCCGGCTCCTGCCCCAGCACGCCTGGAAATACGAAGCCGTCCAACCGGACCAGTGGTTGCCGGTCATGTACCTCCTCGGCGACTACGCCAATCTCGACCTGGGCGACGACGTGTTTCCCATGCTGGTCCCCCGCGACCAACTCGAGTACCAGGAGCTGCACGGCCCACCGCACCTCCCCTCGGTCGGGTGGTGGGACGAGCGCAACGAGCGTCCCAACACGGCCGTAACCGGAAGCGGGGCCCTCTCGGAAGACAAACTGCTGGCCATCGCCGACTGGACGGTTGCCACCCGCATGGGCCGGGTCTGGGGCGCCGAGCTCCTCATGGAGATCTCCGAACCCGCCGGACTCTTCTTCCACGGACGCCACCGCGACTGGATCGGGTCCCCGGGCGGAGACGAGCGGGAACCCACCATGACCGGCGGTATCTCCCTCTTCGTGTCGCTTACCGGCACGGTCACGGTCTTCGGACCGGGCGACGGCGCCCAGGCCATCAGGGCCTACGCCCGCCGCCACGGATGGGAGGCGGCGCGGGAGAAGGCGAGCGATCCCGGCGGCGAGGAGTTGATCATGATCATGCTGGCCCGCAAGGGCCTGCGAGAGCCGGACGAGGACCTCCGGCCGCGGCCCTGGTGGAAGCTCTGGGGCTAGCTCGTCCCGCGCCGGTCGTCTGCAGGCCGGCATCCCCTGCTCTCCCGCCCCCGCGGGACGCTACATGGACCCCCCGGGCATGGTTGATGCACCGGACATCAACATGTCACGAAACGGATCTTCGCTCCGAATGACGGCCCGGCCCCGGCTACTTTTCTGACCATGCACCGTCTCGCCACTTTGTGCCTGGCCGCTGCCGCCGCCCTCCTGGGGTGCGGCACCGAAATCCCACCGGACCCGCTGCCACCGCGACTCACGACCGGGGTCCAGGCGGCGCGCATGGCCTTCCCGCCGGAACTGGCCCCCGCGAGTGATGCCATCGACGACGGCCTGGCGTGGCGCGCCACGCTGGAGCTGGCGCCCATTCTGGCCGACCAGGCCAGGCGCAGTGACGAAGCCGTTCTTCTCGCTGCCCGCGCGGCCGACGCCTGGGGCGGCTCCGCCGAGGTCCGGGACCTCCTGACGGAGCACCGCTTCCAGGACAGCGAAGTGAGGGCCGAAGCCAGGCACCTCCTCCTGAGGGCCCAGTTGTCGGACGGCGCCTACGATAGTGCGGTCCCGTTGGCCCGGGCCGCTGTAGGCGACGCCGTGCCGGGGACCACGACTCACGCCGTTGCGTTGGTTCACCTGGCCTTGGCCTACCAGGCCCTGGAAGCCACCGACTCGGCCGCTGCGGCCTTCCGGGCCGCCGCCGTGTCGTGGCCCGAACTGAGCGACTGGCTGCGGCTCAGGGCCGCGTCTCTCACCTCGGACGCCGCCGACCGGGAGGCCCTGTGGGCCGCCATCAGACATCCGGTACCGCTCCGGCGGGTCGGGCTGGAACGGGCCCGGGCCCTGCTGCGCTCCGGCGACTCGGCTTCGGCCCGGGTGGCGTACCTCGAGGCCGGGTGGCCGGCGATGGCGGGCGCCCTGGCGCTGGGACTGGCGACCAACTCCGCCGACAGCGCCGCCGCCAAGAGAGATCTGTTCGAGTTCATCGAGGATGACCCGAGCCACGTCGAGTTCTCCTTCGCCATCGAACTCATTACGGCCTTCCGCCCGTTGCCGCCTGACGAGGAGTTGACCATCGCGCGACTGGCGTATCGGCGCAGACTCTACCCGGCGGCCCAGGCCGCCTATAAACGCGCCCTCGACGATGGCGCCGGCGGAGACCGCGACTGGTACCACTACGGGAAGTCCCTGGCGGCGCTGCGTTTCTTCCGGCCGGCCGCGCGGGCCTACGCAAGGGTGGAGACGCCCGACGCCCTGGCCGCGGAAGCCCGCTTCGAAGAGGCCATGGTGCGACTGCGCGGACGCCTGGGCGGCACTCGCAAGACGCTCGAGGCTCTGGAACGGGACTACCCGGATCATGCGGCGTCGGTCGAAGCGTCCCTGCTGCTGGCGGACCTGGCCTCGGACGCCGGGCGCGACAACGAGGCGCGGCGCATCCTCCTGGAAGGGGCGGCCCGGAGTCCCGGTACCAGCCTGACGCCACTGGCCCGATACCGCGCGGCCCTGATCGCCTACGGTCTGGGAGAGGTCCGGCAGGCCGCGGCCGAACTCGATAGCAGCCGCTTTGGCCGGCACGGGGCTTCCCTTCTGCCAGCGGTGTTGTACTGGGGCGGCCGAGCCTGGCATGACCTGGGCGACAGCGCCGCGGCCCGGGCCCGTTGGCGGGCCTCGCTGCGGCTCGATTCGACCGGCTACTACAGCGGCCTGGCCTGGCGGCGCCTGGGCACGGCGCCACCCAGCTTCCCACATGGTCGCGAGGCACGCGCCCGCGCCGACATTGATTCGGCGATGATTCGTGTGAGAGTCCTCCGTGAGTTGGGTCTCTATTCCGAGGCCCGCCTGGAGGAGGCCGAGCTGATCCGTCTGGCGCGGGACAGCGTGGCCCGAGCCGTGGAGACGGCCACCGCATTCCGGCGCTTCGGCGAGTCGGCCCAGGCACTCCGGCTCGCGACCCGGGCGCAGTACCTCGGCGCACCGCGCACGGAGAGCTTCCTCAGGCTGCTGTACCCGGTGCTTCGTGAGGACGCTCTGGTCGACCTGGCGCGGGAACGTGACCTGGACCCGGCGCTGGTGGCGGGACTCATCCGTCAGGAATCGAACTTCGATCCCAGTGCCACCTCCCGGGCCGGGGCCCGCGGCCTGATGCAGATCCTCCCCGGCACCGGCGCTCAGATCGCCCGGCGGCAACGCTATCCGATATGGGACCCGGTGTTGCTGTACGAACCCGATGTCAGTCTCGAGATGGGCACGACCCACTTGGAGAGCCTGATGAACCGCTGGGGCCACCCCAATTACGTGCTGGCCGCCTACAACGCCGGCGGGACCCGAGTACGCCGCTGGCAGCGCCGAGCCGGCGCCGGTGACCCGGAACTGTTCGTCGAGCGGATACCCTACCGGGAAACACGGGACTACGTCCGGCGGGTGCAAACCAACCGTGGCGTGTACGCGCGACTCTATGGCTGGGAGCGGGAACCGCAGTAGCTGGGCCGGCGTGGGGCCGGCCCGCGCTTAGTCCTCGTCCAGTGTGAACGCTTTCGGGGGCCCCAGGATCTCGCGCCACACCACGGCTTCCCGGATACGGGCCTTCGGGAACCGGACAACTTGTTTTGCCGTAATGACCGGCTTGCGGATGGCGTCGTGGAATTCGGCATGGTCCGCAGCCGTGCGACCGGCCACGCGTCCATCGGCCACCTTGCGGCGCCGGGCCACTGCGGCCTCTGCCTTGGCCATGAAGTCCAGTTCCGGCGCGATCGGTGTCGGCATGACTACCGGCGTGGGCGTGGGGCGGTCGGTCTTTGGTGGGTGGGCCCGAGGCTTCTCCCGCCTGGCAGGCCGGTGAGCCTTCCCGAGCGCCTCGGCCAGGTCGGGATCGAACTGGCGCAACACTTCCTCCAGTTTGCTCCCTTCTTGCTGGGTGGCGTCCCGGCGCTCCGACACACGCACCCGCACCGGGTCCTCCATGACCACGGGCTCCACCACGACCGGCGTCGGCTTCTTCTGTCCCGCCTTGGCCTGACGGCGCTTGCGTTCCTGTTTCTTCTTCTGGTCGAACACCGCCCCAACGACCCAGATGAGAATCAGAATGGCAATGCCGCCGAGATCTTCCACCTGCTACGATCCTTCTGAGTCGGTATCGCTGGCGTCCGCGATCGACTTCCGCATCGAGGTGTCCGCCTGGATGTTGCGATACTTCTGGTAGTCCATCACACCGAGATTGCCGCTGCGGAACGCCTCGGCAATCGCCAGGGGCACGGCGGCCTCGGCCTCGATGACCTTGGCGCGCTGCCGCTGAGCTTCCGCCACGAATTCCTGTTCCATGGCCACGGCCAGGGCCCGGCGCTCCTCGGCCTTGGCCTGGGCGATGCGCTTGTCCGCTTCGGCCTGGTCGGTCTGCAACTCGGCCCCGATGTTCTTGCCGACGTCGACGTCGGCCACGTCGATGGACAGGATCTCGAACGCGGTCCCTGCGTCCAGTCCCTTCGCCAGGACCGTGTGGGAGATCGTGTCGGGGTTCTCGAGGACCGCCTTGTGGCTGGACGAGGATCCGATGGTGCTGACGATGCCCTCACCGACCCGGGCCAGGATGGTCTCCTCCCCGGCACCGCCGACCAGGCGATTGATGTTGGCCCGGACCGTCACTCGCGCCACGGCCAACAACTGGATGCCGTCCTTGGCCATGGCCGCCACCTTGGGCGTAGTGATGACCTTGGGATTGACGCTGACCTGGACGGCCTCGAACACGTCCCGACCCGCCAGATCGATGGCTGTCGCCTGCTTGAGGTCGAGCGTGATGCCGGCCTTGTCCGCGGAGATGAGCGCGTTGACCACCCGATCGACGTTGCCGCCAGCCAGGTAGTGCCCTTCGAGGGTGTCGATGGGAAGCGACAGGCCCGCCTTGCTCCCGGCGATGAGCGGGCGCACGATGGCGGCCGGAACCACTTTCCGGAAGCGCATACCGATCAGGCTGACGAGCGGCACCTTGACCCGCGCGGCGAGCGCCTCGATCCAGAGACCGATCGGCACGAAGCGAAAGAAGGTGATGAGAATGATGATGCCGAAAAACACCAGCATGAGAAACAACGCTGGGCCCAACTGACTCAGATCTTCCACGATGACCCCTGGTGTGGATTGATGAACTAACGCTCGTCGACCGGACGCACGACATGCCGGTACCCTTCGGCACGCAGCACGCGCACCGTGCAGCCCTTCTCCAGAAAACCGCCTTCGCTGACGGCATCGATCCTTTCCTCGCCGATGGCGACGGTCCCGGCCGGCCGCAGATCGGTGACGGTCACGCCCTCGGCGCCGACGAGATCGGACCGATCGGGGGCCGAGATGTATCCGCTGGCCTTTTCGAGTTCCTCCTTGAGGAGGAGCCCCTTGAACCGATTACTGGTCGGCAAGTGACGCAACCAGGCATACGCGACCGCGATGGTGATGACCACACTGGCGCCTACCACGGCGATGGCCTGCGTGAAATCGCCCATTGTCGGAATGTTCCCCACCATTGCGAGGACGAACGCCGCGCCGAGGAGCACGAGCCCCAGTACCCCGGCAATGCCGAAACCCGGCAGCACGAACACCTCGATGCCCAGGGCGATCAACGCGGCGATCAACAGGATGACTTCTTCCATACCCGCCAGGCCCAACAGAAAGTTCGAGCCGAAGAACAGGCCCAGGGCCCCGAGGCTGACGACGCCCCCCAGCCCGAAGCCACCCGACTTGATCTCGAAGACCAGTCCCAGCATGCCGAGGGACAGCAACAGCGGCTGCACCAACGGGCTCGTAAGGAACCGCACCAGCCGTTCGGCCCAGTTGATGCCGGGCTCGACGACCGTGGCGCCCTCGTAGCCGACCCGGCGCAGGAAATCCGCCTCGTCATCGACTTGGGCCCGCGCAAACCCGAGCTCGACCGCTTCCGCGGTACTGAGGGTGAGCAGCTTTCCCGCCTCCACGACGTCGGGGATGGCAATCGATTCGTCCACCATCGCCTCGGCGACAGTCGGATCCAGGCCGTGCTCTTCCGCGAGGGCACGGAACTCTGCGCGCATCGCCGATACGATCTTCTCGGACGCCTTGGTCCCCTGGCCGTCCACCGGTGTGGCAGCGCCGATGACGCCACCGACCCGCATGTAGATGCCGTCCGTGGCCAACGCGATCAGCGCCCCAGCGCTGTAGGCCCGAGGATTGATGAACGCGTAGGTCGGCAGGTCGGTACGGCGCACCGCGTCGGCAATCTGTTCGGCGGCGTCGATCCTGCCCCCGGGGGTGTCGATATCGAGGAACACCGCGGACGCGCCAGCGGCCTCCGCTTCGGAGACGGCACGCGCCACGTAGGGTGCCAGACCCATCTCGATGGTGCCATTGACCGGAATCCGGTACACGGTGCCCTGTCCCGCTGCCCCGACTGCGGTGGCACCAAGCAACACCAAGGCTGCGAGCATCGACTTCATCTCAGCCTCTCGTGGTGAGGAGCGGCACGGCGGCTCAGGCCACCGCGCCCATATTTGAGAGTAATACCGCGGGGGGGGATGGCAAAGAGACGCTAGAAGTCGTTGGGGGGTGCCCCGCCTCCCTCGCGTTGGCGAGCGTATTGAATGCGCCGAATCTGCTCCAGCAGCCGTTCCCGAAGCATGACGTATTGGGCCTGCTGCACCGGATCGAGAAATTCGGCCATCGCCGTCAGTTCGCTGCGGAAGCTCTGCACGTAGGCAGCCCGGTTGTCCCCCATCGCCCGCAACAGCACCACGAGACTGTCCTGATCGGCGGCCACGCCGGGACGGAGCTGCCCCTGCAGACCACGCTTGATGTCGCGGTCGGCCTGTTCCAGCCCCCGGCGCTCCCGGGCGAACCGCGCCGCCGTGGACCGGAGCTGCTCGGCCTGTTCGGCGTCGAGTCCCATCT
>JBDHIK010000002.1:0-96286 GCA_039587475.1 Gemmatimonadota bacterium | reverse complement strand
AGGTCCCGGGAGAGAGTCGACTGGGTGACTTCGATCCCCTTGGCTTCCAGTGCCTCCAACAGCTCATCCTGGGTACCGACCGCCTGGGATTGGACGATCTGCAGGATATAGCGGTGCCGTTTCGTCTTGTCGCCGGGGTCGGCCACGGGAGCCTCCGAGTGGAGGCATTAATATACAGACTACTGCATGTTCATGCAATACCCGGCATTCGACCTCGGGGACAGCTGGTGCACGACCTCGAGTGACTCACTCCACGCTCCTCACTCCACCTTCACGAACACCGCATCGCCATTGCGGGCGTCGATCACCCTCCCATTCTCGACGGTAAACGCAATCACCTCACCGTTCTTGGGGACCATCTCCACCCTGATGGTGTTGGGCCTGGTGAAGGGCGTGGACACGGCGTGCATGTTGCCGATGGCCGCCGCGAGGACACCCTCCGCTATGGTAACGGTGAGCGTGCCGTACAGATCGCTTCGGTACGTGCCGACGTACGACTCGAGTGGTTCGGTGAGCGTCCACGTGCGCTCGGCCCGTCGCGCGAGGTCGTCTTCGATTCGCCCTTTCCTCTGGGTCACGCGCTGGGTGACCTCATCCCGCTTCGCGCGGTACACCGCCTCGAGGCTGTCTCGACCGAGCCACCAATCGTACGCGTAGGTGGCCACCAGATCTGCCAGGAGCGAGCCTACCGGGCCTTGATTGGCAAGCACGACGACGCCGACGTCGTGTTCCGGCATGAATGAGACATGCGAGCGCCATCCGGCGAACCCGCCGAAGTGGTGGATCAGCACTCGGCCATCATACCCGCCGATATACCAGCCGAGTCCATAGCCACCTTCTCGCTCATAGGGGCCGAAGCGGGTATCGGTCTCCGCGAACGGATGGTGCGTCTCGCGAATCACCTCTGGGGGGAAGACCTGTTGCCCGTCGATCCGGCCCTCGTTCAACTGGATCGTGACCCAGCGCGCCAGATCGGCCGCAGTCGAGTACATCCCTCCTGCGGCCTGCATCGTGTTGTCGGCCTTCTCCAGGTAGAGGCGTTCCTGTTGCCCCGCCTCGATTCCGAAGTACGGCCGGGCGACCGGCCAGCCTTCCTTGGCGGGGAGCGACACGTAGGCGGTCGTGCGCGGCATGCCGGAAGGCGCGAACACCGTCTTGGCGAGCAGATCCTGCCACGGCATTCCCGTCTCGCGATCGAGGATCACGCTCAGAATGTTGTACCCCAAGTTGGTGTAGCGAAATTCCCCGCGCGGAGCACGCGATTCCACCGTGGTCGCGGTCATGGCGCGCAGCAGAGCCGTCTGGGTGTGTTCGCCACTGAAGGCGGTGCGGAAGACGATGGCGCCGTTGCTGATCCCGCCCGTGTGCGTCAGCAGATCTCGCAGTGTGATCGAGTCCGCTTCGATCTCCGGGTCGAACGCCACGTCGGGCAGATAACTTTGCAGGGATCGATCGAGATCGATCGTCCCATCCACGTGGAGCAACTGCGCCGCCAGTGCCGTAAACGACTTGGTGGACGAGGCGATGTAGTACTCCGTCTCCTCCGTGGCTCTCACCCCCGCTTCGACATCGGCATAGCCAAAGCCCCGCGCATAGACCGTCTCGTCCCCGCGAACGACGGACACGGCGATACCCGGCATCATGGAGAACGCGGCAAGCGTCTCCTCGATGAAGCGGTCGGCGTCATCCGAGAAGGCCGGGGCGTCGCTGCCGGGTCGGGCCTGGCCGGAGAGCTGCGTCGCGAGAAGAATGGTCAATGCCAGGAGGACGGTAAGAGTGAGCCGGATGGGAGGATTGTTTGGCACATGAGCCTCGAGAGGGACAAGTCAGCCACTATGACGCAATTTGGAACAAGAAAGTTGCGTCGGCCACTTGCCGGGGACGGGAGGCCGGCTACCTTGCGCCCCCATGGATCTTGATTTCCGCGCCTTCGCCTTCATCATCGCCCTGGCCGCCGTGGTCAACGGCCTGGGGATGACCCGTTTGCTCCTGGGACTGGCCGAGTACCTCCGGCGCAGACGGCACTTCGAGATCGCGCATTCGAGCCTGTTCGGCGCCTGGGCCGGACTGCAGTTCATCCTGCATATTCTGCTGTGGTGGCAGATGTGGACGGTGCAGCAGGCCGCAACGTTCACCTTCTTGACCTATCTCTACCTCCTCCTCGGCCCCATTCTCCTGTTTCTGGGGACCAGCCTGCTCCTACCCGATGTTCCGGAAGGGCGGCTGGATCTGAGCGAGCATTATGTCGACGGGCGGAAATCGTTCTTCACGGTCGGCTTGTTGTTCTGGCTGTGGGCGTTGTTCCTGGGAGTGGTGCTCGAGGGAGCCTTCCGGCCGGCGGCGCCTCTGCTAGCCACCTTTGCGGCGGTGACCGCCGTGCTGCGGTTGAGTGCCAACATGAAGATCCATGCGGTCCTGACGGTCGTGAGTTGGTTGTTGATCGCCGCCTTCACCGCAGCCTATGCGGTGCGCTTCGGATAGCGGGAACGCCTAGCTGACGATCCCGAGTTCCGGATACACTTGCCACTGGCCGCGCGTGAAATCGGGGAACGCGATTGGCTTGCTGTTGTTGGCCACCGACCATTCCGACAACGGGGTCACGGCACTCAGGGCGGCGGCGTCGTAGACGTTCATGTCGGTGGGTGTGCCTTCCCGCAGACACTGGATGAGCCGCCAGTCCTCCAGGTAGTCCATGCCGCCATGACCAGCGCCTTGCGATTCTTCCAGCAATCGGCGCCACAGCGGATGTTCGAACTCCGCGTAGTACTCCTCCATCGACTGCCACTCGTGACCCGGACTGCGGCCCTCCACATGCACTCTGTTGGGGTAACCCTGAAAAATGCCGCGGGTGCCCTGCACCAGGTGAATCCGGCTGTAGGGCCTCGGAAGGTTGGTATCGTGACTCACGTAGATGGTGCGGCCCCGGCTGGTCTTGATGAGGCTGACGTTGACGTCGCCCAGGACAAACTGCTCACGCCGTTTGGGGGACTCGGGTGGATAGTGGTCCTGGGCCCACTGTTGCAGGCCGCGTGACGGCCCGCTCATCGAAACCAGATGGTCGAAACGGTCGCCCCGATTGATGTCCATGCAGTTGGCGATGGGGCCCAATCCATGGGTCGGGTACAGGTTGCCGTTGCGAGCCGTCGAGTGAGCGCGTCGCCACAGGCCCTCGTGCGCGTCCTCGAACTTGATGGCCCGAAGGTCGTGCAGGTAGCCGCCCTCTCCGTGGAGAATCTCCCCGAACAGCCCCTGGCGCACCATGTTGAGAACCATCAACTCCGCCTGCCCGTAATTGACGTTCTCGAGCATGACACAGTGCTTGTGATACCGCTCGGCCCACTCCACCAGCTTCCAGCAGTCCTCGATGGTGTAGGCGGCGGGGACTTCGGTGGCGACGTGTTTGTCGTTCTCCATGGCGGCGGTACAGACCGGGACGTGCCATTCCCATGGCGTGGCCGTGAGCACCAGATCGAGGTCTTCGGTTTGGCATAGGCGCTCGAAGTCGGTGTCGCCGCGGCCATACGTCGTCGGCCTCGGCTGGCCGGCCTGTTCGACCCATGAGGCAACCTCTTCCAGCCGGGGCACATCGATGTCACAGAGCGCCACGATCTCCACGCCTGGAATCCGGAGAAAATTCTGTACGTGGGCGCCACCTTGGAGCCCCACGCCCACGAACCCCATGCGCACGACAGCCATGGGAGGGGCGCGGAACAGCTCACTGGGCGCGCCGCCGAGAGAGGGAGCGGCACTGCGATGAGCGTCTTCGGTGCCGCAGCCGAGCATGCTGCCGGCGGCGGCCAGACCGAGCCCGGCGGCGCTGAGCTTGAGGAGGTCGCGGCGATCGAGATGTTCCGGCATGGGCTTTCTCCGGTGGTCGTGGACGGCCGGGCGCGCGCGCGCGGGGTTACGTGGATCGCATCCCGGTTCCGCACCAGGGACAGGCCGACCAATAATCGGCCGCGACGCCCCACCCGCACTTGGTACATGGCGTGCCACCCTGCGGCAGCTTCCACTTGCGGGCCACCTTGGTTCGGCACCAGGGACAATACCGCATGAACGGCATCAGGTCCTTGCGGCTGCACCGCGTGCTGCGGCACTTCCCCTCGTAGCGGACGTCGGTGTACTCCCGCGCCGATGGCTCCTGAATGACGCCACCATAGCACCAGGGACAGAACCGCCAATCGAGTTTGACGCCCCTCCGGCAACGCGGGCACCTGGCAGGGAACGGCGACCGCCCGGTATGCCTCTTCCGCTCGTTGCCACACCAGGGACAGGACCGCATCGACTCACTCATCGGTCCGCGACAACGGCCGCACTGGTGCTTGGCCTGGAGGGCGCGCCCCAACCCAAGGTTGAACTCCTTGAGGCGCAGCGTGCGCCAGTGGCCGACCGGCTTGGGCACGCTCCCTCGCCGACGACGTTTGGTACCGAGACCACGAAGGGCGCGCGGTTCGACCCGACGAAAGGCCGCCAGCATGCGGTTGGCATCCTGGTAGCGCTTCTTATGGTCGAGATCCGTCGCCCGGTAGATGATGGCGATGAGGTCGGGATGAACGGCGCGCTTGAGCCGGTCGTAGCCGGGCGGCGGCCACTCGTAGGGCCAGGTGGGAAGCTGGCCGGCAAACAGCCGGTAGCACAGCAGGCCCAGCGCAAAGACGTCCGAAGCGTAGGTCGGGCGCCCGAAGGCCTGCTCTGGGGCCAGAAACCCCACGCTGCCCGTGCCCGACCCCGACAGCGTGGCGCGACGCAGCGCCAGTTTGGCAATGCCGAAGTCGGTGAGACGAACCCGGTTACCCGGGAACATGATGAAGTTGTCGGGCTTGAGGTCGCAGTGAACGACCTTGTGACGGTGGGCATACGCCACCGCTTCCAGGATTTGCTCGGCGTAGCTCAGGGCCGTCTTGGGAGCGACGCGGCGCTGCAGCCGGTCCCCCAAGGTGGCCTGCCCAAGCGGGTAGGCAACGACGAAGCGGTCGTCGATGATCGAGGCGTTCTTGATGGGGAGGATACCAGGGTGATCCAACCCGGCGCTCAGCCGGACCTCCCGGAGAAACTCATCGTAGAACTTTTTGGAGGACAGTTCAGGGTGCGGCACCTTGAGGGCCACCTTGATTCCCTCGATGGTATCGAGGGCCCGGTAGACGGTGGCAAAGCCACCCTCTCCGAGAGGGGCTTCGATCTGGTACTTCCCCAGGCGCTGACGTGCTTTGAGCATGGGGGCGTAACCTAACAGAGAAGTGCGGTGGGCGGGGAGGGCGAATGGCCCAGCGATGCACCTGCCCGCCCCCGGGCACTCAGTTTCTGGTCAGGGGCGACCACCCAATGCCGTCGGGCCAACCCCCGGTATCGTAGATCGCCGTGATGGTCCCCGAATCCAGATCGATGGCGGCGGCCTGATTGCGGCCCTGCAGCGATACGTAGGCGGTCCGGTTGTCCGCCGAAAGGGCGATCCCCTCGGGAGCCGGCGAGTCCGGGATCTCAGCGGTCGGGAGCACCCCCTCCCTCGGGACGGCGATCCGGTGGCGCTCCTCCCTGGTGGCCGCGTCCACGATGCGGACCTCCCCGGCCGCGGGGTCGGAAAGCACCACCGTCCGTCCGTCGGGAGTGACGGCCATCCGGTAGGGAAACCCGAATCCGACCAGCGTAGCCACAATCGTTCCCGTGGAGGGATCGAACACGCTCACAGTCTTGTCTCTGTTGCTGCCGACCCAGACCAGGGATCCGTCGGGGTTCACGGCAATGCCTTCCACGTAGTCGGCGATCGGTATCTTCCGTAGCGGCGCCTGCTGCACCAGGTCGATCTCGGTGATGGTCCCATCGACGATATTGGTGGTGTACACCCGGCTGCCGTCCCCCGTCATCGCCAGCATGTGCGACGCTCGGCCCTCGGTCGGGATGGTCGAGAGGATCTCTCCGCTGTCGAGGTCCACGAGGACGACCTGCTGAGCGACCTCGGAGGTGACGATCGCCACGTCCCGATCGGGCAACACGGCGACCCCGTGCGGTCGTTGATATACGCCGAGATCGATGGTGTTGATGACCGTGACCGCCTCCAGGTCGATGATGGTGAGCGAGTTCCCGGGCCCGTTACGGTCACCATAGTTGGTGATTACCGCACGGCGTCCGTCAGCGGTCACGGCAATCTCATGGGGGGCCGAGCCGGTGGGCAGGGTGGCGAGCGCCACGCCCGCATCGAGGTCGATCACCGTGGCGGTGTTGTCGGACATGTTGGCCACCACGAGGGTGCCGGTCTGGCCGAACGCTCCGGCGGGAGCGATCGCCGCGAGCGACAGGAGAGCGAGTGCGCGCACGACAGGTCCTTGGTTGAGACGGGTGAGTGAACGGTTGCTCCCACGACGGGCGGCGGATCCCCGGGGTTTCCGATCGACTATTGCCCCCCCCTGGCGGGGACGGTATCCTCACGCACACTCGAACGCGGCCATCCGGAAGCCGGTGTGAACCCGGCGCGGCCCCGCCACTGTAAGAGACCCGCCCTCGGCGGTCACATCCCCCAAGGCCACTGGGCCCTGTACCACAGGATCCGGGAAGGCGGGTGGATCGTCTCGAGCCAGGAGACCGGCCCGTTCCCTGTTGCCACCACCCTTCGAGGGAAAGGGTCGGGCTGCCCGCCATCCGGGCGGACCGATCGCCTTTCTCAGGCGAGACGTTCGGCATGTCGCTCAGGTCCTGGCGTTCCACCGTTGTCATCCTTCTCGTCGTCGCCTGTACGGGCCGAGAGCGTAACACGCCAGGCGCCATCGTCGACGACATGGACCGGGCCATCACCGTGGCGGCCCCACCGGAACGGATCATCTCGCTGGTGCCCTCGGTCACCGACCTTCTCGTCGCGCTCGGCACGGCCGACCGCCTGGTGGCTCGAACACGCTTCGACGGAGGCGCCGCCCTCGAGCACCTGCCCGACGTGGGTGGCGGCCTGGATCCCAACATCGAAGCCGTCGTGGGCCTCCAGCCGGATCTGGTCATCGTGTGGCCCAGCCCCGACCAGCCACTGATCGCGCAACTCGACGCCATCGGGATCCCTGTCTACGGTGCCGGAAGCCAGACACTCGACGACCTGGCGCGCCACACCGCGCAACTGGGCCGACTGCTGCACGTCGAGCCACAGGCCGACTCCCTCCAGTTGGAACAGACCGAGCGCTTCGACCGCCTGGCCACCGTGCTGGAGGGGATCGAACCGGTCACGGCTCTGTACGTGGCATGGCACGACCCACCGATGACAACGGGACGAGGCACCTTCGTGGACTCGATCCTCACGGCCTCGGCCAGCCACAACGTGTTCGACGACGCCACCACGGACTGGCCGCGGGTCAGCTTGGAAGAACTCCTCAAGCGCGACCCGGACGTCGTCGTGTTGCCGGTCCGCGATCCGACGGACCGCGCGGCTGCGGACTGGATCCATCGGAGCCCTGGCTGGAGAGAGTTGCGGGCGGTGCGGACCGGTCGTGTCATGCTGGTCGAGACCGAGTTGTTCAGCCGGCCCGGGCCCCGGGTCGCCGAAGCGGCGTGGCAGCTGGCCCGCATGCTCCACCCAACGGCCTTCGGGAACGACACGGTAGAATGAGGTCGGCTTCCCTCGGGCGCTGGGCCGTCCTGCTGGCCCTGTTTCTGGCCGCCGTCGTCCTCAGCGTGTTCACCGGGGCGGCAGACCTGCCGCTCGGGGACGTGCTCGACGCCCTCATCGGCCGTGCCGACCAGACGACCGACGCCATCGTCCGCAACCTGCGACTCCCTCGGGCGGCCCTGGCGGCGTTGGTCGGTGGCTGTCTGGGATTGAGCGGGGCGGTGTTCCAGGCCCTGCTCCGGAACCCTCTCGCCGAGCCCTACATCCTGGGGATCTCCAGCGGCTCGGCCGTGGGGGCGGTACTGGTCATCATGCTGGGCCTGAGCACCGGGCAACCGTGGATGCTCCCCGGGGCCGCATTCCTGGGAGCACTCATCGCGATGGGCACGGTCTTGCGCATCGCCATGGCGGCGGGACGGGCCCTCGACACCCGGGTGCTGTTGCTGGCCGGCGTCATGGTGGGCGCGTTCTTCAACGCCATCATCCTTCTGTTGCTCAACTTTGCCGACGTCGACGCCTTCCGGGCGGCGATCTTCTGGATGATGGGCAATCTGTCTGGGGCGACATGGACCTCGGTCGCGGTGTTGGCGACCTATCTGGTGCCATGCGCCATCGTGCTGCTGTCCCTGGCGCGCGCCTTCAACCTCATTGCCATCGGCGAAGAAACGGCTCTCTACCTGGGCACCCGCGTCGGCACGGTCAAGCTGGTGGCCTACGTCGTCACCTCACTCCTGGTGGCCGCCTCCGTGGCTGTCAGCGGTGTCATCGGATTCGTGGGACTCATCGTGCCCCACGCCATCCGCCTGGCCTGGACCAGCGACTATCGGACCCTGATGCCGGCATCGGTCGTGGCCGGTGGTGCGTTCCTGATGCTGACCGACACCGTCGCCCGGACGGTCGTGGCGCCCTCGGAACTCCCGACCGGCGTGGTGACGGCGCTGGTCGGCGTGCCGCTGTTCATGCTCCTGTTGGTCCGGGGGTCGCGGTGAGTGACACGACGTTCCTGACGACGAACCTGTCGTTCGCCTATCCCGGGCGGCCGGCCCCGGCGCTGAACGACCTTGGCATGGCGGTGGCCTCGGGAACCGTCCACGCCGTGCTGGGCCCCAACGGGTCGGGCAAGTCGACGTTACTCCGCCTGTTGCTTGGAGCGCTCCGTCCCACCGGAGGGGCCGTCGAGTATCGGGGTCACGCCATCCACGAGTGGTCCCGACGCGGTTTGGCGCAACGGGTCGGGGTGGTGCCTCAACTCGAGCCGATCACCTTCCCTCTCACGGTCCGCGAACTGGTCGCCATGGGTCGCTATCCCCACCTGGGGCCCTGGCGCTCCGAGCGAGCCGCCGACCGAGCGGCCGTCGACGCGGCCATGCAACGCTGTGACGTCGCGCCCATGGCCACCAGGCGCCTGGACACCCTGTCCGGAGGCGAACTGCAGCGCGCCCGGGTTGCTCGCGCGCTGGCACAGGAACCGGAGACCCTGGTGCTGGACGAGCCCACCGCTTCCCTCGATATCCACCATGAGATGGCGATGTTCGAGCTGTTGGCCAGGTTGGCGACCGACGACGGCACGACCGTCGTCATCGCGACCCACAACATGAACCTGGCCTCGCGCTACGCCGGTGGCGTCCTGCTGCTCGACGAGGGCCGCCAGGCCGCGGCGGGTTCCCCCGAGAGTGTCTTCAACGAGGAGGTGCTACGCCGTGTCTACCGCTGGCCGGTTGCGGTCGTCCCCCACCCTGGACCGGGCGCCGATGCCGGTGCCCCTCAGATCGTGCCCCTGGCATGGCCCTCCGGGGGGGCGGACTGAACGGGATCCTGTTGCCGCCCTGTAACTTCGCCTAGATTGGGGTCGTAGAGTCGACAATATGACCCAGAGCACTCCCAACGTCCTGAAGAGCCTCAAGGCCCTGGCCCTGACGATCACGTTCCTGATCGGCGGGGGCAGTGCAATCGTGGCGGACGTGGTCCGGCATCACCTGGATGAGGCCGAGCAGCACGAGGGGAGTCACGTCGAGGTCCCGGGTTCATGCGTCGAGCACCTGCACCGCTGCGACCTGGGGATGTCACCCACCGGTCCGAAGCTCACCGCACCGCGCCCGGATCACGTGCAGGCCGAGGCCGGGGCGGCTCTCTCGATCAGTGCCGTTCTACAGCACGCACCCTCTCCACACGACCTCTTCCTCCTCCCCGATTCTCGAGCGCCACCGGTCTTCGGCTGAACGATACCGAACGACCCCCGAGTCGGCCCTCCCCATTGAGCTCGGGCGGGTTCTGGCGCACACTGCAATCGGAGCGAGGATTCATTGTCAACACACATTTCAGACGGCAGCCGGCGACGACGCGGGTGGCGCACCTGCATTGGCCTCGTCATCGCACTGGCCACCACCATCGTGTCCGAGGCCCAGGCACAGCAAGTCACCACCGATTCGCTGGCGATTCAGGTGGGGCGTTTGACCGCGCGTCTCGACTCTCTCGAGCGGGGGATGTGTCCCCAGGCGCCGCTCGTCCTGACACCCTTGCGGCCCACGGGCGACACTGCCGCGGATTCCCTGGCCAGCGCCATCGGCAGGTTGGCCCTCCGCCTCGAGGAAGTCGCCGGTGCCAGATGCCCGGGCCTCCAGGCGGTGGCGGGACCGAACGATGACCTGGCCTCGCTCAGGGCCGCGGCGGATTCAGCCGCTCGGGCGGGTGGGGCACGACCGGACACGACGGCCTCGGCCCCGGCGCCTCTGACCGGCCAACCCAACCTCAACGACCTCAACCCTGAAGTCAGCGTCACGGGCGATGTCCGAGCCGAGTGGCGCGATGGCCAGAACCCACCGGAAGACAACTTCTTTCTGCGGGAACTCGAATTCGCGTTCGCCGCCACCTTGGATCCCGTGTCGAAGGCCAAGGTGTTTCTGGTCGCCGAGGAAGACGAGATCGGCGTGGAAGAGGCCTACGTCTACTGGGCAGGTCTGCCGCTCAGAAGTCGCGGTGACATCGGCAAGTTTCGCAACGAAGTGGGCGACCTGAACCGGGTTCACCTCCACGCCCTCCCGGAGGGTGAGTACCCGTTGGTCTACCGCCGGTACTTCGGTCCGGAGGGGTTGGAGAGCGTTGGGTTGTCGCTGTACAACCCGCTGCCCCTGTCGCTCGGCGGCGGCACCCACGAGCTGTGGCTGCAAGGCACCACGGTCGACAGTGATCCCATCGGTGGCAGCGGGCGACAGATCATGCTCCTGGGCAGGCTCAAGAACTTCTGGCAGCTGTCTCCGTCGACGTTCCTCCAGTTCGGCCTGACGGGGCTCGGGGCGAACTCCAGCGCCGAGACCCTGAAGAGCCGGATCGTCGGGGCGGACCTGCGATTGACCATTCGGCCGCCGCGCACGGGAGCGCGACGCTACTTCACAGTGCGCACCGAAGGGTACCTGTTCCACTCCACCGAGCAGGGCGTCACCCTCGATCGCTATGGCATGTTCGCCGATGCGCAGTTCCGTCTCGATCGTCGCTGGATCTTCAGCACCCGCTTCGATTGGGCGGAGGCGCCCCGGGGGATGGCGGACACCGAATGGGCCGTCGTGCCCACGATTACGTGGGAACAAAGTGAGTTCGTCTTCTTCCGTCTCGAGGGTCGCCATGAAGTGGGAGACTTGCTGGGGACGCGCAACCAGGTGGGAGTCCAGATGGTCTTTGCCTTCGGACCCCATCGTCACGAGGCCTATTAAATGAAAGCGCCATATCTCCTGGTCGTCGTGATGCTCATCGCCCTGGTTCGTCCCGTGCACGGGCAAGAGATCAACATCGTCACGACACTCACCACCTACGGGAGCATCGCCAGAGAAATCGTGGGCGACCGTGCCGTGGTCACTTCCATTGCCCGCGGTGACGAGGACGCGCATTTCGTGCAGCCCAAACCGAGCTACGTCACCATCATCCGGGACGCGGACCTGTTCGTCACCACCGCCATGGATCTGGAGCTCTGGGTTCCGGCCCTCCTGGACCGGGCGGGCAACCGCGCCGTACTCCCCGGGGGTCCCGGGTACGTGGCCGCCTCGGCTGGGGTCGACCTCATGGAGATCCCGACAACCATCGATCGCAGCCAGGGGGACATTCACATCTACGGGAACCCCCATCTGCTGAGCGACCCCTACAATGCCATCCTCGTCGCCAGAAACATCCTAGCCGGCCTGACCCGGGTGGCGCCGGACGAGGCTTCACTGTTCGAGGAGCGAACCCGACGGTTCGAGCGTCGGCTCGTGGAGGCGATGATCGGACCCGACCTGGTGGAGATGCTCACCGTCGAAACGGCCCTGCAACTGTTGTCGAGTCGGAGGCTGTACCCCTTCATTGATGAAACGGTGTACCAGGGCGCGCCTCTGCGTGATCGCCTCGATGGATGGTTCTCCCAGGCATCGGTGTTTCGAGACCGGGAGATGGTGTGTTACCACCGCGAGTGGTCCTACTTCAGCCGGCGGTTCGGTATCCCCTGTGTGGGATATGTCGAGCCCAAGCTGGGCATCCCGCCGACCCCGGGCCACGTGCGCGATCTGATCGATCTGATGCGGCGCCGTGAGGTGCGGGCGATCTTCGCGGCCAACTACTATCCGCGAAACCAGATCAACCAGGTGGCGGACCGGACCGGGGCGACGGCGGTGATCGTGCCGGAGCACACCGAGGGGGCGCCAGGAATAGACAACTACTTCGATCTGGTCGATGTGTGGATCACGTCCCTGGCCGCGGCGTACCGCTAGGAGTCCGCCATGATGGAACTGTTGCTGCCTCCGTTGGTTGCCTGCGTCGTCATCGTGGCCCTGCACGCGTACCTCGGACTGCACGTCATCGCCCGCGAGGTCATCTTCGTCGACTTGGCCTTGGCCCAGACCGCAGCCCTGGGCGGGACCGTGGCCATCCTGACCGGGGCCGACCACGAATCGCCCGCCACGCTACTCTACTCGTTGGCGTTCACCACGCTTGGCGCTCTGCTGTTCGCCATGACACGTACCGACAAGAGTGGCCGGGTCCCTCAGGAGGCCATCATCGGCATCGTCTATGTGGTGGCGGCCGCCCTCGCCATTCTGGTAGCGGACCGGGTGCCGCACGGCAGCGAGGCCATCAAGGAGATTCTGGTCGGCAACCTCCTCTGGGTCACGTGGCCCACCATTCTGCAACTCATCGGCATCTACGCCGTCCTCGGGCTGGCACAGTTTGGCCTGCGGCGGAGGTTCCTCACGATCTCTCTGGAGCCGGAACGCGCTCGAGACGAAGGGTGGCGCATCAAGCACTGGGACTTCCTGTTCTATGCACTGTTCGGCGTGGCCATCACGTTCTCCGTGCCCATTGCAGGCGTCCTGCTGGTCTTCTCGTTCCTCGTGGTTCCGGCAGTCGTGGCCTTTCTGTTCGCGTCGCGGCCGCTGCCCCTCACCATTCTGGCCTGGAGCGCCGGTCTTGCGGCGTCCGTGCTGGGACTACTGGTGTCGTTCCAGTTCGACCTGCCGACCGGACCGGTCATCGTCGTCGCGTTCGGGATGATCCTGATGGTGGCGGCGGCACTACGTTGGACGGGCCTTGGATCGGCACGCACCTGACGTGGGTACCGGCTTGAGGCGCTCGATGGTGGTAGAGCAGGTTACCGTTCGACTCGTCGGGCCCCGATCGGACTGGCCAGCGCGGCACGACGTGCCAGCTCCAGGTGTGGGGCGGCGATATCGGCCAGCTGCTGGGCAAGGACGACGTCGGTTGGACTGAAGGAGTCCGACCCGGTCGCCACCAGCGTCATGGTGCCCACCACCCGGCCGGCGACACGAAGAGGAACCACCAGAGCGGCACTGGGCGCATCCTGGTCGGGACGACCGGTGCGGCTGGCGGCTGCCAGGGTGTGGGTGATTTCCGAACGCAGGACTCTGCCCAATTCCGTTCCCGAGACGTCTACCGGCTGCAGGTCCGACAGCGCCCGGGTGTCACCAGGACTGACCACCACCACGTCGGATTCCCGGCCGATGCGTAAGGCAAACTCCAGGCGCTCGAACGGGAGGACGCCACTGGCCTCCTGTGCGAAGAGGCGGGTGGCGACGCCCAGGTGAGCGGTGGTCGCCAGCAACTCGGCGATCCGCCCGAAGTGCGATGGGACCTGACGCAACACGCCAAGGTGGGTCCTGAGGGTCTGTACCTGACCGGCGAGGGAAAACTGTTCGACCCGGGGTGTCACCAGCGGTGCCAGTCGCCGGAGCGCTTCGACATCCTCTGGGCCGTACATCCCGGGCCCCTGAGAGCCAAGCAGCAAATAGCCGACCGGCGAACGCAGGTGACCGAGCCGGACACCGACGACCGACCGTGCGTGCCTGTCCCCGCCAACCGGGAGGGGCCATGCCGGAACCGCGCCCGGCGCGGAAGTGTCACTCACCAGGCACACGCCCTCATCGTGCACCGCCGCCGGGTCGAATTGGTCGACGTCGCACCACAGGTCGTTCCTGGCGAACAAGGGCCCCTCGTCATGCGCCGCCAACCGGTAATGGCCCATTCTGGGCGGGTGGGGCACCAGGATCTCCAGCCAGTCATGCGGCACCATCCCGGCCAGGGCATGCGACAACCCCTCGGCCAGCGAAGCGGGTGTTACGCTCAGCGCGATGGTGTCGGCCAGATCGGCCAGCAAATCCCGGAGTTCGTGCAACGCCCGACCCGGTTCGTCCCGTCGGCGATACAGCGGCGTTGCGCCATCTTCCTCGATCTCACCATCATGACTCCACTGTTGTCCGACGCGGGCCATCGTCGGACCAAGCCCGGCGAGAATCCCACTCACGAAGGCCACCTCGTCGTCCTGGTAGGATCCCTTGTCGAGTCCGGCAAAGAGCGCCAGGCCGACGTCCCGGTCCCCATGTGCAATCGTGATGGCCAACGCTGAGCCGTAGCCGGCGACGCGGATCCGCTCCTCGAGCTGCCACAGGTCTTTCGGGTCGACCTGCGGACTCGGGACCGGGACGTCCAGGTGGTCGGCTTCCAGGGCCGGAGGCCCGATGAGCACCGCGTGATGATCGGGGGTGTAGAGCCAAAGTCCGAGCAGTTCGTGGGGGACCTCGGTCGCCACCAGGCTGGAGAGAGCCTCGCGCCAGGTGTCGAGCGCCACCGGATCCCACATGTTCCCGCGCAAGCGCAGCACGGGCACCGGACTCGACGGAACGACGAGCCCGCCACCTGAGGGGAGCGGGTTCACAGACGGCAGTTTGGCCATGGCGAATTGGTGAATGTGCACGAGTTGTGCCGACCGGGGGCAGCACCACCAACTCCTTTATCGCCAATCGGTTACATGGTGCCAATCGACCGCCTCGACGGCCAACTGTCAAATTTCTGACGGTGAAGAGCATTGCAGATCGCGGAATGCGATGAGCGTAACCGGAAGCCGCACTTGGGGTTGGCGACACGAGCGGCGGCCACGAAGCGACCGGGGCTGGGGCCGACACGGCCGTTACATACCGGCGGCGTGTCGCCAGCGAAGGACCAGCTATTGGCTGCGGTAGGTACCCGTCACTCGGGTCGCTGCCCTGGCCATGTCGTGCAGCGCCGGAATGGCCCCGGCCGCGACCACGGCACCGCCCGCCATGGTCGCGACCGGCAGAATCAGAATGGCGACGTTGATGCCGAATGCGTCGGACAGGTAACCGATGAGCGGAAACGAGATGGCGTCACCGGCCAGATGGATGAACAGGAGGTAGGCGCCCATGACGGTCGCGCCGATACGCGCCGGTACGACGTCGAAGATGGCGGCCGCCATGGGACCGTTGAACCAGGTCATGAAGAAGAACGACATCAGGAACACCGGAACGAACAGATCGAGATCGCGAATCTGCAGCAGCCACATCGCCAGCACCCCACCGACGATCAGCCCGGTGGACGCCGTCAGGATACGGCCTCGTCGGGTGTACCGGTTGAGCCAGTCGGCCAGGAAGCCGCCGAACAGCGTACCGCCGGTGCCGGCCACGAATCCCGACACGCCAAGCAGCTTGGCGGCCTGCGACGGACTCAGGGCCAACTCACGCGACAGGAAGGTCGGGGCCCACCCGATCAGGCCGTTGACCCCGAACGAGAACAGGGCCCCGCCCACGAACAGGTAGACGAGCGTCGGTGTGCGCAGCACGAAGCGCAGGGCTCCGATCATCTCGCCGAGGGCTTCGCCGACGCCCCCCCCGAACGGCGTGGCGTCGATCTGATCCGCGCGGATGTGGCGGACCCAACGGACGATGGTCAGCGTCATGCCTCCCGCGATGAACGCCGCGAGGACGGCGATGTCCAACGTGGCGTCGGCCTGACGGACGCGTGCCAACCAGAAAGCGACGAGGGCCCCCATGCCACTCATGACCATCAGGGGGAGAAACTGGCGAAGCACGGTGTTGGCGCCGATGCCGAGGGCGCGGAGAGACTGCATGACGGGGATGCGATCGACGACTCGGGTGGGGTCGCGCAGGCGCGCTGCCAGGAACGCCAGGAGAAAACCGGGCGCCCCGACCGCCATGAACGCTACCCGCCAGCCATAGACGGCTTCGAGCAGCCCGCCGAGGTAGATGCCAAGCACCCCTCCCAGCGCAACGCCCGACATCAGGATGGCCATGGCCATGGCCCGGCCGCGGCGCGGATAGAAATCGGCCACCAGCGACTGTGAGGCGGGCCCGTAAGCAGACTCGCCGATGCCCACCATGGCCCGGCAGGCAAACAGGCCCCAGAAGCTCCGCACCAGTCCGCTCAACAGGGTGAAGGTACTCCACACGGCCACGCCACCGGAGATGACGGCGCGCCGGGACCGGAGATCGCTCAGCACCCCGAAGGGAAGCGCAGCAATAGAGAAGACCAGGATGTAGGCGGATCCCAACCAGCCAAGCTGGGCGTCGGTCAGCAGGAGATCGTGCTTGATGGGCTCGAACAGCGCAAAGATGACGTTGCGGTCGAGGTAATTGAGGAGATTGATGAGCGCCAACAGACCGAGCGCGTAAGCACTGTAGCCGGAACTGGGTGGCGTGGGCGTCCGCATCCGATCAGCCACCGCCCTCCAGGGAAGACGTGGCCGTGGCGGCTCTGGCGTCCCGACCATCGACGGCGCGCTCATACTCCTTCCGAAGGAGATCCATCATGGTCGCGCGCTGACGATACAACCGACGCGGGGGTCGGGGCTGGTGCCGGTTCAAGGCATAGGCCGTGAGCAGGGGAAGACCGATGGTGGAGTCCACATAGGCGACCACCGAATCCGGGAGCTTGTCGGGATCGACCTTGCCCCAACTGACGGCTTCCGCCGGTGTCGCCCCTGACAGCCCACCGGTGTCGGGGCGGGCGTCGGTCATCTGGAAGAAATAGTCGTGGCCCTTTTCGTCGATCCCGAGCACTTCCTGAATCTGCGGTTCCGTCTGCAGCAGGAAATTCTTGGGACTGCCACCGCCGATCATGACGGCCGCGTGGCGCCCTCCCCCGTCCGAGCGTTTGGCCGCCAGCACGATGGCCGCGGTCTCGTTGACGTCCGCCGTCACGTCGAAGGCCATCTGATTACCACCCAGCGCCAACTCGGCGACGTTCATTCCCAACGAACTGTCCCCTGGGGAACTGGTGTAGATCGGCACCTCCAGTTCGTGCGCGGCGCTCAGGACGGAGCGCCGTGACAGGCCCAGCGCGCGCTCGCGCTCGCGGACATAGCCGCCAAGGAGGTAGTGGTATTCGGCTGAACTCATGGCCCGCTGAAATTCGGGTTGGGCCGACACCTGCCTGGTGAAATCATCCGTCGACAACAGCACGTCGTAGTCGAAGAGGATGTCGTAGATCCGGACCACCCCGTGGTCGTGCAACTCCACGTCATCGACGAAGGGCGACCCTTGATGGAGCGCCAGCCCCAACCCGAAGTGGCAGTCATGGTACAGGTTGGCGCCCGTCGAAACGATCCAGTCGACGAAGCCTGCCTCCATCAAGGGGATCAGACTGCTCATGCCGAGACCGGCCGGCGTCATGGCACCGGTCAGGCTGAAAGCGACCGTGACATCCGGGTCGAGCATCTGTTCGACGAACAGCCGGCATCCTTCACGCAGCCGGCCGCCGTTGTAGGCCAGGAACGCAGCATCCACCAAGTCGGCGGCCGTTTCCTGTCCCGTGATGCCCTGGGGGTCGATCCGGCCACCCTTGAGGTAGGCATGGGACCGCTTGGTCATGCGCGCACTCCGGCGGGGGAAGACTTCACAAGATAGCCGCATTGGCGCGGCCGGTAAGACGGCCCTCGGCGGGTGGTGGAGCGAGTCGGCGTGAAGGTGATAAGTTGTGTCGGACCTACCCCATCAGGGAGCCATACCCGATGACCGCTGCCCCGGCAACAGCACCACACCACCCTGACCCTGCGCCCCCCATAACCGGGCGCATCCCCCAACTCGATTGGCTACGGGGCTTCGTCATGGTGGTCATGGCGATCGACCACGTGGCCTTCTTCGTAGCCAAACGCCACCCGGGCGAATTCTGGGGCATCCCCCTGCCCGAGTACCCCAGCGCCATCGCGTTCTTCACCCGGGCCATTACCCACCTGAGTGCGCCAGGATTCTTCCTGCTCATGGGAGCGGGCATGGCGTTGTTCCGCGACTCGCGGAGCGCCATGGGGTGGTCCGGCGGGCGGATCGCCAGGTACTTCGCCATTCGCGGGATCCTGCTGGTATTGATCAACCAGTTCATCGAGAACCCCGCCTGGATCGCCGGGTTCCTCACCGCCGACCCCACGGCGTTCTGGCCGACGGCCGCCGCTCCAGGAGGCACGTTCGACGGTGGCCTGCTGCTCGGCGTCCTCACGGCCCTCGGCCTGTCGTTGCTCATCGGTGGGTTGCTGACCGGCCTGCCGACCACCGCCCTGTTCGGCATCGGCCTGGCCGCCGTGCTCGGGAGCTACTTCCTGACCCCCGACGCCGCCCACGTGTCCGTCCAGTTCAATCCCCTCGTGCGGCTGTGGGTGATTCCCGGGATCACCGGCATGGTGTTCGTGGTGTACGCCGTTTTCCCCTGGTTGGGGGTCACCCTGTGCGGCATGGCGTTTGGTCGCCTGGTGCGGAGGTCCCCCACCCCGAATCGGGTCGTGCGCCTGAGTCTGATCTTGGGGGTCGTCCTCCTGGGAGTGTTCCTGGCCCTGCGAGCCAACGATGGCTTCGGCAACCTCCACGCCGTGCCCGGCCCGAGCGTGATCGATTTCCTCAATGTCACCAAGTACCCTCCGTCTCTGACGTTCCTGGCGCTGACCCTGGGGACCAATCTGATCATCCTGGCCGCGCTCACCTTTCTGCCGGCCAGGGCACGGAACATCCTCGACGTCTATGGCCGATCTCCGATGTTTTTCTACATCGCACACATCTGGCTGTTCATGCTGATCGGCCTGCCGTTCCGGCATGGGACCGGGTACGGCATGATCTACCTGGTGTGGTTGGTTGGGATGGTGCCGCTCTACTTTGCATGCCGGCGCTACACCACATTCAAGATGACCAAGCCCGTGGAATCGAAGTGGCGCATGCTGTGATGCACGCTGGGATCCCTGGAACCGCTCGAGTCAGTCCCCGGTATCCCGTTCGAGTTTGTGGATCGCCCGGACCCCACGGGCCCGAATGACGTGGTCCACGGCCTCGGCGGGATCGTCGGTAAGGTGGAAGCGCAGCAGGTCGTCCTCATCGATCTTGCCGACCTGGGCTACCGTGTCGCGGAGCCAGCCGACCAGGCCCTCCCAGTAGGCGGAGCCGAACAACACGACAGGAAAGTCCTTGACCTTCCCGGTCTGGATCAGGGTCAGTGCCTCGAACAGTTCGTCCAACGTGCCGAAGCCGCCGGGAAAGACCACGAACGCGGCGGCGTACTTGACGAACATGGTCTTGCGAACGAAGAAGAACCGGAAGTTGACGTTGCGGGACAGATAGGCGTTGGCCCCCTGTTCGAACGGCAACTCGATGCTGCAGCCGATGGAGAGGCCGCCGGCCTCGTGACACCCACGGTTGGCGGCCTCCATGATACCCGGCCCCCCGCCGGTGATGACAGGCACCCCTTCCGCGGCCAGGAGACGGCCGACCTCACGCGCGGCCTGGTAGTCTGCGTCGGGCTCCCGGGTCCGGGCCGAGCCGAAGACCGAGACCCCGTCAAACACGTCTCCCAGGGTATCGAATCCCTCGACGAATTCGCCCATGATGCGGAGCACTCGCCACGGGTCGGTCTTCCGGAGCGCGTCAGGTCGTTCGAGCAGCTCGGGGCTCTCGAACAGGACCTCATCCTCGGTGGGGCGTCCGTGGGGAGGAAACTGGCGATAGTACTTGGAGAGCGAGGTTTCGTCGGACATGGAGATCCTAGGTCAGTCGGGACGGCACGTGGACAACGAGGTGACCAGCGTTACTCGGTGACTCGGCACTCGATGGCTTGCAGGGTGCGCGACTCATCGGTTTGAATGACGAAATCGCCCCACACCCCGCTCGGAGCGGGTTCGAAGGTCTCCACGTCCGCGACGGGACGCAGCATGACGATCATCGACCGCGTGCCCGGGCGGTAGCGCTCCAGCTGCTCGGGAATACCCGTACCTCGAGCGACGTGGAACGAGCCCACCATGTGGAGTACGAGCGCGTCAGGAGCACGCACCAGGTGGTCATTGACCCAGTAGGCCATGGTGGCATCCCATAAGACCTGGCTGTCCAGTTGGTTGCCCATGTTGGCATGGGCCGACTGATGACCGCCGTGGGCCGCGCCCGTATCTGCCGCGGTCGTATCGACGATGGGTTTGCCGCACTTCATCTGCTCTTCTTCCATCACGGCCATGATGGTCTGAATCCACTGGTCACGATACGCCGCCGAGGCTTCGCCGTACGGCAGGGGCGCGAGCGTGGCACGGGCTCCGGCGCCCAGATCATCCAGACTGGCACGTCCCAGTCGCCCAACCCTGTTGGCGTATCGACGTGGCGCGTTCGCCGCGATGACTGGCACCTGGTTGGACTTGGCGTGTTCGATCAGGGAACGGTAATCGCTGTCGTACCGCGGCCAGGGGCGGCCGTCGTCCAGGAACGCCTTCTCGGTGATGACGTCGGCCAGGTACTCGTCGAGGATCGGCTGCACGTCGCGCTGGAAGAACTCGAGGGACAGCGCCAGCGGACGCGACGAGCCGTACACCAGATGAGCCCGGCTTAGCAATTCGAGCTCGAGCGCATGGCCCGTGGGGTCGTCGTGCGTCTCGCCGACGAAGACCACCTCGCTGGCGCCCATGGCGGCCACCACGTCTTCGAGCGTCGCCGGCTGTCCGGCGCCCGTGAAGACCCGGTACTCCCCGGCGACGTACGCGGTGTCGAGGATGTCCTGCTCGATCTCCTGCGCCGCCAGGGCGGGGCACAGGGCGACGAGGGCCAGGGCGGCCCTGCTCCAGATGTGTGTTGGCATGAAGGAAAGATACCCAGGGAAGCCCCGCAGCTCACCACCCGGTCCGTGGACGGCTCCGTCGACCGGCCTACCGCCCCCAGACCGGCCGGGCCATCTTTGGGCCATGCCCTACGCACCTCCCGCCTACGGTTGGGCCGGTCTGACCACCCGCCTGGCCCTCCGGGCCCTGGTCAACCCCCGCCTGGCTCTGGACCTGGTCAAGACGGCGTGGGCCTTTCGCTGCCGCGGGTGGTTGGGGCGCTTCCCGTTTCTCCCGCTCCCCGACCAGCAATACCTGCGCTGGCGCATGTACACGGCCTACGCCGACGAGCGGGCGGTACCGCCGGTCGAGGATGTCATCGGGTTTGCGCAGTGGCGCCGGACGACCATGGGGCTGTAGGAATGGCAATGTACGCCTACATCAAGCTCCTCCACATTCTCGGCGCCGTCCTTTTTCTCGGCAACATCATCGTCACCGCCGTGTGGATGACGTTGGCCAATCGCACGACGGACCCCAGAGTGATCGCCTACGCGCAGCAACTGGTCGGCAAGACGGATCGATACTTTACCGGCCCGGGCGCCATCTTCGTATTGGCGACTGGAGTCTACATGGCGATGGCCGGCGGTCGGGCGCTGTTTCACGCGACGTGGGTCATGTGGGGCGCGGGACTGTTCGGCGTGTCGGGCATCCTGTGGTTTGCGGTGTTGCTCCCGACCCAGAGGCGTCAATCACGGCTGGCGCGGCAGTTCGCTGACGGGGGAGACATCCCCGACGACTACTGGACGCTCGCTCGGCGGTGGACGGTGTTCGGTTCGATCTCCACGCTATCGGCTTTGGGGACTCTGTGGTTCATGGTCGTGCGGCCGGCATGAAGATGCCCGTGCAACCCGGGAACAGCTTGTTCGTGCGGTCGTTCGAGGGCCCCCTTCCGTATCTCGCCGCGCTGCTGACAATCGCCTGTTCGCCGTCGTCTCAACAACCCGAATCGGACGGTCCACGGCCGGTCCACTGGAGTTATGAAACGAGCGACGGGCCAGATCGCTGGGCCCAACTCGATCCGGCCTACGCGACCTGCGGGGCGGGGCGAAACCAGTCCCCCATCGATCTCTTCGCCGTGGCCGAGGGCGAAATCGTCGCGGGCGGATTGAGCCGCGTGTACGGCACGATCGACATGGTGGTGCGGCGCACGACGCAGGTGACGGACCTCCTCGACAATGGCCACACCATCCAGGTCGATGCTGGCGGCTTACACATCGACTTGAACGACCTCTCACTCGACCTGGTTCAGTTTCATTTCCACAGCCCCAGTGAACACCGACTCCGTGGTGAAGCATTTCCGATGGAGATTCACTTCGTCCATTCGTCCGAATACGGGGCGTTAGCGGTCATGGGCGTATTCGTCACCGCAGGGGAAGCGCACCCCGAAATCGCCAACCTGATTGCCAACCTACCCGAGGACGATGACGAGGTCGTGCGGCCAGGCATCACCATCGACGTACACGCATTCATCCCCTTCTCGGCTGACTCCTCGCGCTTCAGGTACAGCGGTTCGCTGACCACACCCCCCTGTACCGAGGGGGTGCGATGGGTCGTGTTCCCGGAGCCGATCGAGGCGTCCCCCGATCAGATCGAAGCCCTTCGCTCACGTATGCCGGTGAACAACCGGCCAGTCCAGGCGCTCAACGGACGGCTCGTGACCCTCTTGCGCCACTGAACCCGGTTGCGCCAAGCACACTGACGTCCAGGCCTCATAGCAACACAAACGGGACTTGCTTTGTCTGAGTTGTCGAAGTAGATCAACACCTACCCGACCCGGTACCGAGTCCGGTTCTACCGCAATCTCATGTTGACCCCAAAGGAGTGCAGCACATGTTCACCAGACACAGGCTAGGGGCTAGCCTCTTGGCCCTGATCACTTGCTTTGCCAGTAGCCTGGCGGCTCAGGACAAGCCCAACATCCTCGTCATCTGGGGCGACGACATCGGCCAGTTCAACGTCAGTGCCTACAATCGCGGCATGATGGGCTATCGCACGCCCAACATCGATCGTATTGCCGACGGAGGAGTGTTGTTCACCGATTCCTACGGCGAACAGAGTTGTACCGCCGGACGCTCGGCCTTCATTCTCGGACAAAGCCCGTTCCGGACCGGTCTCACCAAAGTCGGACTTCCGGGGGCGGATCTGGGCCAGCAACCGGAAGACCCCACCATCGCCGAGTTGCTGAAGCCGCATGGCTACGCCACCGGCCAGTTCGGCAAGAATCACCTGGGTGACCGGGACGACATGTTGCCCTCCAATCATGGGTTCGACGAATTCTTCGGCAACCTGTATCACCTGAATGCCGAGGAAGAACCAGAGAACGAGGATTACCCGGCAGATGTGATCTTGGCCGACGGCCGCACTTTCAAGGAAGCTTTTGGCCCCCGTGGGGTAATCCATAGCTACGCCGACGGCCGGATCGAGGACACGGGCCCGCTGACCCGCAAACGAATGGAGACGGTGGACGAAGAAACTCTGGCCGCAGCCCTCGGCTTCATGGACCAGTCTCATGCAGCCGGAACCCCGTTCTTCCTATGGTGGAATTCGACTCGAATGCACATCTGGACGCACCTCAAGCCGGAATCAAAAGGTGCCACGGGCCACGGGGTCTACGCCGACGGAATGGTGGAGCACGATGGCCACGTAGGTCAACTGCTCGACAAGCTCGATGCACTGGGCATCGCCGACAACACCATCGTGATCTACTCGACCGACAATGGCGCCGAGGTGTTCTCCTGGCCCGACGGCGGGACGACGCAATTCAAGGGCGAGAAGAATGACAACTGGGAGGGCGGTTATCGGGTGCCAATGTTGGTTCGCTGGCCGGGCGTCATCGAACCCGGGACCGTCTCCAACGACATGATTTCACAACTCGACTGGATGCCGACCCTGGTGGCGGCCGCCGGTGATCCCGACATAAAAGAAAAACTGCTTGCCGGCCATCAGGTAGGAGACAAGAATTTCAAGGTCCATCTGGACGGTTATAATTTCCTTCCCTACTTGCGGGGTGATGTCGAACAGAGCCCACGCCGAGAATTTTTCTATTTCTCGGACACTGGCGATTTACTGAATTTGCGCTACAACAAGTGGAAAATCGTATTTGCCGAGCAGCGGTCCCATGGGTTCGAGGTGTGGCAGGAGCCGTTCGTCTTCCTGCGGCTACCCAAGATCTACGACCTTCGGGCAGACCCCTTCGAGCGAGCCGATCACGAAAGCATTGGCTATCCCCGCTGGCGGATCGATCGTACCTACTTGCTCGTACCTGCCCAAGTGCTCGTGGGTAACTTCCTTGCGACGTTCCAAGAATTCCCACCGCGGCAAACCCCCGCCAGTTTCTCGATTGACCAGGTGCTGGAGTCGATGAAGGCAGGCAGCGCCAGACAGTAGTTGAGGGCGACATTGAGAAAGCCGGGCTGCCGTTGGTGGCTCGGCTTTTTTCACACCAGAGAGAATCGAGTCCACCGTGCCGATGGCAAAGCCGTTGTTGAAAGCGACCATGCTCACGGTCACAGCCCTCCTGGCGGGGCTGGCGTGTCAGCCGGACCCCGGGGCCACCCCACTGCCATCATGGAGGGACGGCCCCACCAAGTCGGCGATCGTCAGCTTCGTTGAACGGGTGACCGACCCAGCCCACGGCGACTACCGTGCCCCGATGGAGCGGGTGGCGGTGTTCGACAACGACGGCACCCTGTGGGCCGAGCAGCCGATGTACTTCCAACTCGCGTATGCGCTGGACCGGGTCCGGGCCCTGGCGCCCGAACACCCGGAGTGGGCCTCCACCGAGCCGTTTCGTGCCGTCATCGAAGACGATCGGGAGGCCATGGCCTCCTTCGGCATGCCCGAGCTCATGGCCATCATCGGTGCCACACACGCCGGCATGACGATTACCGACTTCCGCACGTCAGCCCGGGCCTGGATCGACTCGACCCGTCACCCGCACCTCGAGCGTCGCTACCGCGACCTGACGTACCAACCGATGGTCGAATTGCTCGACTACCTCCGTGCCAACGGCTTTCAGGTCTGGATCGTTTCCGGAGGCGGCATCGAGTTCCTGCGCACCTTTTCCCAGGACGCGTACGGCGTGCCGCCGGAACGGGTCATCGGCAGCAGCACTGCAGTCGAGTATCGGGTCGAGGCCATGGGTCCGGTGTTGGTCAAACTCCCGAAGCTCGGAAGTCTCGACGACAAGGAGGGCAAGCCGGTCAACATCAACCTGCACATCGGCCGGAGGCCAATCCTGGCGTTCGGGAATTCCGACGGCGATTTCCAGATGCTGGAATACACCACCGCCGGCCAAGGCGCCCGCCTGGGGTTGCTGCTGCACCATGATGATGCCGAACGCGAGTGGGCCTACGATCGGGACTCCCATATCGGCCGACTGGACCGGGGCCTCGACGGAGCGGCCGAGCGCGGCTGGGTCATCGTCTCGATGGCCCGGGACTTCGGGGAGATCTTCTCTCCGGGTCCGCCCTAACGGCCGGGCCGGTACTCCCGCACCAGCCCGCCGGCAATCGCCGCCTCGCTGAACCGCACGGCCTTGAACTCACCGCGCACGAACATCTCCGCCTGATCCGTGTGGTGCGGAGAGGCCGGATCGTTGCTCTGGCCGTAGGCCAGCACCGAGAACGCCCGCGGCCCGTCTGGAGTGAACTCCACGGCGATCACCCAGCCATCCCCCCCTCTTACCACCTGTTTGCCGTCGTCGGCGTCGCTGAACCACAACACCCGAAAGCAGCCGAATCCTCCCGAACAACCGCCAATGGGAAGGTCGAGGTCGCCGAGCCGGAGTCGGTGCACCTCGCCCCAGGGGATGTCGAGCGACCCGAAGGCGGCTCTGGTCTCCTCCACGGCGGTCCTGAAGATGCGCACCGCCCGCTCCTCGTCGAAGCCGGACGGCGTGGTCAGCGGTTCGGCCGCGGTCCATGGCCGGCCCCACATGGTCTTCCATCGATCGTTGTACCCGCGCGTATCGCCCGAATCGGCCGACACGTAGCCGAGGTACCACATGCCGAACAGCACGGCGCCGCGAGCGTCGGGCGCCACGGTGTTGTCCCAGCGTGCCAGGATGTTCAGCGCTTCGGCCACCTCACCCTCGGGATCGGTGGCCTGTACCGCCGCGATCAAATCCACCTTCCAGCGGTCGGCGGCCATCATCCGGTAGGACATCTTCAATTGCAGCACGTTTTCGAGGCTGACCCGTTCCTGGCTGGTAGCCAGGTTCAGGCTCAGTTGCGAGCGCAGTCGCAGATCGGGCTGTGAAAACGGCGGCGGGAACCGTGTCGAATCGATGACGTCGTCCAGATTGGTGAAGTGGAACGGGTCGTTGGCGTTCTGCAGGTAACCGCTCGATGGATTGTGCACCTGCGGGAGTGAATCCCATGGCGTGATCGTGGTCCAGACGTCGGACGTCCCAGTGGCCGGAACGGCGGTCGTGTCGTACCCGGGGGCGTGGGGAAACTCCGGCTGGGCTGCGTTCCAGACGTAGAACACGTTCCCGTGGCGGTCCGCGTACGTGTGATTCGATTCCGTGTGGGCCTGCATCCGCATGGCGGCCTTCCACTCCTCCAGGTTCGTCGCCTGCATCATGCGCAGGAACTGCTCGGCCTTGCGGAATTGACCCCACCCGCTGGACTTGAGGACGTAGACCTTGCCCTCGCCCCGCTCCGCCACGGGCCCGATCGGCGTCTCCCAGAATTCCCGCGTCTCGCTCGCCAGGCCGGGGCCGTTCTTCCAGTGGACCGTGACGAGGGTTCGGGTGAGCGGCAGGGACCCGCCGTCGAACAGCACGTGGTCCGGATAATCAGGGTCAACGTCGAGAGCGTACACCTCGTCCAGATCAGGGTTGTTGTTGGTCGTGGCCCAGCCGAGATGGTCGTTGAAGCCGCCGTTGAAATAGAGCGGGTAGCCGATGCGGAAGTCGCCGTAGAAGTTGATGACCCCGGGAACCGTGATGTGGGCCTCGTAGTACCCGGCTCGCCAGTTGAGATGGGGATTCCTGAGGAGGATGGCATTGCCGGACGTCGTCCGGCTCGGTGCGAAGGCCCAGGCGTTGGACCCTGCCCCCAGGCGTCGGAGGGAATCCGCCTCGGCCCGGCGCCGGTCCAGCGCTCGGGTGAAACGGCGCATGGCCGGGAACACCTCTTCATCGACCCAGAGTGACGCGGCGTCCCGGCCGCTGAACCGCGGCAGCGGCCACTCGCCGTAGACCTCCGGGTGGAGGGCTACGAAATCGTTGGTGGCGGCGGCGAAGCCCTCGAACAACGCCCGCGTGTCTGGGTGCAACTGGTCGTAGGTCTGCTGCATCTGCCGGTAGGTCCGCTTGAACTCGAAGTCGCTCTCCAGGGAGTCCCGGCCGAAGTATTCTGCCAGCTCGCCACGGGCCCGCAGAAAGTTGACCACCACCGCGGTGCCGTAGTCCTCCAGCTGAACCCAGGCCAGCCCGTACCCCAGAGAGGCCAGGTCCTGGGCCAGGATGTGCGGCACCCCGTACGCGGTCCGCCGGATGACGACACGCTCAGCGTGAGAATCGTCCTGGGCCAGAGCGACGGGAGCAACGATGAGGCACAACGCGAGAAGGGTGATGAGGCGGCGCATGATGACTCCGTAACGGCGTTGAGGAGACCAATACCCCCCAATGTCGCCGCCGATCGCCAGCTTCTCAAGCGGGCGTCCGGCATGGGCCATCGGCCTGGGTCCATGTCGCCACGGCACTGAGTCGAATGTGCGGCCGGGGTCCGCGACGTCGTAGGCCTGGTGGCGAGTCCTCTGAGCCAGCAGCAACAGAACGGGGATCCCTGCCTCGGCTCCCCGTTCCGTACTCGCCTCTGGCAATGACCCGAGGCCTACTCGAACATCGCGACGAGACGCCCCAGACAACTGGTCCAACCCTGATTGTGGCCTTCCTTGGCCTCGCCGTTGGGGAAGCCCTCGTGGGTGAGAACCACCTCCGTCGATCCACCGAGGTCGTTGAACTCGACGGTGACCAGGGTGTCCCCGCAGTCGTGCTCCTTCTCGTCCCAACGCCAGGTGTAGGCCAACCGGCTGGGAGCATTGATCTCCCGGTAGATACCACGGGCGTTGTGTTCCCCTTCGGGGCTCTTCATGTGGATGTGATAGCGGCCGCCTACCACGAGGTCGACCTCCACGTTGGCGCATTCCGCACCTTCCGGCGCGCACCAGTGGGCCATCTTCGCCGGATCGGTCCAGGCGGCGAATACGTCCTCCACCGCGGCCGGGATGACCCTGGTCAACTTGAGAACGGTCTCGGTCTGGGTGCTCATGATTCATCTCCTCTATTCACGGTGTCGTCTCCACTGGGCGATGTCTCGCCGGCTTCCTGTTCAAAATATTGGACCAAGCGATCCAGGTTCCCCTCCCAGAATTGGCGGTAGCGCTCGACCCAGTCCGAAGCCTCCTTCATGGGCCCGGCGTCAAGGCCGCAACGGCTGACCCGGCCGTCGCGTGTCCTGATCACCAGTCCGGCGCGCTCGAGGACCCTCAGGTGCTTGGAAATGGCGGGGCGTGACACGCGGTACGGCCTGGCGAGCTGGCCCACGGTCGCCTCTCCATGGACCAAACGATCAAGAATTGACCTTCTGATAGGGTCAGCCAGGGCTGCGAAGGTCAGGTCGAGTCTTCCATTATTGGTAACCATATGGTTACCAACCTATGAAATACCTTCCCCATGTCAAGCGGCGGACCGAGGACCCTGATACGGGGGAGCAGGGACTGAGACCTACGGGGTTGCCACAATACGATTACCCGTGGTCGTTCACGGTAGCCTCGAACAGCGCAATCAGGTGGTGGGTCTCTCGAAGCAGCTGACTGACCTTGGCCGGACGGACCAGGCGCAGGGCACAAACCAGTTCCAGCCAGGTGAGCGCCTCCCTCAGCTCCTTGAGGCAGAGTTGGGACGCGCGGGCGGAGGGTACTCGAGACTCCGGTGAGCGGGACACGATCGCGGCGGGCGCGGTGGCGGCCCGTGCCAGCTGGCGGGCGATGGACGGTCCCATCGAGGAGGTGGGGAGACTGGCCGCGAGGCGGCAGGCGGAGGTGCCGAACCTGGCCAGGCGCTCACGGAGCCTTCTGGCCTTGTGACGAGAGCCGGTGTGTAACATGACCGGTAGTTACTGATCATCGTCCGAGCGTCCGTGACCCATAACAGGCGGCACCCATCCGATAACGCCGTCTCCGAGTGGCACCGGCCAGTTACGAACGCTCCGGCAGTATCTCCCGGTAGGTTTCCCCATAGATCTCCCAGACCGTCACGAACAGTGCGGCGATCACCGGACCGATCACGATGCCCGAGGCTCCGAACAGCACGATGCCCCCCAGCGTTCCGAGCAACACCAGCAAGTCGGGCATCTGGGTGTCCTTTCCCACCAGCCAGGGACGCAGCACGTTGTCGACACTTCCCACGACAGCGGCATTCCATACGGTCAGCCCGATGGCCGGGCCGGTCTGGCCGGCGGCGAACAGGTAGATCACGGCGGGAACCCACACCAACCCCGTCCCCACGCCGGGGATGATCGACATGACCGCCATGATCGTGGCCCAGAAGACCGCGCCTTCGATGCCGACCACCCAGAACGACAGGCCGCCCAGGGCGCCCTGGATGATACCGATGACCAGGGTTCCTTTCAGCGTGGCTCTGGTGACCGACAGGAAGCGGGCTACCATGCGGTTCTCGTCCGCGGAGGTCAGCGGCACGTAGTAGAGGATCTTGTTCAGCAAGCGGGGGCCGTCGAGCAGGAAGAAGAACATGGCGTACAGCATGATGAACAGCTGGAAGAAGAACACGGCCGTTCCCCGCCCGGTCGCGGCCGCCGCGTTGACGATGAAAGTACCGAGCCGGGCCGCGAACTCCGCCAGCTTGGCGGACACCTGGGCCTTGTAAGGGGCCACCTGATCGATAAACGGCATCCTTTGGAGCAACCGGTCCAGTTCGTCGGGGTTCTGGATCTGGTACTCCACCCACGGTCGCACCCGCTCAGTCACGTCCAACGCTTCTGCCGTGATGATACCGACCAGGCCGATCATGGGGAGGATGATGACCAGGAGCACGAGGAGGACCGTCGCCACGGACGCGACCCGCCTGCGGCCTCGAAGCCACCGTGTGAGCCGCATGAAGATTGGATACGACAAGCCGCTGAAGACCGCCGCGAAGAACAGAGCAACCAGAAAGCCCTTGATCATCGCGTAGAAGAGATACGAAATGCCGAGCGCGAGAAGAATCAGGAACAGCCGAGCGATCTTCTCCTGATCCAGGAGGAACTTGGACATGGACGGCCTCTGCCAGGAGCGGCGTGTTGAAGGGAACGCATGGCCAATATAGGAGAGGCACGCCCCAGGGGAATAACGTGGGGCCCGGAACTGTCGCTGGGTCTGACCGTCCCCCGACGCCTAGGCGCTGGGCAACCTTCTGCTAGGACCCGTGTGGCTTGGCCATCCGCGCCGGCACCACCGCCGCGTCGAACTCCGCCTCCGTCAAGTAGCCCAGGGCCGCGGCCGCCGCCTTGAGCGTCGTCTCTTCCTTTTGGGCCTTCTTGGCAATCTCCGCGGCCTTGTCGTACCCGATGCTCGGCGCAAGCGCGGTGACCAACATCAGCGAGTTGGCGACGTGTTCATCGATGCGCTTGAGGTTCGGAGCCAGGCCCTCCACCAGAAACCGGCGGAAGTCGACACAGGCATCCGCCAGCAGGACGGACGAGTGGATCAGGTTGTACACCATGACGGGCTTGAACACGTTGAGTTCGAAGTTGCCTTGCGACCCTGCAAAGCCGATGGCGGCGTCGTTGCCCATGACCTGCACAGCGACCATGGTCAACGCTTCACACTGCGTCGGATTGACCTTCCCCGGCATGATCGAGGATCCGGGCTCGTTGGCCGGCAGCAGCAATTCGCCCAGGCCGCTCCTGGGCCCGGACCCGGCCCAGCGCAGATCGTTGGCGATCTTCATCAGGGCGCCTGCCAGGGTCCGAAGCGCGCCGGACATCATCACCAAGGCGTCGTGCGCGGCCAGGGCGGCGAATTTGTTGGGCGCCGAGGTGAACGGCAGACCGGTCAGCTCGGCAATCTTGTCGGCGCACCGTTCGCCAAAGCCCAAGGGAGCGTTGAGCCCCGTCCCCACCGCCGTGCCCCCGATCGCCAGTTGAAACATGCCCGGCATGGTGGTTTCGATATTGGTGATGGCGTCATTCAGTTGCGTCACGTACCCGGAGAACTCCTGGCCCAGCGTCAGCGGCACCGCGTCCTGCAAATGGGTTCTGCCAATCTTCACAATGTCGTCGAACTCGGCCGCCTTCACCGCCAGTGCGTCCCGCAACTCTTGCACGGCCGGAATCAGCCGATCGTGCAACACGCCCGTCGCTCCGATGTGCATCGCCGTGGGGAAGGTGTCGTTCGACGACTGCGACATGTTGACGTGATCGTTGGGATGAATGGGGTCCTTGCTCCCCAGGACCCCACCGGCACATTCGATGGCACGGTTGGCGATGACCTCGTTGGCGTTCATGTTGGACTGGGTCCCGCTGCCGGTTTGCCAGACCCGCAGGGGGAAATGATCATCCAGCGCGCCCCTGGCGACCTCGTCCGCCGCGCGAACGATCAGTTCGGACCGGGTCTCGTCCAGGGCCCCGAGTTCAGCATTGATCAGGGCAGCCGCCTTCTTGAGGACCCCGAACCCATGGATGACCTCGAGGGGCATGCGGTCGTCGCCGATCGAGAAGTGTATGAGTGATCGAGCTGTCTGGGCCCCCCAGTACCGATCGGCGGGAACCTCGATCTCACCCATGGAATCGACTTCGATGCGAGTAGCGGCAGGTGTGGTCATGATGCCTCGTGTGAGACGGCCGTCCAGCCTGGGACGTCCGGGAATTGGGTAGCGTGGACGCGGGCGGGCCCTATCGATTGTAGCATGCCTCTCCCGGATGGGAAGCGGCCAACCCCCTCACGCTTGGAAGTTTGAGCTATGCGCCTCGAGGATCGAATCAAAACCAAGGCTGGAGAACTCGGCTTTCTGGGCTGCGGCATCACCGGCACCTCGTCGGTGGCCCACGGTGTCGAGCTGGATGAGTGGCTTGCAAAGGGCTACGCCGGGACCATGCGCTATCTCCACCGACAGGCCAGGCGCCGCAAGGATCCCTCGGCCATAGTCCCAGAAGCACGATCAGTCGTTGTTATTTGTGATAGCTACTACTACGAAGAAGCGCCTCGGTCAGAAAGGCCTTTCGTTGCCCGGTACGCTGGTGGCATGGACTACCATGTCGCTACTCGTAACAAAATGAACGAGTTAGCTGATTGGCTCCTGGAGAATGGTGCCAAAACGGCACGAGTCTACGTCGACGCTGGACCCGTCCCGGAGAAAGAGCTCGCCCAGCGGGCCGGGCTTGGCTGGATCGGCAAGAACACCATGTTGATCGACCCAAGAGCGGGGTCCTATTTCGTCCTGGCAACGATCTTCACCGACCTGGCGCTCGACCAGGACCGGCCCATGACCGTGGATCACTGTGGCTCCTGTACCAGGTGCCTGGATGCCTGCCCCACGCAGGCCTTCGTCGCCCCCAGAGTCCTCGACGCCACCCGCTGTATTTCCTACCTCACGATCGAGCACAAAGGCCCTATTCCGCCCGAATTCGTGGCCGATTTTCAGGGTTGGGCCTTTGGTTGTGATATCTGCAACGATGTCTGCCCCTGGAACGAGAAGTTCAGTCGGCCATCAGCCCGCCCGGAGTTCACGCCCAGGCCCGTCTGGCAGCATGCGGGCCGTGCCGACTTCTTCGAGGGCATGGACGAGCCCCTGTTCGAGGCCCTGTTTGCCGACTCGCCGCTAGAACGCCCTGGATTGGAGGGAATGCGCCGGAATTGGATCGCCGCCTTGACCGGTGACCATGTCCGGGATCCGGACTCCAAATCTCACAGCCCGGGGCCCCTCGCTGAGTCCTGACATCCGTGGTAGATTGCGGTATACCTGCAGAGCTTTGATTGTTCCTGGTGCGTCCCACAGTTGGGGCGTTTTGGGGCTTGTTTCTGTATATACCATCTTGCAAAGGCCTTAGGCACGATGCCCCACGCCACTGAACACGTGGTCGATTACGATCCGTTCGCCGAGCTTCCCGTCTCACGAGAGATCATCAAGACCTTCACCGGCCGTGTGGGAGTCCAACGGAACAGCAGAGTCCTGGACGTTGGCGCCGGGACCGGTGAGTCCGCCCTCGAGATCATGGAATACCTCGGAACCGAGGAAGGGTGCGAAGGCCACATCACCATGCTCGAGCCGGAGGCCAAACTCCTCGAGGTTGCCCGTTCGCGGCTACCGGAGCGGTTCGTCGATTGCGCCCAGGGTTTTGCGCAAGACCTCGAGGCGATGGACTTCCCGGCCGGCGCGTTCGATTTCAGCATCTGGAGCAACGGCATTCACTACATCCAGGAGTGGGACACCCTGATGCAGGTGCTGCGCTCCATCCGCAGAGCCACCAAGACCAAGTTCAGCGCCTGGTCGACCTTCATGTCTGACGCCTATGTCGGGAAGACAGCGCGCTTCTCGGGGCTGTGGGTCCTGACGGCCTACCGCAATCTCGGCATCGACCCGAAGACGCAGCGGGCCAAGTCCGAGAGCCTTCAGACACGTGGCGTCGCCGAGTACGAGGCCGCCTTCGCCGAGGCCGGCTACCGGGAAACCCGGACCCATCTCGAGACGTTCGACCTCGGGCCGGAAGCCTACCGTGCCATCGCACGGTTCGGCGATTACGTCAACAATGCCCTCCCCCCCATTCCAGACCGCCCGGACATCACACTCGGGAAACGAAGTGACGCCCTGGTGCAGGCCGTGGGGCAGGTCTACGAGCGGTTGGGCGTGTCGACACTGCCCCGCAATTGGCTGTACGTCGAGGCCTTGCCCTAACGGCGGTCCAGTTCGTCCCTCCGCATGCCCGGTTCATCCCAGCGCCCAGCCGGGCGTCCAACACTGGCATTATCGTTCTCGTCCGGAAATCCGGACCGCCGTTGGACACCCTGAGGGCGGGCTTTCTGTGGCTATCGTGCGAGACGTATAGGTGTTGACCTCCACCCAGTTGAAGAAGCTCTTGCTGTACGTCGGCGTGTTCACGCTCATCGCGTTTGCGTTTGCGATGCAGTCATACATGTCCGCCACGCTCAAGGGCAAAGAGGCTGTTTTTCTCAGCACGCTGACGTGGGCCCTGAGCGAATGGGGCGCACGCGCCCTGCTGTTCCCCATGGTCATCGTGATGGCCCACCGTTTCCCCCTGGGCCCGGGCACCTGGCTCCGGCGACTCCCCGCGCACGTGGCAGGGTTTGCCCTGTTCGCCGCGGGGCAGTCGTGGCTCTATCTCGCCGCTGAGGCGCTCACGGACCCATGGTGGGAATCGAGCATGACCCTGGGCGACCTGATGGTGCTGTATCTCAGCAAGGCGGCGGCCATGAACCTGATGGTGTACGCCGCCGGTGTGGCGTTGGTGCAAGGCGTCGGTCTGTACGAGCGCTATCGGGAACGCGAGCGTCGGACCCTCCAGCTCCAGGGGGAATTGGCCACCGCCCACCTCGAAGTGCTGCGGGGCCAACTACAGCCGCATTTCCTTTTCAATACGCTCAACACCATTACGGCTTTGTTGCGCAGCGACCCAGACGGCGCCGAGCGTGTCGTCACCCGGCTGGGCGACCTGTTGCGCATCAGTCTGCAGAACACCAGCCGGCAGGAGATCCCCCTCCAGGAGGAGCTCGACTTTCTTGACCGGTTCGTGGAGATCCAACGCGTCCGGTTCCAGGACCGATTGACCGTCGAACAGAACATCGCACCCGACGTGGTGGAGGCCGCGGTACCGACGCTGCTCCTGCAGCCCCTGGTGGAGAACGCCATCAAGCACGGCATCGAACCTCAACCTGAGGCCGGGGTCGTCACCATCCGGGCCTGGCGTGACGGATCGAATCTCCTGCTCGAGGTGTGCGACAACGGCCACGGCCTCCCGGCGGGGGGCGCGGCCACGCTTCGGGAGGGCGTCGGCCTGGCCAACACCCGGGCTCGTTTGCAGCAACTGTATGGAGAACACCACCGCTTCGACATTCGGGACGGGGCGGACGCCGGTGTCTGTGTGCTGGTCACGCTTCCCTACCGGACCATCCGGGCCGGTGACGCGCGGCAGTGACCGTCACTGCCCTGATCGTCGATGACGAGCCACTGGCCCGGGCCCGGGTGCGCGAGCTGCTGGACCCGGCTGGCGACATCACCGTCGTCGGCGAGGCCGCCAATGGCAACGAAGCGCTGATGATGATCAGGGACGAAGACCCCGACCTGGTCTTCCTCGACATCCAGATGCCCGGCCTCGACGGATTCGGCCTGCTGCGCGCCCTGGCCCCTGAAGCCATCCCCACCATCATCTTCGTCACCGCCTTCGATCAGTATGCCATGCAGGCGTTCGACGCCCACGCCGTCGACTATCTCCTCAAGCCCTTCGACCGCGATCGTTTCGACACGGCACTGACCCGGGCGCGTGAGATCATGCGAGGCCGCGAGGCAGGCGCGATCAACGAACGTCTGATCACGTTGCTCGAGGACTTGCATCCGGGCACCCGCTATCTCGAACGCATCCTGGTGAAGTCGGGCGGGCAGGTCACGGTCGTCGCCACCGCAGACATCGATTGGATCGAGGCCGCCGGCAATTACCTCAGGCTCCACGCGGGTCGTCAGCGACACCTCCTTCGGGAGACGATGGCCGGGCTGGAGAGCCAGCTGGACCCCGCAGTGTTTGTCCGCATTCATCGATCCACCATCGTGAGGCTCGACCGGATCACCACGTTCGAGCCGGCCCTGCACGGTGATTACACGGTGACCCTGGCTGACGGCCGCAGCTTGACGCTGACCCGGACCTACCGGCAGAAGGTCGAGGAGGCGTTGGGAAGGACGCTCTAGCGGGGCCGGAGGCGGGCGCGGTCCGTGTCACCCTCGATCCACTCCATCACACCGGCCCCGGGTTCCATCCCACCGGAGCAACCGCCCCGCCTCCAGACTCGTAGACTGCTGCAACCCGACACTCGTCCATTCGCGAGGAAACATGGTTGCCAGTCTGCTTCTCGGCATCGCTTTGGTACAGGGCCAGGCGCGCCCGACCAAGGTCGCGTTGGCCGATTCGGCATTGGTACCGCCCGCTGCCGTTTCGATGGCCGGCGTGGCCCTTGCCGTCCTGGCCCGCCCCGAGGCCCCTCGCATCGACGGCCGACTCGACGACGCCGCCTGGCGCGCCGCTCCCGTCCTGGACGGGTTCCTCCAGCGTGAGCCGGCGGAGGGCGCCCCGGCCACGGAACGGACCGAGGCCCGCGTCGTGTTCACCGACGACGCCCTCTTCATTGCCATTCGCGCCTGGGACTCCAGGGCGGACTTGATCTCGGCCCAACTCAGCCGGCGAGACGAGTTCACCCCCTCCGATTGGGTCGGCGTCATGATCGATTCGTACCAGGACCGCCGCACGGCGTTCGAGTTTGCGGTCAATCCACTGGGCGTGAAACGGGATGTGTATCTGTTCAACGACAGCGAGGCGGACGTATCCTGGAACGCCGTGTGGGAGGTGGCGACGACACAGGACGCCGAGGGCTGGTCGGCCGAATTCCGGATTCCGTTCAGCCAGCTGCGGTTCAGTGGGTCCGGTCAAGATCAGATCGGGCTCAACGTGTACCGGCTCCTCAATCGCGCCAACGAAGAGCAGCACTGGAAGCTCATCCCGCGCGAGTCGGAGGGATGGGTCTCACAGTTCGGCGACCTGGCGGGCCTCGCAGCCGTGGAACCGAAGCGTCACCTGGAAATCCTGCCCTACGTACTGGCCCAACAGGACGTGTTCCCGGCCGCCTCGAATCCCTTCACCAGCGGAAGCCATTCGAGCGGCACCATCGGCGGAGACATTCGGGCGGGGCTGACCCCGACATTCAACCTCACCGCGACGATCAACCCGGACTTCGGTCAAGTGGAGGCAGACCCCGCCGTAGTGAATCTCACGGCGTTCGAGACGTTCTTCCCGGAACAGCGGCCGTTCTTTACCGAGGGAGTCGACCTGTTCCGGTTTCCCATCTCCCGGGGCAGCCAGGAACAGTTGTTCTACTCTCGCCGCATCGGTCGCGCACCCCAGGGCCGCGCCGATGCGCGGGGCGGCTACGCGGATCAGGTTCTGGGCACCCGCATCATCGGGGCGGGCAAGGTCACCGGCAAAACGCGCGGTGGCTGGAGCAGCGCCCTGCTGGCTGCCCTGACCGCGGAGGAGAACGCAACGGTGATCGACTCCACCGGCGTGCGACATCGCGACGTGGTGGAGCCCCGCACCGGGTACTTCGTGGGGCGAATCGGCAAAGAGTACCGCGGAGGACAGACCGTGCTGAGCGCCTTTGGCACCGGCGTTGCTAGGCGCATCACGGAGCCCGTGAATTTCCTGCGCTCCTCGGCGTTCACCGGAGGGCTCAACGTCATCAACCGGTTCCGCGATGACACGCACCGGCTGCGCGCCTCGGTGGCTCTGAGCCATGTTGCCGGATCGGCGGAGGCCATCGACGCCACCCAGCGATCTTCGGTCCACTACTTCCAGCGACCCGATGCCGGCTACGTCGCCTACGATCCCACACGGACCTCCCTGGGCGGACTCTCCGCTTCGGCAGAGGTCAGCAAGTACTCCGGGGGGGCATGGCTGTGGAGTCTGTCGGCCGAAACTCGTACGCCCGGCTTCGAGACCAATGATCTCGGGTTTCAGCGCTGGGCCGGTCAGAGTTGGGCCGAAGGGTCCGTATCTCATCGCTGGCTCCGACCAGGACCGCTGGCACGCCGGGCAGACGTCCGTACGCGACTGGTGTCCGGGTGGACCTATGACGGTGAGCGCATCAACACCGCCTGGAACGTGGGCACGTCGCTGCAGTTCAACAACTACTGGAATCTCGACGTGAGCGTCTGGAATCGGACCGGTGGACTGCGGACCGACGCGCTGCGAGGCGGCCCGGCGCTCACCATGCCCGCCAACACGTTCGCCTTCCTGGGGCTCACGACGGACGGCCGCAACGCGTTCCGTGTCGGCATCAACACCAGCGTAAATCGTTTCCACGAGGGGAGCCGGTGGTACTCCCGCGTGGGAACCGAATTGCGCTGGCGACTCGGGTCGCGCCAGGAGTTCATCATTGCGCCGCAACTCGAGTGGGAGACCAGCGACTTCCAGTACCTCGCCACCGAAGACGTCAATGGTACGACGGAGTATTTCCTGGGCGATGTGGATCGGAAGACCACCTCGCTCACGTTTCGTGGCAACTTCACGTTCAGCCCCACGCTGTCGGTCCAGCTCTACGGAGAGCCGTTCATCTCGAACGCCAGCTATCGAAGCTACAAGCGCGCCGTGGCGCCCCGAGCCGACCCGTTCGTCGACCAGTTCGAAGTGTTCACCGACGACCAGGTGTTCACGGATGCCGGCGGAAACGTGAGCATCGACGTGGACGGGAACGGCCAGCCGGACGTCGATCTCGGGAACCCCAATTTTACCGCGCTGTCTTTCCGGTCCAATGCGGTCCTGCGATGGGAGTACCGGCCCGGGTCGACCCTGTTCCTGGTGTGGCAGCACAACCGGGCCGAAACACTCCCGTCGGGGGATGTGGATCTGGGATCCAGCACACGGACCCTCGTCAACGCCTCGGGAGGCAATACCTTCCTGGTCAAGCTCAGCTACTGGCTCAACCTCAGATAGGGCGGGGTCCCCGTGCGGACAATGCATCCCCTCGGACGTCTCTTCGAGTTGTCCCGGGCCCCCGTGGTCCTGACCATGGCGCTCATCGGTTGCGGCGTCCAGCAGGACCACGGCCCGACCCGTTACCTGGAGGCCGCACGCCAGACCGCTGCCTGGCTCGACGCCACGGCCCTGGAACGCGATGGAGCACGCTCATGGCCCTCGTGGACCGAATCCGACCAGCCGGGAGGACCGACCCTCGGGTCGGGGGTCGGGGGGCCGGTGCTGTTCTACCTGGCCCTGGCACGCGCCACAGGGGAGGACCGCTATCTGCGGTCCGCTGTGGCCGGCGGTCGGTACCTGCTGGACACACTGGACGCCGTCCTGACCAATGCCCAGGACCAGAGGGCTCCTGAGAGCCTGTACGGTGGCCTCCCAAGCGCGGCACTGGTGCTGGAAGCCCTGTATGACGCGACCGACGACCCGGCCTACCGGCACGGGGCCGAATCGGTGGTGGCACGACTTCACGAGATGGCTCTGGCGGTAGACGACGGTGTGGAATGGACGCCCTACAACGACGTGCTGTTCGGCAGCGCCGGGGCCGGGCTCTTTCTGTTGGAAGTGGCCCGGCGCTGGGACCACGCCGCCTCCCTCGATCTGGCACAGCGCATTGGCGCCACTCTGCTGGCGCGGGCCGAGCCAAGTGACAGCGGGGCGACATGGCGTTTCCGCCGGGACCGGGAGATATACCTGCCGAATTTCTCCCATGGCGCGGCCGGGATCGGCTTCTTTCTCGCCAGACTCCATCAGGCCACGGGTGAGCGCCGCTACCTGGAGGCCGCGCTCGAGGCCGCCGAGTATCTGACGGCCATCGCCCGGACTGAGGCTGATGGGTTCATCATCCCCTACAGTGTCCCCAACGGACAGTTCAGCGCGTCGTGGGACATCGGCTGGGCCCACGGGCCTGCGGGCGTCGTCCGGTTCTTTTCTCTGCTGTGGCAGATCACCGGTGACGAGCGCTGGAGCCGCGCGGTCGACGCGTCGGTCCGGGCGCTTCGGAACGCCGGCGTTCCTGGCACGCCGGCACCGGAATTCGAGACGGACGCCTTTCGCCTCGATCTCCGGTTCGGGACCGCCAGCGTTGCCACCATGCTGCTTGACCTGTCCCAGGCGGACGGGCGCCTCGAGTACCTGGACTACGGTCGCGAGGTCGTCGACACCATTCTGGCTCACAGTCGCGTCGACTCACTGGGGCGGCACTGGACGATAGCCCAGTACGGATTCATGCCGGAGGAAGGCGCCCCAGCGACGTTCACCGGCTACTTCTACGGCGCTGCCGGATACGGACTGACTCTGCTTCGGCTCGACGGCGCCCTGCGCGACCAGCGCTGGGAAACGGCGCTACCCGACAATCCGTGGGCATCACAGACCGGAAGGGCTTCCGCGGCCGAGGATGGAGTACGGGCCGTGTTATCTTCGTTGTCGCCCTCACGCATACCCCAGAGGAGAACACCATGAAGGCACTCACCGTGATCGGCGCCCTGGCGCTCACCGTCATTGTTGGCGGTGCGACATACGCCACGCGCTCCGCCCAAGACGCCGACGATGAGGCCATCCGGGCGACCGTCCAGCATTACTTCGACGGCGGTTTCGAGATGCGGAAGGCCTTCCATCCTGACGCCAACATGTGGTACGTCCGTGACGGCGAGATGCATCAGGTCCCGATCGCGGACTTCCTGGCTCGGGTCGAGGCCAACGCCGGCGCACCCCAGGGGGACGTTCAGAAGTCGATCGTGTCGATCGACCGATTCGGCAACGCCGCTGTGGCCAAGCTCGAACTGGCCCGCCCGACCTCGACGATCTATGACTACATGTCGCTACTCAAGATCGACGGTGAATGGAAGATCGTGAACAAGATCTTCGACAGCGAGCGCAAGGAGTAAGCATGGGCTCCCGGCGCCTGGGATTTCCCAGGCCCGGGCTCTAGTTTGGGGGGTGCCACGACTCCTTCACCTCGTCGTCGGGCTGGGCCTGTTCCCGGCGCTGCTGGCGGCCCAAGCTCCCGCCGATAGCATCACCGGGGATTTCCTGGCGATCCGGATCCCCGTGTCGTACTCGCTCCGACCGATGGGCGAGTCCACGGTGGGTATCAAGCTCCGCGTGGCCGCCACCGTCGTCATCCGCGACTTCAAGACCATCGACAATATCGACCTGGGCACCCTCCGCACCAATGCGTTCCTGGCCGGCGCCGAACTGCTGATCCCGTTGCACCGCTATCGCACGCTTCGTCCCTTCCTCGACATGGGTGTCGGGAAGGACCTGGCGAACGGCGAGACCGTGTTCCTCATCGAAGCCGGCATGCTGGGGGAGTTCATTTTCCCGTGGCGCCAATGGCACTTCAGCGTTGAACCGGCCGTCCGCCTGAACGGCACGTCGGGCAACGAGCTGGGCAGCACCGACGACCAGGTGCAAGGGCTGTTGCACCTGGAAGCTCGGCACGCGATGCCCGTGCGGGTCTCCGGCCACGACATGTTCGGCGGCGTCTATGCCGAAGCCGGGTATTTCCTGAACAGCCTCGATTTCCTGGCGGCCAGTGGCAGCACGGCCCAGGTACAGGAAGGCTACGAAGTGGGGATTACTCTGGGGTTCTATGATGTGCGACCCAAGATCTGGTTCCTGCGGCTGCCGCGCATCAGCGTCGGCTACCGCTTCCGGGGCGGGGTCGACGGGATACGCATTCGGATCGGTGGAGACTGGGCCACACCGGTGTCCGCGCCCTGACGGTGTGGGGAGAGGGGGCAGGGCATAAGGGAGAAGGGAGGGGAGCGCGACCAGTCGTTGCCGACCATGGGAGCAAGACGGCCCCGTTCCCCCCTCCTCTGCTCTCAGGTGAAGATGATCTGACCGCCCGCCGCCATGCCGTAAAAATCGCCCACCGTGATGACCTCCTCGACCTGGGGCAGAAAATCATCCTTGGTCAGGCCGAACATATCCACCGTGGCCTTGCAGGCGTAGAGACTCCCGCCGGAGTCCGCGATCAATTCCAGGAACTCGGGGACCGGTGGGATATCGAGTTCCTCGATCTTCTTCTTCATCTGGCCTGTGGCCAGACCGCTCATACCCGGGAGACCACCCAGCCACGTGGGAATGTGCATGCCGGGATTCCCCACGGTAGCCACCTTGAGATGGTCTGCCCGCTTCTTCTGGATGGCCTCCATCCCGAAGAAGGTGAAGAAGACGTTCGCTTCGATGCCTTCCATCCTGGCGCCATTGGCCATGATGAGGCCCGGATACACGCCTTCCAGCGAGCCTTTGGAAATGATGATCGAGACCTTCTTGATGGTCTCCGGCGCCTCGGTGGCGGCGGGGACCATGTCCGGTGCGTTAGCAACCGTCATGATGCCGGCTCCTTCCTTAGATGCAGCCGTGAGGCTTGGGGATCCCCGCCAGCTTGGCGGCCAGCTTGGCCGGCCCTTTGGGGAACAGCTGATACAACTCCTTGACGGGCACCCCGGACTGCTTACCCAGGGACCGAATGGTCGGCGCCTGGCCCGTCTCCAGATAGGTGTTCCGCATGTAGTCGATCACCAGCCAGTGGCGCTCGTTCAGGCTGAGCCCCAGGTCCGCGGCCATGGCCTCGGCGACGTCCCGGCTCCACTGGTCGGGCTGTTGCAGGAATCCTTCGCCGTCGACGATCAGGTCCTTGCCGGCGATCGTGGTCGTTGTCATGGTGCCACTCCTCCTTGAATCATGCGGCGTGGCTGGCCGGGAGGTCCTTGCCACGCATGTCGAGATTGGCCGTCACCAACGGAAGGTCCCGTCCCGGCAACAGCATGTTCCAGTAGATCCAGCGAAACGCCATCTTGCCCCAATGGTTGATTCGGCTCTCCTTCAACAAGGGTAGGGGCCCCAGCTTGGGCAAGGGAAAGCGACCGGGAAGCGGCTCGACCTCGTAGTTGAAATCGATGAGCAACCCTTTGCCGAAGCCGGTCTCGATGAAACAATTGGCATGACCGTCCGACCGCTCCGGCAACGGTCGGTGCTCCAGATAGGCCTGGATGTTTTCGGACAGCACTTCCGCCTGGAAGTGCGCTACCGACCCGGCTTTGGACGTCGGCACATTGGTCGCGTCTCCCAAGGCGAAGATGTTGTCCTTGACCTTGGCTTGAAGAGTGGCCGGGTCCGTCAGCACGAAGTCCAGATCATCACCCAAGCCGGGACTCCGGCCGACGAACGCCGACCCCATGTGTAACGGGATGGAAACCAGGAGATCGTACGGCACCTCTCGCTCATCCCACGAGACGAGACGGCCCGCGGTGCCGTCGACCTCCCCTGCGTTGAACTCCGTATGCAACGTGATGCCTTTGTTCGTCAACAGGTACCCCAACGTGCTCGAGGCGGCCGGTTTGGTGAAGGCACCCGGCAGGGGAGTCACGTAACTGATGTCGACCTGGTCTCGGATACCGCGTTCGGTGAAGTACCAATCGGCCAGGAACGCAAACTCCAGAGGCGCGACCGGGCACTTGATGGGCATGTCCACCACGTTGATGACCAGCTTACCGCCCTCCCAATGCGCCAGGGCTTCCGCCAGTGCCGACGCGCCCTCGAGCGTGTAGAAGTCGAAGGCCGTCTTGCGCCAGCCGGTCCCCGTGAGCCCCTCGGTTTCCTCGGGCGCGATCCTGGTTCCCGTGGCCACCACCAACACGTCGTAGGGCAGCGCGGTGCCGTCCGTCAGCAGCACCTGATTCCCGTCCGGCTCCACGCGGTCGATCTGGGACACGAGAAACCGCACCTGCCGCGGCAACTGGGGGCGCCGCGGCTTGACGATGTCCTCCGGCCGATAGACCCCGAACGGAACGAACAGCAGCCCAGGCTGATACAGGTGCTTGCCGTCCTGGTCCACCACGGTGATCGCCAGATCGCCCGCGGCCATGGCAGCTCTGTTCTGGCGAGCGATACGATTGGCCATGATGGTGCCGGCGGTGCCGGCCCCGAGGATGACTACTTGACGCATAGAACTATTCCCGGCTTGGGTGTGGCCTAAGTATGCCTGTATGCGAATTGAGTTATGATGAGATGATCATGAATTGGCCTTCATTCTTTTTCCATTCCCAACGATCGGCGCCCCGGGGGGCCCGCACGTTGAATCCCGTGGCCTCGGGACCCATCTTACTTCATCTTCAACCACCTGAGGCACATGGCGTTACCCCCTGAGATGGCGAGCCGGCTATGGGGCTGCGTCTCCATGCTCGCCTGGCTGACGGCCTGTGCCTCTGGCGACGGCCCGGGCCTGGCCGACTTCGATCCCGGACCTCCGCCTGCCAGCCTGATTGCGGGGGAGACCATGTACAACGGTAGTTGCGCCAGGTGTCACGGGCCCGAGGGTCGCGGCTCCGTTGAGGGGCCGCCTCTGGTCGACGATGTCTATCGGCCGGGCCACCATGCCGATGCGGCATTCCACCTGGCGGTACAGCGTGGCGTGGCGCCGCACCATTGGTCGTTCGGGGCCATGCCGGCCATGCCGGAGCTGCCCCCGGAACAGGTCGACCGCATCATTGCCTACGTGCGCTGGTTGCAGCAACAGGCCGGGATCGAATGAGACTCCGGGTGGCTCTCGTGGCGTGGGCCCTCACCTGTGTGGCCGGGCCAGCGCTGGCGCAACAGGAGCCGTCGAGCACGGCCGACGTGTTCGACCGCTACTCGGGCCGGGTCGTCAAGATCGAAGTGCGCGAGGCCGGCTCGGCCGCGAAGGCGGTGACCGGTTCCGGGTTCCTGGTCAGCGATCGTGGTCACCTGATCACCAACTACCACGTCATCTCCAAACTGATCCACGACCCTGAACGCTACGTCGCCGTCGCCATTACCGAAGCGGGGCAGACCGTCCCGGTCCGGGTGCTGGCACTCGATGTGGTGCACGACCTGGCGGTCATTCAGGGCGAGGTCCTGGTCGGATCGCACTTCACCTTGACCGAAATCGCGGTGGCCCAGGGGCGGCGTCTGTATTCGATGGGGCATCCCTACGAATTGGGCCTGACGATCGCGGAGGGCACCTTCAACGGGATGCTCGAACACACCCGCTACGAGCGCATCCACTTCACCGGCCCCATCAATCCCGGGATGAGCGGTGGCCCTACCATCACGGCGGGCGGCGAGGTCGTGGGAATCAATGTCGCCACCGCCGGAAACGAGGTCAGCTTCCTGGTGCCGGTACGTCGCGCCCTGCGGCTCATGGAAGAGGTCCAAGCCCCTGGGTACCGGACACCAGACGACCTGTTGCCATTGGTGCAGCACCAGATCGACCAGCACCAGGAGGCCTATCTCGGGCCCCTGTTGGCCGGGGACTACGACACGGTGACCATGGGGCCGTACCGTGTGCCGTCGAAGTTGGCGCCGTATTTCAATTGCTGGGGCGACACGACCACCGACGACGATGCGCCATACAGCCTGGTCGATCATCAATGCGGCACCGACGACTACATCTTCATTTCGAGCGACATGGAGTCGGGCGTGGTCCGGCTGTGGCACCGACTGCTGGAAGGCGACCAGTTGAATCGGTTCCGCTTCTATTCGTTGTATTCCGATGACTTTCAGATGGCGGATCGCTGGTTCGCCGGCAACGAGGACGAGGTCACCCGCTTCACGTGCGAGGACCGAACGGTGCGCACCTCGCACCTGACCCTCAAGGCCGTGTTCTGTGTCCGGGGGTATCGCAAGCTACAGGGACTCTATGACGCGGTCATCAAGGCGGCCGTCCTGGGTGGGACCGATGTCGGACTGGAGACGAGCCTGGTGCTGTCCGGCGTGAGCTTCGAGAACGCCCTGGACATCATGGCGCGCTACCTGGAGGCGCTCGAATGGATCCGCTAGGGTACCTCGAGGTCCTGGACCGTCGCGGACGGGTGGTCGCGCGCCACGCGGTGACCGGAGAAGCGATCACCGTCGGTCGCGGTTACGACAACGATCTCATCCTCGACGACCCCTATGTGAGCCCACATCACCTGGCGATCGTTCGCACTGAGGACTCCATCCTGGCACGGGACCTGGACAGCGACAACGGCCTGTTCGGGACCGGCCGGGACCGGGTGCCCCATTTGGTGCTGGTGTCAGGACTCGTCTTCCGAATCGGGCAAACCGAGCTGCGCTACCAGGCCATTGGCGCGGCGGTGGCGCCCACCCTCAAGGAGACTCGACAGCACCGCGACTTGTTGACCGTGATCGGTACGGCCCCTCGGCGCCGGCTCATCGTCCTGGGCGCCTTGGTGCTGTTCGCGACCATGTACTACCAGAGCAGCTATGAGGAGGTCACCCGGGCGGAGGCCATTGGAGGAGCGTTCGGCGGCCTGGTGCTCCTGGGGCTCTGGGCCGGAGCATGGGCCTTCGCCGGTCGGGTGGTGAGCCAGCAGTTCCGCTTCTGGATGCACCTTACCTGGGCCGCCCTGATCAGTGCCCTGTTCCTGGTGACGGCCATCGTCACCGAATACTTCGAGTTCATGTTCTCGTGGTCCTCGCTGGTGGGACTCCTGATGGGATTGGTGGCGCTGGCATTGTTTGGCAGCGGGTTGTTCGGACATTTCGGCATCGTGGGGACCATGCCGGTCAGGCGCCAAGTCGCCGTGACGGCGTGGATCACGGCGGGGGTCGTGGCTGCGATGAGCATGTTCGCCCTGGCAGCCGAGGATACCTTCTCCAACGAAATCCCCTGGAGCGGAACGCTCAAACCCGTCGGAGTATCGTTGCTCCCCAAGGTGACCGTCGAGGACTTCCGACGCCGCAGTGCCGCGCTGCAGGAAGAGGTCGACGGCATGGTGCAGCCGTGAATCCGTGGCGCCGGGCTCGACTGCCGACGGCGATCGCGAGTGCCGCGCTGCTGGCGTGCCATGGCGCCGATCGTGGTGGCCCGATGGGCACCTCGGCCCGCTCGGTCGAGAGCGTGCCGGAGTTGTCGACCTTCGCCTATGACTGTGACGACCAGACCACCGTCGTCGCCAACCATGAGGGCGACGACCATCTGTGGCTGTTCCTGCCGTCGGCTACGGTCAAACTGCCGCGCCTCCCCTCGGCCTCCGGCGCCAAGTACGGAGATGAAACCCTGATGTGGTGGAGTCGGGGCGCCGAGGCGACCATCGATCGTGGCGGCGGCGACCTGACCACTTGCCAGGAGCAGCGGCGCCGTTCGATCATCGAAGATGCCAAGTTGCGAGGAGCCGACTTCTGGGCCGCGGGCAACGAGCCGGGCTGGACCTTGGAAATCGCCGCGGATTCGATGCGCCTGGTTTCGGCCTACGCCACCGAACACTACCGTTTCGCCACTCCCACACCGACGGTCGGCTCGGCGTTCGCAGGAACCGTGTGGGACGCCAGGGCATCCGATCACACGCTCACCGTGACCCTCACCGCCGACCCGTGTACCGATTCGATGAGCGGAGAGAGTTTCGACGGCACCGTCGTGCTGCACCTCGACGAGACGGAACTTCGGGGCTGCGGCACCGCCTTGCATTGATCCCCGCTCGCCGCCGCGGCGGTCGCAACCACGCCAGACGATTCGGAGTACATCAATGATTTCCGCTCCACACATCCGCGTCACCTGTCTCCTCGGCACCAGTCGCCCCGGCTCCTACACCGGCAAGGCGCTTGCAGTGGTGACGGACGAACTGGAGCGCGACCCGAACATTGCGGTCACGGTCATTGACCCGGCCCAGCTGGACCTGGGGTTCCCGGGACACGGTTCCGGGGACGCGACCGCCGCAATGGTCGAGGCGGTCCGGACGGCCACGGGCCTGGTCCTAGCCACGCCGGAGTACCACGGCACGTTCAGCGCCATGCTCAAGCTCATGATCGAGAACCTCGGCTTTCCATCGGTCATGAGTGGTAAGCCCGTGGCGCTCCTCGGAGTGGCCGCGGGGCGCATCGGGGCCATCAAGTCACTGGAACAGTTGCGCGGGGTCTGCTCTCACGTGGGCGCCATCGTGCTTCCGGGACCGGTATCGGTCGCCAACGTCAAGCAGGCCTTTGCCGACGACGGCACACCAACCGACCCCGATGTGGAGCGGCAGGTCCGCCGGGTTGCGACCTCGCTGCGTGATTACATCTCCAACGCGATCTGTCCGGCCTACAGTCTCGAGGCTCTGGTCCGCGGCCGGGACTGAGGTCGAGCCCCCGTTCGGGTAGCACTTCCGAACCTCAGACAACAAGTTTGCTCCCTATGGATACCACCCGGCCCAGAGAAGCCACCGGTGAGCCCGACCGGGTCGGGCCCTACCGCATCCTGTCGCAATTGGGCCGGGGCGGGATGGGCGCGGTGTACCTGGCCGAGCGGGAAGGAGCGGACTTCACGCAACGCGTGGCGCTCAAGCTCCTGACGAGCGATGCGGGGGCGGGGGTGGGGGACCCGCTCCTGGCCGGACAGCTCCGGAGCGAGCGCCGCATCCTGGCACGGCTGGAGCATCCGGGTATTGCGCGCTTCATCGATGGGGGCACGACGAGGGAGGGCCGGTCCTACATCGCCATGGAATACATCGAGGGCACCACCCTCCTCGAGTATTGTGAACGGGGCCAGCTCGGCGTGGAAGCCCGCCTGCACCTCTTTCTCGACGTGTGCGACGCCGTGCAGTACGCCCACCAGCAACTGGTGGTCCATCGAGATCTCAAGCCCCGGAACATCATGGTGACGTCGGAGGGTCGAGCCAAGCTGCTCGATTTCGGAATTGCCAAACTGACAGGGGGCGGCGCCGGATCCTCGACCGGAACGGATCACTCACAGACCGGTATGTGGCTCACACCGGCCTACGCCAGCCCGGAGCAGGTGCGGGGAGATCCGGTCACCACAGCCACCGACGTATATGCCTGTGGCGTCCTGTTGTACGAGGCGCTGACCGGCATGCCGCCCTATGAGGTCGATGGACTGCCTGCGGCCGATGTCGAGCGCATCGTGTGCCAGTACACCCCCGAACGACCCAGCGCCCGGGTGCGGGACGCCCGCCTGCGACGTGAGCTCGCCGGGGATCTCGATTCGATCGTCCTCAAGGCGTTGGCCAAGGAGCCGGACCGGCGTTACGCCTCCATGCGGGATCTGGGCGAGGACATGCAACGCTACCTGGACCGGCGACCGATCCTGGCCCGTCCGGACTCTGCTGCGTATCGCGCCTCACGCTTCCTCCGCCGGCACCGAATGCCCGTCGCCAGTGCAGCCCTCGTCCTGGTGTTGTTGATCGCCGGAGTGGTCACGGCTTCGCTGCTGGCGGCCAAAGCCAGCCGCGAACGCGACCGCGCCGAAGTGTCTCGCCGCCAGTCCGAGGACGCCACGGCGTTTCTCATTGGCCTGTTTCAGGCCAATGACGCGACCGAGGGCCTGATGGATTCGGTGACGGCCGGCGACCTGTTCGCGCGCGGCATCGAGCGCGCCGAGGCCCTCGAAGACCAGCCTCTGGTTCAGGCGCAGATGTATGACGCCATGGGCCAGGTGGCCATCAACCTGTCGCGCTACGACATGGCACGGGACCTGTTCACCCGGGCGCTGACGCTGCGGCGAGCGGCCGATCCGGACGGCAGCCCTGAGCTGGCGGCAAGCCTCCGGCATCTGGCCGGCGCGGAGGCCCGTCTCGGTGACCACGAAACGAACGTGGCGCTGGTGCGCGAATCGCTGGCGATGGACCAGAGGGTTCTGGGAAGCGACCATCCCGTCACGCTCAATACCCTTGAGCTCATGGCGCGGGTGGCCATGGCCCGTGGCTGGTACCGTGAAGGCGAGGCCCTGCAACGCGAGGCCCTGGCACGCCGCACCGAGGTCCAGGGCAAGGACCATCCGGACACCATTCACAGTCTCAGGGCCCTGGCCGTCTGGCGCTTGCGGAGTGGCCACCTGCAGGAGGCGGAAATCCTGTACCGTTCGGTCCTCGAGCAGCAGACCGAGATACTCGGTCTTGAGCACGACGATGTCCTCGAAACCAAGCTCCGCCTCGGGGATATGCTGTACACCCAGACCGGAGATTTCGAAGAGGCCGAACGTTTGTTCCGGGACGTGTTGGGTGTGCAACGGGCCCGCTTCGGTGACCAGGACCGCCGGCTCCGCTGGGCCAAGCACAGTCTTGGGGTCCTGCTCGACACCCTGGGGCGCTTTCAGGAGGCCGACGCCCTGTTCGCGGACATCCTGACGTTGAGTACCAGGGTGATGGGCCCGGAACACATGTCCACCATTGCCGCCATGGAGATCATGGGGTCACACCTGCGTCGGGCTGGTCGCTACCAGGAGAGCTTGGCAGCCATCCAGGAGGCTCTCGACCTCAAGCGGGCGCTGGTGGGCGAACGCAACCTCGGGGTGGTCGGAACCATGTACTCGGAAGCCTGGACCTACATGCGGATGGGGGAGTATGCCTTGGCAGACTCGATCTTCCGGGTTGGCAATGCCATCGTCGAAGACGAATGGAGCAGTTTCACCTCGCGCCGATCGGACGGCTATCGTGCCTTGGCGATGAATGCCGTCTACTGGGGTCGTTACGAGTACGCCCAGGCCAACATCGATCGCGCCCGGGACATCATCGCGCCGTTGTTGGAACGGGGTGAGGTCACGACCGACTACGAGCCGTTGGTCCGTCTCGACAGAACGGCGGCGATGCTCGACGCGGCCTGGGCCGATCCCGACCGGGTCGAGCGCCAATAGCGGCAGGAGCCCGGTCGCTTGCGGTCCCACCCGATGGGGCTCATGTTGGGTCGGATTGCCGCTGGCCCCGCGTTCGCGCTGGTGGCGTAACACGCACGACGTTCACGAGCATCGACCTGCCATCTCCTTCCCGAGGTACCAATGGTCACCATCGCGTCGTTGTGGCTGTCCATCCTTCTGGCCAGTGTCCTGGTCTACATCGCCGCCGCGATCATCTGGATGGTGATGCCCTACCACAAGTCGGATTTCAAGCCACTCCCCGACGAGGGCGGCGCACGGGCCGCGCTGGGACCGGATATCGCGCCCGGTCAGTACAACATTCCCAACATCGCCACGCCGGCCGCGCTCAAGGATCCCGAAGTGGCCAGGCTGTTCACCGACGGCCCCGTGGGGTTTCTGACCGTCCTGCCGAGAGGCATCCCCAACATGGGGAAGAACATGGTGCTGTCGCTGATCTACTACTTCACCGTCAGCGGAACCGTCGCCTACCTGGCATCGAGATCCTTGGCGCCTGGGGCCGAGTACTGGGAAGTGTTCCGATTCGTCGGGACGTTCGCGTGGGCGGTCTATGGCCTGGGGATCATCCCGGACGCCATCTGGTTCGGGCGCCCCTGGAGCGCGGTCTGGAAGAACCTGTTTGACGCGTTGATCGTGGGGTCGCTGACAGCGGGAGCGTTTGCCGGGTTCTGGCCGGGGTAGCGGAACCGGGGAGGTACGAGGTCAGATGTGACGACACTGGAGTGGCGCGCAGCGAGCCCCATACCCGGTGCGGTATGGCCCAGGAGACTGGACCGCTGGTTAGGTGGGAGGCGGGAACTTCGCCATTGTGTGAGTCACGGTTTGATTGATTCGCCGCTGGCGTTGTTGGGCGTCGTTGAGCCCCTGGAGGCTGGTCTGCCCGCTGCCACGCCACCCCACAACACCACATCCAGCAGGGTGAACGGCCTGGTTCCAGGTTCCCGGCGGGATATATTCTCCGGGGTGTGGACCTACCTCAAGGAATCGTTCCGCCGGAAAAGGGCCCGCCGCTTTACCCGGGAGTATCCGTCCCGCGTCGACACCTATCAGTTGGCGGATGACGGGGCCGTCGCATTCGCCAATTGGACCAATCCGCTGGTCTCCGACATCCCCCTGCGACAGGGAGCGGTGGACTTTTTCAGGCAATTCATTGCGCCAGGCGACCTGGCCCTCGACATCGGGGCACATATCGGCGACACGACCGTCCCCATGGCCCTTGCCGCGGGACCATCGGGCCTGGTTCTGGGGTTCGATCCCAACCCCTTCGTCTACCGGATCCTGGTGCAGAACGCGGAGTTGAATCGCGACAAGACCAACATCGTCCCACTCCCGTTCGCCATTTCCGAGACGGAGGACGAATTCTACTTCGTGTCCTCGGAGGCTTCGTTTGCCAACGGTGGTGTGTCCCTGTCTCCCAAGAGTCGCCATGGAAAGTATGTCCAGGACTCGAAGGTCCAGGGCGTCAACCTGGCCAAACTCCTGGAGCGCGACTACGCCGCCTGGCTTCCCAAGCTCACCTTCATCAAGGTGGACGCTGAGGGATACGACGCCGTGATCCTCGACTCGATCTCCGATCTCATCGCGAAGTACAAACCCGTCATCGTCGCCGAGGTGTTCGCCAAGGACGACCAGGACGAGAAGGCCGTGCTGTATGCGTCGATCACCCGTCATGGGTACGACCTGTTTGCGTTCGAAGACTTCGACGTTGCGTGTCAGCCGGTGGCCATCAAGAGTCGCGATGACGTGACGAGCCTGACGAAAACGATGAACCTCTACGCCACACCGAGAGCCCATGATGAATAGGCAGAGCTCCATCACCCCTGACCGGTCAGTGCTGCGTCGTCTCCTGTTGGTGGTGCTGATCGGGGTGACCCCCGCCGTCGGGGCCGCCCAGTCCGATTCCGCCGGCGTGGTGCACGCGGTCGAGGCGTTCCATGTCGCGCTGGCCTCGGGCGACAGCGCGGGAGCGCTGGACCTCCTGTCGTCGGACGCGGTGATCCTCGAGGGCGGATACCTCGAAACACGCGCCAATTATGCCGCAGGCCACCTCTCGGCCGACATGGCGTTCCTGGCGGGAGTCACCCGAGTCGTGGACGACCGCACGGTCACCGTTGCCGGAGACGTGGCCTGGGTCAGTACCGCGAGTCTCACGGATGGGAGCTACCAAGGCCGTGACATCCACAGCCGGGGCGCCGAGTTGATGGTGCTGAGCCGCACCCCGGACGGCTGGCGCATTCGAGCCATCCACTGGTCATCGGGACGGCGATAAAGGGGGCGCTCGAGGATGGAACCCATTGACCCGCGGGTCACCATCGGACACGTCCACCTCAAGGTGGCCGATCTCGACAGGGCGCTGACGTTCTATTGCGGCATCCTGGGATTCGAGCTGACCGCCCGGATGGGCAACCACGCCGCGTTCGTCAGCGCCGGCGGCTACCACCACCACATCGGGTTGAACACCTGGGACAGCGCCGGCGGCCCGGCCCCGCCGGCCGGTACGACGGGACTGTATCACCTGGCGATCCGCTACCCCGACCGCGCCACGCTGGCGGACGCCTTGAGGCGCATCCGCCGAGCCGGCCTGTCGCTCGACGGCTCAGCGGATCACGGTGTGAGCGAGGCGGTGTATCTGCGCGATCCGGACGAAAACGGGGTCGAGCTGTGTTGGGATCGCCCCGAGGCCGAGTGGCCGCGTAATCCCGATGGAAGCCTGGCCATATTCACGCGTCCTCTGGATCTCGACAGCCTGGCCCGGATGGCTCCCCAGGCGGAGTAGGCAATCCAGGTATCGCTCGGTCCGTCGTCCCACGATAGAATTCGGGCGACCCACAGGAGGCCCCATGCCCACCACATCCGCCACCGCTACCCACCTCCAGAGCATCCCCGGCGTGGGACCACGCTTCGAGCAGGTGCTTCGCGCCCAGGGATTCGTCCAGGTCGAGGATCTTCGTGGGGCAGACCCCGAAGCCATGTACGACCAGCTTTGCCTCCAGGACGGGGGCTACGTCGACCGTTGCGTCCTCTACACGTTCCGCTGTGCCGTCTACTACGCCGAGCACACGCAGCACGATCCGGAGCTGCTCAAGTGGTGGAACTGGACGGATCCAAGGACGGACGAACGCGATGGCCGGATGGCGACCGTACGCGGGTAGGCCATGAACGCCAAGACGATTCGCATCAAGGGGCTTCCCGCGGTCGTTCTCGCCGTGGGACTGGTGGCCTTCGCCGGCTTCCGGTTTCTTCGCGCCCAGACGACGCTCGACGACGATGGCGCTGACGTCCTCCGCCAGTGGGTAACCGCCGAGTACGTTCGCTACCATCTCGATCGCACCGACCTGACCGACGAGGAGCGGGCCGTGTTTCTCCTGGCGGCGGACACCGTCGATGTTGCTTCGCTGACCGCCCGTGGACGACCGGACCGCACCCTCGTGCGACTCACGGTCGTTCCCGGAACGGCTCACCCCCCGGGCACGCCAACCGTTCGTTACTACCAGATGCACTACTCCACGGTGACGGGCTGGCACCTCGACCGGGAACGGACGGCTCTTTCCTATTATCTGGCGTTCTAGAATTCACCCCTTCTTCAGCCTCACTTCATCCCCCTGGTGGTATCCATAGTATGGGGTAAACCAGGAGGGACCGTGCCCGTCAGAAAACTGAAGGAGTATCTCGATCGTCATGAAGTGAAGTACGTGACGATCACCCATTCCCGCGCCTACACCGCGCCCGCCATCGCCGCCGCCGCTCATGTTCCCGGCAAGGAGCTCGCCAAGACGGTGATGATCGACATCGACGGCCAGATGGCCATGGCCGTGCTGCCATCCTCCCTGCAGGTCGATCTCGAGCGCCTGCGCGACGTGATTGGGGCCGACAGGGTCTCGCTGGCAACCGAGGACGATTTCGAGGATCTGTTCCCGGATTGTGCTGTTGGGGCCATGCCACCGTTCGGGAACCTCTGGGGCCTGCCGGTCTACGTCGACGCCTCGCTGGCAGAAGACGAGGAGATCGCCTTCAACGCCGGCTGCCACATCGAGCTCATCAAGCTGCCGTATGCCGACTTCGAGCGCCTGGTTCAGCCGATCTCGATCGACATGGCGGCCATGGTCTGAATCCTCGCGGGGCTCCGGCCCCGCGAACCCTCTTACCGTCACCCCTAGCCGTCCGGCCAGGGCGGGCGGCATATTGGCCCCATGGACAGGGCTACCCACCTCATCGACACACTCGAACTCGACCCCCATCCCGAGGGCGGGTACTACCGCGAAATCTTCCGCTCGCGCGCCAACGTGACTCCGGCTGACGACCGAGGCCAGCGCAGTGCCGTCACCTCCATCTACTTTCTGCTGGCCGGTGGCGAGTACAGCAGCTGGCACGTGGTATCCTCGGATGAAGTGTGGCACCACCTCGAGGGCGGCCCGGTGGAACTCCTGACCCTCGATCCCGCGACGGTGGCTCCGCAACGCATGGTCCTGGGGAGCCTGGCGGACGGAGGCCAACCGGCCAGGATCGTCCCGGCAGGCCAGTGGCAGGCCGCCAGGCCGCTGGGCCCGTATGCCCTCGTGGGCTGTTGCGTGGCGCCGGGATTCGAGTTCGCCGATTTCACGCTGCTGCGTGACGATCCTGAGGCACGGCAACGTGTCATCGACCTTGCCCCGGACATGGCCCCGCTCCTGTGAACCCGCGAGCATCGTTCCTTGCCGTAGCGGCCCTCACCGCCTGTATCTCCCCGGACGAGCTCTCTCCGGCCGAGCGTCGTGTCGTCGCCGCCCAGGTGGACTCGGCCACCCGTTCGTTTCAGGCCGCCGAGCGCGACCGGGACGCAGAGCGTATCGTGGCCCACCTGGCGCCCGAGTTCTACATGTACAACGATGGGGTTCGCGCCGAGTACCCGGCCGTCGTCGAAAACATCCGGGCGACCATGCCGTCGCTGCGACTGTTCGAGCCGGAGTGGCGCGACATCGAGGTCACGGTCCTGGGTCGGAACGGGGCGGTAGTCTCGTTCGTCTTCGAGGACCTCCTGGTGACCGGAGCGGGAGACACCCTTCGTGTCCGTGGCCCGACGACGCTGGTATGGCGCCGCCAGGGTCAAAGCAGCTGGCTGGTCATCTATGCCGACGCGGACCACTACCCGGCGGAGGTGCCGTAAACGAGGGCCCCCGCAAGCGGACGGGACCGGGCGCCGTCGTCATGCCGGCTCCCCATGGCTACCTTTCTGGATCAGCGATCGGGCGGCCTGGTCCCGGGAACCTCGTCGTCAGGAATCCACGAGGACCGAGCGCCCCACTTGTGATGAGGAAGAGCCCATGGATCACCAGACCGTCGCTCTCATGATACCGATCGTCGCCATGATGATTCCGGTCGTTGCCATCGTCATGGGCGTCAAGCACAAGATGGCCAAGCTCCAGTTGGAGGAGGCCCGGGTGCGCCACGGCGACATCGGCGAGGACACGCATGCGGAGCTCGACGAGCTGCGCGGCGAAGTCGAGCAACTGCGGTCCGAGCTCGGCGAGGTCCACGAACGGCTCGACTTCGCCGAACGGCTGTTGGCCAACCCTCCGAATCGTGCACCCTGAACCCGATTACCATCCGTCATGTGAGGGCCCTGCGCGGTCGCTGGGCGCCCTCGATTCGCTCGTTATTGCCTTGGAGTTGCCGTGAAAGTGTCTTCTGCGTTTATCCTCGCCCTCGCCGTCCTCAGCATCGTCCCCACCGAAATCCGGGCCCAGGGACCCGTCGACCTCGACACCGTTCGGGCCGGCCGTTTCGACGCCGGGAAGATGTGGACCTTCGAGTATGCTCCCATGGAGTACTTCACCGACACCTACGGATTTGCGGCCGACGACGCCTGGTTCGAGCGGGCGCGCCTGTCGGCACTCCGGGTCCCCGGTTGTTCGGCGGCGTTCGTGTCACCTGAAGGACTGGTGGCGACCAATCACCACTGTATCCGCGGCCGACTCGCCAGCATCGCCCGGGAGGGTGAGAACCTGCTCGACGCCGGCTTCGTGGCCCACAGCCTGGACGAGGAACGGCGCATCCCCAACTACTGGGTGGACCAGTTAGTCTCGGCCACCGACGTGAGCGACCAGGTGTTAGCCGCGATGGATGAGGCCCCCGGCGACGACGAGCGGACGGCAGCCCGGCGCCGGGCCATCGAAGCCATCGAGGTGGCCGCCCGGGAAGAGTTCGCCGGCTTGGGCGCCGATTCGCTCCACGTGCAGGTCGTGGCGCTCTACAACGGGGGGCGTTACTCGCGCTACGTGTTCCGCCGCTTTACCGACGTGCGTATGGTCGTCGCGGCCGAACTGCAACTCGGGTTCTTCGGCGGCGACCCGGACAACTTTACGTACCCCCGCTATGCCCTGGACTTCGCTTTCCTGCGCGTGTATCAGGATGGCCAACCCTATCGCACCGAGCACCATTTCACCTGGAGCAACGACGGGGTCGAGGAAGGGGACATCGTCTTCGTCATCGGCAACCCGGGCCAGACCAATCGCCTCAACACCATGTCCCAGTTGGCGCTGCAACGTGACATGACCCTGGGGAGCACCCACGCCTGGTACGCCTCGCGGCTTCAGGCCATCCGGGACTTCTACGCCGAGAACCCCACCGTCGGCGAGGCACTCGACCTGCGCAACTGGGCCTTTGGGTTGTCCAACTCACTCAAGGCCACCACCGGCAGGCTCGAAGCGCTGGACAATGCGGTCATCCTGGCTAAGCGGGCCGACGCGGAAGCCGCTCTGGCAGACTCCATCGCTGCGCGCACCGATCTGACGGACCGGTATGGGGATATCATCCCCCGCCTGGCCGAGATCCAATCGGTCAAGGCCACGATGGCGGCGCCCTACGGTGCGTTCCTTGGCCTGGGAAGCAGCCGCTACGGCTCGGCCACCCTTCTCAGGGCCCGGGCCGCCCTGGCGTATCTCGAGGCTCTGCAACGGGCGGCTCCCAGCGATTCCATCGCCCGATTCCGCCGTCAGCTCCTGGCAGTGGGCGACCTGCCCCGGGGACTGGAGTACCGCTACCTGATGGCCAGGTTGGCGGACATCGCCCGGTCCTACGGACCGGACCACCCGTTGACGCGCCTCGCTCTGCCCGACGGGTCCCCAAGGGCCTCGGCGGCCGCATTGCTCGGAGCCAGCATCATGGCGGATTCGAGCGCTGTCGCAGAGGCGGTTGCCTCAGAAACCCTCTCCGCCGACGACCCCGCCGTCACGCTCATGGCGGGGATCATGCCCCTCTATGGCGAGTACCGGAGCACCTGGGGACCACTTGCCGCTGAGGAGCGTGCCCTGGCGGGAGACCTCGGGCGGGCCCGGTTTGCCGTGTACGGCGGCATCATCCCACCCGACGGGTCACGCTCGCCCCGCATCGCCGACGGCGTGGTGAAGAGCTACGAGTACAACGGCACGCTGGCTCCACCTTACACCACGTTCTACGGCTTGTACGATCGCTACAACGGCCACAAGGGTTCGGTCGACTGGGCCCTGCCGGAACGCTGGCAGACCCCGCCCCCAGGGCTGGATCTTGGCACACCGCTCAACTTCGTTTCGACCGCGGACACCTATGGCGGCAACTCGGGGTCACCGGCGGTGACGCCCGACCTGGAGCTGGTCGGCATCAACTTCGACCGCAACATCAACGGCTTGTCCCGGGACTTCATCTATCTCCCGGAGCAAGGCCGCAACGTCATGGTGGACGTGCGTGCCATCAAGGCCGCTCTGGAGCACGTGTACGGCGCCGAGCGGATCCTGACGGAGCTGGGCACCGGGGCGGAGGCGGGACGCTAGTGGGCCGTTCGGCGCGCCCCACTCCTTTTCTTGCGCCGACCTGACCGGTCGGACACATGCTCGGGCGAATCCTCACAGGGGCGGTCCTGGTGGCCGCCCTTGCGGTGCCAGCATCGGTGCACTCCCAGGCCTTGGGCTCAAGCGGCGGGCGCATCGAGGGCCGTTTCAAGTTCCTGCCGCTCCCCTACCTCAATTACAATCGCTCTATTGGGCTGACCCTCGGCGCCATCCCGATGGCGATGTTCAATCCGGTGGCCTCGGATACCATTTCGCCATCTTCGGTGACCGGCCTGGTGGGCATGTACGCCGAGAACGAGACCTGGTTCGTCCTGGGCTTTGCCCAGTTGTTCCTGGCCGAGGACCGGTGGCGCGTTCTGGCGGCCGGCGGCACCGGATCGATCAACTTCCAGTTCTATCTCGACGACCCTGTGGGCGGGTACGTTCCCTACAACACCGGCGCTGACTTCGCCTTCGTCCAGGTGCAACGACGACTCATCGGCGACGTGTTTGGCGGCCTCAACTACCGTTACATCAACTTCCGAACCTCGACCGGATCCTCCCCCGATACCGCCGTCACCTCGTTGCAGGGAGTCGGGCTCATCGGCTCGATGGACACCCGGCACAATGTCTACTATCCCAAGCAGGGGCTGCTGACCAACGCCAAGTACACGATGTACCCCACCGCGTTGGGTAACGACGTCGAGACCAGTACGATCGACCTCGATGTCAACCACTACTGGAATGTACGGGGTGGCCGCGATGTCATCGCGGCCAGGGCTTTTGCGGGATTGGGGATCGGTGACTTGTCCTTCAACCAGCAGTACATCGTTGGCCGGATCGACATTCGGGGCTACACCCAGGGTGGCTACCGGGGCAACACCCAACTGGCGGTCCAGGGCGAGTACCGATGGAATCCGTTCCGTCGGTGGGGGTTCGTAGCCTTCGCCGGCCTGGCAACGGTATTCGAGTCCATCAACGACGCCGACAACGGCAGGATACTGCCCGGGGTCGGGGTCGGCTTTCGGTTCACGGCGTTCACGGACAACCACATGAACGTAGGGATGGACGTCGCCGTGGGTGACGGCGACTGGGGACTGTACTTCAGGATCGGGGAGGCGTTCTAACCGGCACCGGGCATCTGGATGACTGCCATCCCGGCCGACACATTGCGATCCATCTCGGTCAGAAGGTCGACGCCTCCGGCCAGATCCACGCGCCGCCGCACCAGCCTGGCCGGCTCCAGCGCGCCCCGCTCGATCATGGCCAATAGCGCCGGGAACCCGTGAGCCGCCATGCCATGACTGCCCCGCACCTCCAGTTCGCGAGCGATGACGTGGTGCATCGGCACGGGATGCTCCGACGCCGCACCGGTGAGAATGCCCACCTGGATGTGGCGGCCTCGCTTTCGTAAGCCGGCCAGGGAGTTGGCGCAGGTGTCGGTGCTGCCAAGCGCATCGAGAGAGACGTGGGCGCCACCTTCCGTGGCATCCATGAGCGCGGCAACGACATCCCCGGCTCCGGCATCGATCAGGGCGGTCGCTCCGAGGTCTCGCGCCAGGGCCAACGCTTCGGGTTGCACGTCCACCGCCACCACTCGCGCTCCCAACGCCACACCGATCATGACGGCGGACAGACCGACGCCCCCGGCGCCGTGAACCGCCAACCACTCCCCCGGTTCCGTGCGCCCCTGCTCGACTACGGCTCTCCAGGCCGTGGTGAACCGGCATCCAAGGCTGGCCGCCGTGACGTCGTCGACGCCGTCCGGAAGCGCCACGAGATTCTCCGCCGCATGGTGCACATGGACCAGCTCGGCAAAGGACCCCCACCCGGTGAAACCCGGCTGCTCCTGATGGTCACAGATCTGCTGATGGCCGGCGAGGCACTGGGGACAGCGACCGCACCCGGTGACGAACGGAACCGTGACCCGCTGGCCCACCCGCCAACCCCGGACCGAAGCGCCAAGCTCCTCGATGACCCCGGCCAACTCATGGCCCGGAACATGGGGCAGGGTGATGTCAGGATCATGCCCACGCCAGCCGTGGTAATCACTGCGGCACACGCCGGTCGCGGCCACGCGGATGATGGTACCGTCCGGATCCGGCGTAGGGTCTGGCACGGTGCGAATCTCGATCGGCCCGTCGAACTCTTCATAGATCGCTGCGATCATGGCATCGGGTTCCAACACGAGGGAATGGAGGACATCCGGACCATACGGAAGATGCAGTCATACGGTGTCCCCACCCGGTCGTCAATCCGGGGTGGCAACGGTGCCGTATTGACCTCACCGGCCCTCGACTCTATCTCATGTTCATGGCAACCTTCTGGCACGCCGACGGTCGCGCCACGCTTCTGCAACGGATGGATCGGATCTCCCCTCCTCGAGCTCCCCGTTGGGGGAGCATGAACGTCGAGCAGATGGTCGAACACGTGACGGCGCAAATGGAAATGGCCCTGGGGGACATCGTGGCGCCGAGGAGACCCGGTTGGCTGGCGAAATGGCCGGTTCGCGACGTGGTCATTCGGTGGGCGCCCTGGCCCAAAGGTGCTCCCACCGTGCGGGAGTTGAAGCGCGCCACGACGGCGGACTGGGAAGAAGTGCGACTCCATTTCAAGAAGACTTTCGAGCGTGTCGTGGCCCGTGGCCCGGACGGACGGTTCGCCGTGCATCCGGTGTTCGGTCCCCTGGGGCCGGGGCTGTGGGGCGTATTGATCTGGCGCCACCTCGATCATCACCTACGCCAGTTCGGGGAGTAGCTGAGCGGGCCCCTGATCAATCGGAGGCTGTCGTGGACATTTCTCCTTCTTTCTTTCCTGGCCGCGATAGGGCTGGCGCTGGTGCTGGCCTGGAGCAACCGCGTGAAGGGACACGAGGTTGGGACGGTCCCGGCCTGGATCGTGTTCCTCGGTGCCAGTGGATTGAACGCGTTGGGATCCTGAGAAGAGCTCGCCGAATCGCAGCCGACGGTCAGCCCGGGAGCGAGTCGGGAGGCGCTAACGCCAAGAACGACCGGTCGACGTAACCCACCGGGACACCATCGATCAGCACGCGGAACCATCCGCGTCCCAGGGAATCGACACCGACCTGATCACCGGGATTGAGTACCCGGACAGCTTCGCTCGACCCGGATCGACCGGCTCTGACATTGACCCATGTCGTGGCCCATCGAAGGTCGAACGGTCTGGGAGGACGCGTCTCCTCGAGCGCAGGCTCGAGGACCACGACCCGTGCGGTGGTATCCTCGACAGTGCTTGCCCGTGGAGCTGCCGTTTCCGGAGTGGGTGGCGTGCTGTCGGGTGAACTCAAGACCAGGGCGGCATTCTCCTGATCGTCCGCCGAATTGGCAGGTACCGTTTCCCCAACCACCTCGGATGCGGCACCCGAATCAGTTTGCACCACAACGGCTTGTGGCTCGGAGTCAAGACCGCTGGCGACCGGTGGCACGGTGACTCTGCCGGAAACACCGCCCTTCCCGCCGGCAAAGAACACGATCCCCAGCACCAGGATTCCCCCTCCGATCCAGAGGGAATAGTGGTGGCGCTCGACAGGACGGCGCTCACCGTGACGCAGCCGATGCTGGGCAAATCCAAAGCTGCACCGGGGGCATCTCGTCGCAACGTCGAGGGCCGATTGGCCACACTGGGGACACTCGATATAGGCCATAGGGTCACTGGAATATGAAAGGACGTCCCGTGGCGCGCTACCGCGTGTCGCCCTTCGACTTACGAATACTAGCGACCTAGCTGGTTCGGCGCTGTGACGCGGCCCACCGCTCCAGCCAGGGCCAGGAGGGTCAGCAGATACGGCAACATCAGGAAGAACTGATAGGGGATGTCCAGGTCCATGGCCTGGAACAGGAATTGGCTGGCATTGGCTACCCCAAAGAGCAGCGCCGCAACTGCTACCCCAATGGGGTTCCAGCGGCCGAGAACGACGATGGCGATGGCCACGAAGCCCCTACCGGCAGTCATCTGCTCGGTGAATGTCCCTACCTGGGCCAGCACCAGACTGGCCCCGGCCAGGCCCGCCAATGCACCGCTCAGAATAGTAGCAGTACTGCGTACTACTAATGGATTCACCCCCGCCACGATTGCTGCCTCCCTCGACTCGCCGACAGCTCGCAACTTCAAACCCCAGCGAGTGCGGAACAACAGCCACCAGGTCAGCGGCACGAGAAGATAGGCCGCATAGGTGAGAACGGGCTGTGTAAACAGCGCTGGGCCCAGTATCGGGATCCGATGGAGAACCGGCACAGGCACCGGAGCGAGAGTCTCGATTCCCAAACCGGCTCCTCCCGGACCGAAATACCAGCGATAGACGGTCCCGGTGACACCGACGGCGCCCAGGGTAATCGCCGTCCCAGTGATGATCTGATCAGCCCGGGCGCCGATTGCCACCGCGGCGAACACCAGCGCCACCAGCGCCCCAGACAGCACCGCCGCCACGACCCCAACGGTGCTGCCCCCGATACTTGCCCCGATCGCTGCTGCCAGCGCTCCGACCAGCATGGCCCCCTCCACCCCGAGATTGATCACACCAGATCGCTGCCCGATGGTCTCGCCGAGGGCCGCCAACATGAGAGGCGTGGCCACGCGCACGGCGGCCGCCAGGAAGCCAGTCAGCACCACAACCTCGCTCACGGTTCCACTCCCACCGACAGGGCCGGGCTTCGACTCCCCAGGCCTGCCGCCTTGGCCGCGCCTGCAAGGAGGATCACCAGAATCACGACTGCCTCGACCACATAGACTGCCACCGACGGGACGCCGGCGTCACGCTGCATGGCGCCGGCCCCTGCCTCCAGCGCGCCGAACAGAATGCCGCTGAGCACGATCCCCCGTGGGTCGAGGCGGGCGAGCAGCGCTACGGCGATGGCCGCGAAGCCGTACCCGGGGGAGAGGTTCTGGTACAGGGCGTGGGAGACACCCGACACCTCGAAGCCGCCGGCCAGCCCGGCAAGGGCTCCGGACCACAGAAGCGCAGCTGCCAGCACTCGATTGCGGTCGATGCGACCGGTGACCAGCGCGGCCTCGGCCCCTTGCCCCACGGCCCGCAGGTGGAACCCCCATTGCGACGACTTGAAGATCCACCAGATGAGCGCGGCGAGTCCGAAGGCGACCGCAATGCCCCAGTGCAGTCTGGTTCCTGCAATCAGAGGAATGCGGGCCACTTCCGCGATCTGATCGCTTTGCGGGTAGATGCCGCTGGCTTCTTGCAGTGGCCCCTGCACCATGTAGCTCACCAGCGAGAGCGCGATGAAGTTCATGAGAAGCGTGGAGATCGCCTCGAGCACCCCGTACCTGGTGCGGAGCAGCACCGGAAGCGCCATCCAGACCACACCGGCGAGGCAGGACGCCAGCCACACGGCGAGGATGGCGGGCACCGTCCCCCAGGAATGGACCTGTAGCCCAATCCACGTTGCGGCAATGGCTCCCGCGTAGAACTGTCCCTCGGCGCCGATGTTGAGGGCGCCGCCTTTGAGGGCCAGCGCAAAGCCAAGCGCGATGACGATCAGGGGGATGGCCCGAAGCAGCGTCGCGGACGTGAAGGCGTACCATGACCCAAAAGCGCCATGCCACATGGCGCGAAAGGCCTGACCCGAGTGGTAGCCGGTGAGTTCCAGGCCGACGGCAAGGAGGACCGCTCCGGCAGCGATGGCCATCACGGTCACCGCGCTGGGTGAAAGCACCAGCCCCCGGACACGGCGCATCACGAGCCCGGCGATCGGGAACCGAGCATCAACTCGCCGACCCGCGTGCGCCCGGGTGCCCCATCCACAGGCACGGTCCTGCCGTTGGCCACCACGACCACCCGGTCCGCCATCTCGAGCACTTCGTCGAGGTCGCTCGAATAGAACAGGACCGCCGCACCGTTGTGCGCGGCGCGGCGCAGGCGATCGTGAATCTCGGTTGCCGCGGCCACGTCCAATCCCCGGGTGGGGTTCTCGGCGACGATCACTCGGGGTTCCGACAACAACGCCCGCCCCAGTACCAACTTCTGCTGGTTGCCGCCACTGAGCGTGGCTACCGGCGACTCGGGACCCGGCGCCACGACCCCGTACTCCTCGATGATCTTTGCGCTGGCCTCGGCGGCAGCCTGCCAGTCGATCGTGGTGAGCGGGCCCGCATGCCTCAGCCAGCTGGCACCTGGCGCCCCTCCCAGAACGACGTTCTCGGTGAGGGACATGGCCGGAATCAGCCCCTCGCTGGTTCGGTCCTCAGGGATGAAGGCGCATGATCCGGCCAGTTCCACCACCCCGCCGTCGAGGGTCCAGACTCCTGCCGATGCCCTGAGGAGTTCGCGCTGACCGTTGCCCTCCACCGCCGCGATTCCTACGACCTCTCCCGCCCGCACCTCCAACGATCCGCTCCGAAGACCGCTTCCCTGGAAGGATGGTGACGCCAGGACGCCATCAGCGACACGCACGAGGACGTCGCCGCCGGACACCGAGCGACTCTGCTCCGGCGACGTGATGTCGCGGCCAATCATGTGTCGTGTCAGTGTCGACCGCGTCTCCCCCTCGGCCGGGCCCGTATGGGTCACCCGTCCGGCTCGCAGCACCGTGACCCGGTCTGCCCCATCGAGCACCTCGTTCAACTTGTGGGTGATCAGGGCCACTGCCCCTCCTTCGGATGCGAAGGAGCGCAGGAACGTGAACAACCCCGCCGCCTCCCGAGGAGTGAGCACTGCGGTGGGCTCGTCGAGGAGGAGCACCTTCGTGTCGGTTGCCAGAGCCTTCAGGATTTCGAGACGCTGTTTGAGGGCAACCGGCAGGGTGCCCGCCAGGGCGTCGGGGTCGAGCGGCAGATCGAGCGTCTGGCACAGCAATGCCAGGCGTCGTCGCATGTCCCCCGGCCTGGCAGGCCACCCGGCGGACAGAGCCACGTTTTCGGCCACGGGCAGCTGCGGCACCGACGTGAAGTGCTGGTGCACCATGCCGATTCCAAGTGCACGGGCCGCCCTGGGATTGGGGATGGCGACGGGCACTCCATCCAGCGCCACGGTTCCCAGGTCGGGTGCGGTCAACCCGAAGGCGACGCGCATGAGTGTGGTCTTGCCGGCCCCGTTCTCGCCCAGGACCGCATGGACTTCACCACCCTCCAACAGGAGATGGGCCCCATCGAGAGCCGTGACCGAGCCGTAGCGTTTGGTGATGTCGTCGAGAGCGAACCGGACGGGCATGTGGCTCAGAGGCCGGTCGGATGGTCGAAGAAGGTCCATGGCAGGGTGAAGCGCTCCGCCGCGAGCGCTGCGAGCGCCTGAACGCCGAGTTGCTCGGTCGCATAGTGGCCCGCGTAGATCACATTGATGCCGAGCTCATGGGCGTCGAAGTAGGTGTGGTGCGCCCCTTCTCCGGTCACGAAGGTGTCGCAACCAGCGGCCAGTGCCTCCGCGATCATGTCCCCCGCACCACCCGTGACGATGCCTACGTGGCGACAGGCGGATGGCCCGCCGGCCAGCACGGTCGCCTCGGTGTGTAACTCCGTGTTGAGGAGTGCCACCAGGCTGTCGCGCTCGATTGCCAAAGCGCCGTGGACGCCGAGCGGCATGCCTTGGAACGCGCCGAAACGGCCTTCCACCGTCAACCCCAATCGTTTCGCAAGCAGCACGTTGTTGCCGACTTCGTCATGAACGTCCAGCGGCAGGTGTGCCGCGTACAGCGCCAGGTCGTGCTGCAGCATCGTTCGGATCCGCCGATAGCGCCGTCCGGTCACGGGGAGGTTGCCATCCCAGAAGATCCCGTGGTGCACCAGCAAAAGCGTACCGGGGCCGGCGGCGGCGGCGGCCTCGAGAGAGGGTTTGCCGGCGTCAACCGCGGCCATGATACGGTGGACGGTTCCCGAATTCTCCACCTGGATGCCGTTCAAGGCATTGCCGTAGTCCGGCACTTCGCCGACAGCCAGGTAGTCGTCGAGGAAGGCTGCCATCTCGGCGAGTGAAGCGGTCTGGTTCATTGGCCTGACATCTCCTGCATCGGCACCGGCGTCAAGAGGGCCATTCGGATAGAGTCTTCGGCTGCCGTCACTCTTTCCGCCAGGCCGGAGGGCAGTCGGTCGATGAGACCCGGGTTGGGCTGATACTGGATGACGCCGCTTTCCAGTCCGAACGACTGGACCCTCGGCGTGAAGGTCCCTGCGGCAACCGCCTCGGCGACCAGGAGAAACGCCCGCGGAAGATCGATCACCGCGGAGCCGAGCACACGCTCCGGCGCCAAAGGCGATTGGTCGGCGTTGCTGCCGAAGGCAAAGACCCCAGGGCTTTCCTTCACCGCCTGAAACAGGCCGAGGGCTGCAGCGTCCGCGTTATGGTGCAACATATCGGCCCCGAGGCGGATCATGGCGAGCGCCGCTTCACGGCCCGCGGCGGCATCCTCGAAATTGTTGAGATAGGTCAAACGGCTGTCGATGTCGGCCCGGACCGCTCTGGCACCGTTCAGCCACCCTTGATAGCCCAGCACGATCGGTGGCAACTCGATGCCGCCAACGAAGCCGATCACCCCGGTCGCACTCAGCGCTCCCGCGACCATTCCCGCCAGGTAGGTCGCTTCGTGAATGCGGAAGACCAGCGGCGCCACGTTGCCGGCCACCCTGACGCCGGAGGTAATGATGAAGACGGTCTCGGGATACTGTGCCGCAACCCGTTCGGCCAGGTCCTGGAACTCGAACCCGTGGGCGAACACCAGACCGTACCCCTGGGCCGCATAGGTGCGCAGAGCCTCTTCCTGAGCTCCTGGGGTTCGGGCTTCGACATGACTGACGCGGAGAGACAGGGAGTCTCGAATCCATTCCAGCCCACGGTATGCCCCGGCGTTCCATGCCGCGTCCGCCACCGAACCGGGGGTGACCAGCCCCACCCGCAACGCCTGGTTGGACGGGGTCTCGTTGGCGGTACATCCGACGAGGACGGCCGCCACGAGACAGGCCCCGACACGAGAAGACGCCCAGCTCCTCATCACGGCGTGACGTTGCGGGGCACATGGGATTCGTGGGGGGCATCGGGACATGGGGCAATGCCACCAGTTACCAGGTCGGCCATCAGGACACAGTAAGCGATAGCGAGGCAAAACTCCAAACAGTCATGGCGGCGACATGCCGATCGAGCCACCATTACAACACTGTCGCGTCAGTTACATCTTGGCGTGAGGCCATCCGTCGCCCGGGCCAGTGAAACCAAGACGAAATCCCGGCTCGAACAGCAGCCGGGATGAGCGCGTAAGTCGTTCTTTTCCACAGAATTGGAGGATTATCAACCGCCTTTGTGGAAACGGTCTAATTCACGGAGGCCGCGGGACTGCTCTGTTTCGGGTATGCCACCGAGCCACCATCCATCTTCACGGCTCCGTTCACGCGGCCCCCTTCGAGCACCACGATCCGTTTGGTGACGATGTCGCCATTGACCATGGCTGTGGCCTGAATCTCCACCCGTTCCTCGGCATGAACCACCCCGCGGACCTCGCCCCCGATGATGGCTTCCTTGGAGTGGATGTCTCCGGTGATCAGGGCGCCTTCTGACACCAGCACCTGGGTGCCGGCCCGGATGGTTCCTTCGACATTTCCCTCGATTTTCACGACCCCGTCCGTCTCGAGATCGCCTATGACCTTGAGGTCCGAGGCAATCATCGACAGACTCGGCTGGCCTGACCCGCGGCGCTTGGTCTGTTCGGTGACGGGCTTGGCTGGTTGGTCCTTTTCGGAGAAAATCGCCATCTACTGAACTCCCTCTGACACGAATTCGAGTGGATCCCGAGACCGTCCCTCGAGACGGACCTCAAAATGCAGATGCGGGGCGCTGGAGCGACCGCTGTTTCCTGACAGGCCGATGACCGTCCCCGCCGCAACATAATCACCTTGCACTACGGTGATCCGTGACAGATGACCATACATCGATTCGATGCTATCCGGATGTGCCAGTCGGACGAATCTGCCGTATTCCTCGTCGTCGCCTGTTTCGACCACCCTGCCGCCACCCGCGGCCCGGACCACGCTTCCGATGGGGATGGCCACGTCCAGGCCGGGATGGGCCTGGCCTCTGGCGTTGCTACCCGACTGGCCCCGGGTGATGTACCCGTCGGCATCGATCGGCCAATGGGATGGCACCGACGGGATGGACTCGTACAACGGGGGACTGTTGGGCGCCCGGCCGACGATGGGGGGCGCCACCGGCAGGGGCTGGGCGAACGCGCCGCCCTCCGGCACGAGGTCGGCCCCCAGCATTTCGCGCAGCTGGTCGTATCGCGACTCGGCCCGGCTGAGGGCCTCAGCCAGGTCGCGCACTTTGGCGTTGTCGGCTTCGAGTTGCGCAATATCCCGATTCAAACCGGGCACACGGGCTGCCAGACTCAGGATCGGTCCGTACAACACCGCCAACACGAAGAAGAAGATGACGGCCAGGGATCCGAGGATCACGGTGGCGCGAAGGGCCCACCCCGACAAGTAGAAGGAGCGCGAGGAGAGCGCCCCGTCACGATGCCAGACAACCGTGGCGCCGCGTGCCTTGTGCTTCTTGTTCATCCCTGGAAAGGTTCGCCCAGAAGCAACTCGAGGAGTCGCGCCAGGTCGTCGTTGGAGTAGTAGCTCAACGTTACCAGGCCGCGGCCGCGACGCTTGGCGGTGATGCGGACATCGGTGCCGAGATGCTGACGCAGTGCGTCCTCGATGCGACGCGCTTCGAGCGAAGCCTGTTGCGGGCCGGTACCTCCTTGACGGGTCCGCTTGGGCCTGGTGCCGTGTCTCGCTTGTCGTTCCATTTCCCGTACCGACCAGCCCTGGTCGATGGCGCGGTCCGCCATGGAGCGCATGGCGCCCGGAGTCGACAACGTCAGCAAGGCGCGACCGTGTCCCGCGCTCAAGCTTCCCTCCTGCACTTGCCCCTGCACCTCGACCGGCAGCTTGAGAAGGCGGAGCGCGTTGGCGACCGTGGATCGATCTCTTCCCACCAGTCCCGCCACCTCATTGGCCGACAGGTGGAATTCCGTCATGAGACGATCGTAACCCTGGGCTTCATCGATCGGGTTGAGGTCGTCTCGTTGCAGGTTTTCGATCAGGGCCAACGTCAACAGCGTCTGGTCGTCTGCCTCGCGTACCACCGCAGGGACGGTCGACCAGCCCAGACGCTCCACCGCACGCCAGCGTCGCTCTCCGGCAATCAACTGAAAGCCGTCGCCGGCTGCTCGCACGACTACTGGTTGCAGCAGGCCGGATGCCCGAATGGAAGAGGCCAACTCGGTCAATGCGTCTTCGTCGAACGTGCGACGGGGCTGATACGGATTAGGCCGCAGTTGTCCGACCGGAAGGTCCCGAAGCGTGCCGGGCTGGTCGGCTTCCTCCCGCGTCATGGGACCGAGCAACGCTTCGAGGCCGCGCCCTAAACGTCGTTCGCTCATGGCTGCACCTCCGGCAGGACAGTGTCGCTTTTCGGCCGGGCATCGCGTTCGAGAAACTCGCGGGCCAAGGCCATGTAGCTCTTGGCACCCACCGAAGCCACGTCGTACAACAGAATGGGTTTTCCGAAGGACGGCGCCTCCGCCAGGCGGACGTTTCTGGGGATGACCGTCTCGAACACCTTGGGGCCGAAGTACTCCTTGGCATCCTCGGCCACCTGGCGACTCAGGTTGAGCCTGGAGTCATACATGGTGAGCAGGACTCCATTGATGGCGAGGGGAGGATTGAAGTTCTGTTGCACCACCCGGATGGTGTTGAGGAGCTGGGAGATTCCCTCCAAGGCGTAGTACTCGCATTGGATCGGAATGAGCACCGTATCGGAGGCGGCCAGCACGTTGAGGGTAATCAGCCCGAGCGATGGCGGGCAGTCGATCATGACGTAGTCATAGGCCTGGACCTGATCGGCCAAGGCGCGCCGGAGCATGGTCTCGCGATCGGGCCGATCCACCAGTTCTACCTCGGCGCCGACCAGATCCTGCGTTGCGGGCAGCACGTCGAGACTGGGGAGGGCGCGGTGCTGCAGTACCACCTCACTGGCCGGAAGCCGCCCGATGAGACAGTCGTAGATGGAGGGCGCCGCCGGGTCGCGGTCGATGCCCACGCCACTGGTGGCGTTGCCCTGCGGATCGGCGTCGACCAGCAGGGTACGGCGTTCGGCCGCGGCCACCGAGGCCGCGAGATTCACGGCCGTGGTGGTCTTTCCGACCCCACCCTTCTGGTTGACGATGGCAACGACTTGTCCCATTAATAGTCTCTAATGTATTGTGAAATATGAAGTTAGGACATATATTGACGGACGTCACGCCCTGGATGGAAGGTGACTGGAGAGCAATATACCGATCGAACGGCCTGTGGTAAACCAGCAATGGCCGCGGCACGGCACACTGGTGCATTCTCCTATTGGGAATGAAGATACTGTACTTATGGTGAATTGAGGCGGACCTGGCGCATCGGTGTTTCACGTGAAACACCGATGCGCCCTACCCGTTTTGGCGTCGCCTCATGACCTCGAACATCAGGCCTTGAAGATCGTTGGGGGAAACCCCAGGGATGCGGCCGGCGTGGCCGAGCGTCCTCGGTTGGATGGCACTGAGCTTCTCACGTGCCTCGAAGCTCAAGCTATCGAGCTCTGCGTAGGGCAAATCTCCAGGGAGGACAAGGCCGTCCATGGCGGCCAGCCTGGTGGCCGAATCCCGCTCCCGAGCCAGGTAGCCCTGATAGCGGATCTCGATGGACGCCCACTCGGCATCATCGCTGTCGATGGGATTGCCCGCAGCAGCCATCAGGTCGCCAAGTCCGACTCCGGGGCGCTTTGCCAGTTCTGCCACTCGGACTCCCTGCCCGACCTGAGCCGAGCCTGCCACCGCGAGAACGGTGTTCGCCTGATTCCTGGACAGATTAGCTACCTGGGCCCGTTCCAGCACCTGCTCCTCGCGCCGGAGTTTGCCTTCAGCGGTGCGACACTCATCGTCAGTCAGGAGCCCACGCTTCTCCGCGATAGGAAACAGGCGCCGCAGGGCGTTGTCCTGCCGTAACAGCAGACGGAACTCGGCCCTACTGGTAAAGAGGCGGTATGGCTCATCCACGCCCCGCGAAACCAGGTCGTCGACGAGCACGCCCGTCATCGCCTCATCACGCCTGAGTATCAGTGGTTCGGTCCCCTGAACCAGGGCCGCGGCGTTGATTCCCGCCACCACGCCCTGTCCGGCGGCCTCCTCGTAGCCGGTGGTGCCGTTGATCTGGCCGGCAAAGAACAACCCTGGCAGGGCCTTCACTTCCAAGGTCGCCGCCAATTGTGTGGGCGGGAAATAGTCGTACTCGATGGCGTACCCCGGGCGAGTCATTCGCACCCGCTCCAACCCGGGGATCGAGCGGAGGAACCGCAGCTGTATCTCCGGCGGCAACGAGGTCGACAGGCCGTTGACGTACATCTCGCTGGTATCCAGCCCTTCCGGCTCGAGGAAGACCTGATGCCGTTCAGCCTTGGGGAACTTGACAATCTTGTCCTCAATGGACGGACAGTAGCGTGGCCCACGTCCAGCGATGGCACCACCATAGAGCGCCGACTGGCTGATGTGCTCCTCGATGATCCCCTTGAGTTCCAGGCCGGCCCAGGTGATGTAGCAGGGCAGCTGTCTGGGATGGTCGCTACGCTGGTAGAACGAGAACCAGTAGCCGCCACCCTCTCCCGGTTGCCGCTCCAGACGCGCCATATCCACGGTACGGCCGTCAATCCGCGGTGGCGTTCCGGTCTTGAATCGTTGTATTGTAAGTGATTGTTGTTCAAGTAGTTGCGGTAGTTGTACCGAAGGTGTTTCCCCGGCGCGCCCAGCGGGAATCTGGGTGTCGAGCCCCAGATGGATCTTGCCCCGGAGAAATGTCCCGGCCGTCAGCACCACCGCTCGGGCCGCGTAACTCCTCCCATCCGCGAGGTCCACGCCCCTGACCTGGCTGCCCTCGAACCGCAGCCCGCTAACCGTGCCCTGACAAAACGCCAGACCTGGCTGCCGCTCCAACAGTGACCTGACAGCGCGCCGGTACAGTCCGCGGTCGCACTGGGCCCTGGGAGACCACACGGCCGGGCCCTTGGAGCGGTTGAGCATGCGGAACTGAATCCGGGCCATGTCGGTAGCGCGCCCCATCACCCCGCCCATGGCATCCACCTCTCGTGCCACGGTACCCTTGGCGATGCCCCCGATGGCGGGATTGCACGACATCTGCCCGATGGTCTCGAGGTTCTGTGTTACCAGGAGGGTACTGGCGCCCGATCGGGCGGCCATGGTAGCCGCCTCGGTGCCGGCGTGGCCGCCGCCGATGACGATGACATCGTAAGCCCCGGTCATGAGACCGGGAAAGCTACCGTGAAGTTGTGCTGGAAGGGAGGCTCGTCCGGATGCGTCAGCCGGCTTTCACCCAGTTCAGAATCTCCTTGATTCTGGGTCGCTTCCCGTGGGCAAGAATGCCGACACGGTAGATGCGCCCGGCCACCCAGACGACCAGGACGGCGCCGGTCAACGTGACGAGCCCCGACAACACCAGCTCCGATAGCGGCAACGGGTCGAGGGAATAGCGCACCGGCACGACCAAGGGTGCGAACAGGGGAACCAGACTGAAGGCGCGTGCCATGGTCCCGGCCGGATCTCCCAACACGTTGAACACCATGAGAAAGCCGACGACGACCGTCAACGTGACCGGCATGGACGCCTGCTGTGTCTCCTGCAAGGAGTTACACATCGCGCCCACGGCGGCGTAGGCCCCTGCATACAGGAAGAATCCGAGGAGGAAGAACACCAGGAAGACGGCCATCAGATCGGGGGTGACGGTCGGAATGGGAACCTGGAGAATCGTCTCGGCAGGAAGCCCGAACAGCGATGCGATCTGAGCGCGGTAGGTGGTCAATACCATGGCAGTGCCAACCCAGATTCCCAACTGCAGCAGCCCGGCACTCCCCACACCGATGACTTTCCCCAGCAGCAGTTCGAAAGGCCGGAGGCTCGAGACCAGCACTTCATTGATGCGATTCGACTTCTCCTCGATCACCGCGCTCATCACCTGCACGCCGTACAGCAGCAGCGCGAGGTACAGCAGGAAGGCCATCACGTAGGCCAGCGCAAACGACGATTCGCCACTCTCCCCGGTGAGTTGTCCGTCGGTGACGCGTTCCGTAGACAGTGAAAAGGGACGGCTGGCCTGTTGCACCAAGGCCAGGTCTACGCCCAGTTCGGTGAGGCGCTCAGCCACCAAGGCTTCGCGCAGTCCGCGCCGCAGTGCGCGCATGTCGGTCATGTTGCTGACGTTGCTACCGTAGTAGGCGACGCGGTCCTGGGCGACTTCCGCGGGGTCGAGGACGACGATGCCGTCGATCGACCTGCGCCCGCTCTCGGGCGTAGCCCCGATGCTCTGGGTCAGTGAATCGAGAACGACCTCGCCCCGGGCGGCGTCGTCCTGATGGACCTCGATGAAGTAGTCGCCGGGAAACGCGGCCTGCAGCGTGGTCTCCACGGTACGTCCCAGTTGCTCCGTCCCCAGGTCGAGAACGACGATGTGACGCCCGGACGTCCCCTTCGAGGCGAGCAGGGCCGGGGCAATCATCAAGCCGGCCAGCAGGACCGGTCCCAACACCGTGGCGACCACGAACGTCTTGGTCCGGACGCGCGCCACGAACTCCCGTCTGATCACCGCCCACATCTTATGCATCGTTGTCCTCCCGCGCGGCCGTCATAGCCTCGCCACCCACTTTGGCAATGAAGATGCTCTGCAGTGACGGCTCCACGATCTCGAACCGGGACAACCCGACACCGGCAGTGATCAACGATCGCAACACCGCGTCCGGGTCCGCTCCGGGAGCCAGTTGCAGCTCCGCGGAGGCGCCGTAATCGTCGACACTCAGAAACAACTGCGGGTCCCTCAGGATCGCGCCGGCCGCTTCCCGATTGCTGCTGAACTCCAGCGCGAGGTGGTTCTTCCCGTGCTCGGCCTTGATGCCGGCGAGCGTGCCATCCACCACCTTCTCCCCCCGGGCGATGATCACGATGTGATCGCACATGCGCTCGGCCTGTTCCATGATATGGGTGGAGAACACCACCGTCTTGCCGCGGCGCGCGAAGTCGACGACCACGTCCTTCATGGCGAGCGTGTTGACCGGGTCCAATCCACTGAACGGTTCGTCCAGAATGACCAGGTCCGGGTCATGCATCAGGGTGCTGATGAACTGCACCTTCTGCTGCATCCCCTTGGACAGGTCTTCGACCTTCCTCTGTGCCCATTCTCCCAGCCCCAGCCGTTCGAGCCACTCACCCCCGCGACGGATGGCTTCCCGGCGGCTCAGGCCCTTGATCTCGGCCAGAAACGCCAGTTGGGTCAGCACCTCCATCTTGGGGTAGAGGCCACGTTCCTCAGGCAGAAACCCGATCCGCGCCGACAACTCCCGTCCCGTGCCCGCCCCATCGAACAGACGCACTCGGCCCTCGTCGGGGCGGATGATGTCCATGATCATGCGGATCGTGGTCGTCTTTCCCGCGCCGTTCGGGCCAAGCAACCCCAGGACCGCCCCCTCGGGGACGTCCATCGAGAACTCCTTGACCGCCGTGTGTCCCGAGTAGCGCTTGGTGACACGGTCGACGGCAATGACCGAACTGGACATGCACAGTCTCCTGGTACCTGACATGCCGGGGCACGAACGCCCCAGCGCCGCGCCATCTACGACGACGGGGACGAATTGTTACAGACGTTTCAACATGGCGCGCACCTGCCCCCACTGACCACTCGCTCCCCCTGACCTTCGTGCAGGTGGGAGTCTCAGGATCGATCGCCGAAAGGTCAGGAATGGGGCAATTGCGGAGTCCGGTCACACCCGACGCCGGATGGACCGACCGTGCTGTTTCGGCCTATCCTCAGGCGTCGCGTAGCCGGGTAATGGCGGTGATCTCGCCCCGCGGGACGGTCAGTTCTCGGTGATCCACCTTGATACCGTACAGTTTGGTGCGCTCCAGATAGACGTCCCACGTTTCGGGCCCGCGATGCACCCCGACGTCCTTCAGATACGCCAGGGTGTCGTCCTCCCGATCGAAGCGTCCGACGAACGTCGCGTTCCCGGACGTGGTGACGACCACCGTGATGCCGTGGAGTTCCTGGTGGCCGGGATGGAACACGTGACCGGACATTTCGTTTGCGGTACCCATGGTCAGACCGTGGACCCGCAGTGCTTGTCGAACGCGGTCGTGAGGTCGGCGGCGATGTCATCGGGCGACCGGCCTTCGATCATGTGGCGGTGCAGCATGGCGACCACCTCACCGTCTCGTATCAGCGCCATGGATGGTGAACTGGGCTGGAACTCCTCGCCAAAGTAGCTCCGGGCCCTTCCCGTGGCGTCGGTATCGACACCGGCGAACACAGAATAGACCTGGTCGGGGGTGACGCTGTGCCCCAGGGCCACTCGGAGCGCCGGGCGAGCCGTCCCCGCGGCGCAACCACACACCGAGTTGACGAGCACCAGGGCGGTACCACTCTGATTCGCGAGGGCGTCGTCCACCTCGGCCACGGTCGTGAGCTCCTTGAGTCCCATGGCCACGGTCTCGTTGCGCATGGGCTGCACCAATCTTGGATCGTACATCGACTTCTCCTCGTCCGGTGGGGCACGGTCAGTGAGAACGCCGGGCAACGCCCGCGCTCCACGCCGGCCGATGGTTACTCTGTCTTGATGGTCTCGGTCACATCTTCGAGCGCCGCATTCAGGGTGTGCCAGCTCAAGCTGGCGCACTTGACCCGAACGGGAAACTCGGACACGCCGGCGAACAACACCAGCTTGCCCAGCACCTCTTTGCTTTCCTGCGGCGTCCGCTGCCCGGTCACGAGGTCCTGGAACCCGGCGAACATCTTCCGTGCTTCCGTGATGGTCTTGCCCTTGACCGCCTCGGTCATGAGCGAAGCCGAGGCCTTCGAAATGGCACAACCGTCCCCGACGAAGCTGACGTCGGTGATGGTATCCCCATCCAGCTCGGCCCACACGGTCAGCCGGTCACCGCACAACGGGTTGTGACCCTTGGCGTGGTGCTCCGAATCGGGTATTTCCCGGAAGTTTCTGGGCGACCGGTTGTGATCGAGGATCACGCTCTGATACAGCTCGTTGAGATCAGCCATTAGCCAAACATCCGGTTGACGCGGCCCAGGCCTTCGACCAGGGCATCGACCTCGTCCCGGGTGTTGTACAAGGCGAACGAGGCTCGCACGGTCGCGGGAACCCCGAAGTGGTCCATGACAGGCTGAGAGCAATGGTGGCCCGCCCGCACGGCGATGCCGTCCTGATCGAGCACGGTGCCGATGTCGTGCGGATGGGCCGCGTCCATCACCAGGCTCACGGCCCCAGCCCGGTGAGCCGGCGTTCCGATGATCCGGACACCCGGCACGGCGCCGATCCGTTCGACGGCATACTGAACCAGTTCCGTTTCGTAGGCAGCGACCGAGGCCAATCCGACTTGTTCCAGGTAATCGATGGCGGCTCCCAGCCCGATGACTTCGGCGATCGCCGGCGTGCCCGCTTCGAACCTGGTCGGGATCGGCGCGTAGGTGGTCCCCTCGAACGACACCGAGGCAATCATACCCCCTCCACCCTGGTACGGCGGCATGGCATCGAGCAACTCGGCCCTGCCGTACAGGACTCCGACGCCCGTGGGACCGAACATCTTGTGACCCGAGAAGGCGTAGAAGTCGCACCCCAGAGCGGCCACATCCACAGCGAGGTGCGGTACCGCCTGGGCGCCGTCCACCAGGACCGGAATACCCCGGTCGTGGGCCACCGCCACGATTTCCGCTATTGGGTTCACCGTGCCGAGAGCATTGGAGACGTGCGCCACGGCGACCATGCGGGTTCGGTCGGTCAGCAAGGCCGGGAGGCTGTCGAGATCCAGCTCACCCCGGTCGTCCATCGGAAGCATGCGGACCGAGGCGCCAACCTGCTCCGCCCACAACTGCCACGGGACCAGATTGGAGTGGTGTTCCATTTCGCTGACGAGGATCTCGTCCCCGGCTCGGATGGCCTTCTGCCCGTAGCTATGCGCGACGAGGTTCACGGCCTCCGTCGTGCCACGAACGAAAACGATCTCCCGGTCGGCGGCGGCGTTGATGAAGCCGCGGGTCTTCGAGCGCACCGCGTCGTAGGCCTCGGTCGCTTCGACGCTCAACGTGTGCACGCCGCGGTGGATGTTGGCGTTCTGCTCGCGCAGGAATCGATCGACGGCCTCGATGACCACGACGGGTTTCTGCGCCGTCGCCGCATTGTCGAGATACACCAGGGGCTTTCCGTGGACCTTCGTGGCGAGCACCGGGAAGTCGGCGCGGACGGCAGAAACCTCCAGGCCTGGCGGTGCCACCTGCGAACCGGACGTGGCCGCCACGGTCAGCTGTCCTGACTCCCGAGGAATCGTTTCATGAGCAAACCTTCGAGGTACTGCGCAATGTCGTGCGACGGCGCCTGCTCCAAGACGTCCGCCGCGAAAGCGTACGTCAGAAGCGTCTTGGCCTCGGCGGGCTTGAGTCCGCGCGACCGGCAGTAGAACATCGCCTGATCGTCGAGCTGCCCGACGGTGGCGCCGTGGGTGCAGCGCACGTCGTCGGCGAAGATCTCGAGCTGAGGCTTGGTGTCGATGCGTGCCGTCGGTGACAGCAGCAGGTTCTGATTGGTCTGCTTGCCGTCGGTCTTCTGAGCGATGGGGTGCACGTACACCTTGCCATTGAACACCCCGTGAGCCCGGTCGTCCAACACACCCTTGTACACCTCGTGACTGGTGCAATCCGGTTGGGCATGCTCGATCCGCGTCTGGTGATCGACGTGCTGGGTGCCATGCACGACGTACAGCCCGTTCATGGTGGCGTGACTCCCCTGGCCCGCCAGAACGGTGTAGACGTTGCTCCGGCTCATGGCACTGCCGTAGGCAAATGACAGCGATTCGAGATGGCTGTCCCGTTCCTGCCGCGCCTCGAGCGTTCCCACGTGGAACGCCTGTTCGCTCTCACACTGGATCTTGTAGTGGTCCAGCCGGGCGCCGGCGCCGAGGGACACTTCGGTCACGGCGTTGGTGAAGTAGGGTCCGTCGCTGAGTGAGACATAGCTCTCAACCACAGCGGCCCGGGCATGGGTCCCCAGCACCACCAGGGTGCGGGGGTGCGACATCCCGTTGCCGACGCTGGGGTCGGTGAGGTACACCAGATGAAGGGGGCGCTCCAGCGCCGCATCGGGAGCCAGGTGCAGCACCATGCCGTCCGCCATGAAGGCGGTATTGAGCGCGGTGAACCCGCTCCCCTCTACGGAAGCCGCCTTGGTAAGGTGCTCCGTCACGAACTCGGGTGCGGCCTGCCAGGCCTCGGCGAGTGTCTGGACCGTCACCCCCGCGGGCAGCGCGTCCAGGGAGGACAGCGCCTCGGCGAAGCGGCCGTTGACGAACACCAGCCGGGGCCACTCTTCGTCGATCAGGGTCGGGGCCAGATCCGCGAACGTCGGGAGGCTGGCTGGAGCAGGCAGGCGTCCGAATGGCGTACGGGTGATGGAGGCCACGTTGGTGAACTTCCAGTCCTCGTTCTTCCGGTCCGGGAATCCGAGCGTCTGGAATCGGTCCATGGCTTCGCGACGAATGGGCAACAGCCATTCGGGCCGGCCGTGGCCGTTGGCCGTGAAGGCCTCGAACTCCTGGACGTACGTGTCTACGGTCACGACGCCACTCCCGCAGTCTCGACGCCCTCGTAACCGCGCTCCTCCAGTTCCAACGCCAGCTCCTTGCCGCCGGACTTGACGATCCGGCCGTCCACGAGCACGTGCACGTAGTCCGGGACGATGTAATTGAGCAAGCGCTGATAATGCGTCACGAGGATGGTGGCATTGTCGGGGCGCCTGAGACTGTTGACGCCTGCCGCCACGACCTTGAGGGCGTCGATGTCCAGCCCGGAATCGGTCTCGTCCAGGATGGCCAGCTTGGGCTCCAGGACCGCCATCTGGAGAATCTCGTTGCGCTTCTTCTCGCCGCCGGACATCCCGGCGTTCACGTGACGCTCCAGAATCTCTGAGCTCCAGTCGACCGTCTTCAACTTCTCTTCGACGAGATCCATGAAGTCGAGCGGGTCGAGTTCATCCAGGTCACGCGCCTTCCGTACCGCGTTGTAGGAAGCCCGCAGGAAGTAGGCATTGGTGACCCCGGGAATTTCCACCGGATACTGGAACGCCATGAAGACCCCCGCCAGCGCTCGCGCTTCCGGCTCCATGTCCAGCAGATCCTGGCCGTCATACCTGACCGACCCTTCGGTGACCTCATAATCCTCACGGCCCGCGAGGACCTGGGCCAGGGTGCTCTTGCCGGAGCCGTTGGGGCCCATGACCGCATGGACCTCACCGGGCTGGACGGTGAGATTGATGCCCTTGAGGATTTCGACGCCCTCGGCGCCGGCGTGCAGGTTGGTGATTTCGAGCAACGTAGTGCCTCCGTATTCAGCGGTCGGCTGTCTTCGCGTGGCGATCAGCCGAGTGGTGTTCGTGTTGTCCTGCCGTTCGTCCGACTAGCCGACACTGCCTTCCAGGCTGATACCCAGAAGATTCTGGGCCTCCACGGCGAACTCCATCGGGAGGTACTGGAAGACCTCTTTCGCGAAGCCGTTCACGATCAGCGAGATGGCGTCCTCGGTGTCGAGGCCGCGCTGCTTACAGTAGAAGATCTGGTCTTCCCCGATCTTCCGCGTGGACGCTTCGTGCTCCATGGACGTCGTGTCGTTCTGCACGTCGATGTAGGGAAACGTGTGTGCTCCGCACTCGTTGCCGATCAGCATCGAGTCGCATTGCGTGTAGTTCCGGGCGCCTTCGGCCTTGGGCAGCACCTTCACGAGCCCCCGATAGCTGTTGTTGCCACGGCCAGCCGAGATCCCCTTGGAGATGATGGTACTCCGGGTGTTCTTGCCGATGTGGATCATCTTGGTGCCGGTGTCCGCCTGCTGACGCCGATTGGTGACCGCCACGGAGTAGAACTCCCCGATGGAGTTGTCTCCCTGGAGAATGACACTCGGGTACTTCCAGGTGATGGACGAGCCGGTTTCCACCTGGGTCCAGGTAATGCGCGAATTCACACCCGCACATTTGCCCCGCTTGGTCACGAAGTTGTAGATACCGCCCACTCCGTTCTCGTCGCCCTGGTACCAGTTCTGCACCGTGGAGTACTTGACGGTGGCGTCGTCCAGCGCGACCAGCTCGACGACCGCCGCATGCAGCTGGTTCTCGTCCCGCATGGGCGCCGTACACCCCTCCAGATAGCTCACCGACGCGCCTTCCTCGGCGACGATCAGCGTGCGTTCGAACTGCCCGGTATTGGCCGCGTTGATCCGGAAGTAGGTGGACAGCTCCATCGGGCAGGTGACGCCCTTCGGCACGAAGACGAAGGACCCGTCACTGAAGACCGCGGCATTGAGCGCTGCAAAGAAGTTGTCGCTGGCCGGAACCACCGAACCCAGGTAACGGCGTACCAGGTCGGGGTGCTCCTTCACCGCTTCGGAGAAGGAGCAAAAGATGACGCCGTGCTCGGCCAGCGTGGCCTTGTACGTCGTGGCCACGGAGACGCTGTCGAAGATGGCGTCCACGGCGACGCCGGCCAGGCGCTTCTGTTCGCCCAATGGGATGCCAAGCTTGTCGTAGGTTTCGAGCAACTTGGGGTCGACCTCATCGAGACTCCCCAGCGACTTGGCCACCTTCGGAGCCGAGTAGTACACCATGGCATCGTAGTCGATCGGAGGATACTCGACGTTGGCCCAGTGCGGCTCGGTCATCTTGAGCCAGCCACGGTAGGCCTTCAGACGCCACTCCAGCAGCCACTCCGGCTCTTCCTTCTTCTGGGAGATGAGTCGGATGACGTCTTCGCTCAGCCCGGGCGGCATCGAATCCGACTCGATGTCGGTTACGAATCCCCACTGGTAGTCGCGGTCGACCATGGACTCTACGGACGAACTCATGCCTGCTCCTCGTTCGAGCGGTCACTGGGGGCCGCTCCAAAGTCGATGTGATACTCGCAGGCGCTGCACCCGGTCAGCATGTGCGCCGCCCGGGTCACGTCGGCCGCGAGTACGTCGGTCAGGAACTGTTGCTCAGCCTCACAGATTTCCGGGAACCGTTGGGCCACGGCGCGCATGGCGCAGTTGTGGGCCGTTAGCGTCCCGTGTGTCTCTCCGCCAGACCACACGGCCATATAGCCCTCGTCCCGCAGCAGATCGACGACACGGCCGACCCGCTCCTCGGCAGGGGCGCCTGCCAGCTCGTCCGTCAGGCGACTCTCCAGATCCTCGTAGTGGACCTTGAGGGACGCCACCGCCTGATCGCGGCCCACCTGAGACACCAGGTGGTCGAGCACCTCCGTCAACGCGGCTTCGTAGCGAGCCGGAAACAACGCCTTGCCCCGATCCGTGAGGCGGTAGCGGTACATCGGTGCCCCGACGCCCCGGGCCTCCCGGTCGTGGGTCACGACGGTCTCCGACTCCAACTCCTTGAGGTGGTGGCGGATGGCGTTGAGGGACAAGCCCAGCCGACCCGCCAGGTCCTTGGCCGAGACCGCGCCGGAGCGCTTCAGTTCGACCAGAATGGACCCCCTCGGACCCTGAAAACCCTCGGGCAGCGAGGCGGCGTTCTGCAGTTCAGTGGGTACGGTCATAGGGCGCTAATCCTAAGCCAATTAGTCGGAATTGTCAATATATATAGTGTTTTTGGTGTAAATTGGTAACTGCATGTCTTATAAGATGTTAGGGACATTGCCGTCGACGTCGTCACGGCGTTGATTGGATAGAGTGCAATCTCTCTTCCTTGTGAAGCCTGACCCAAATCGCGACATTGGGAATCCGCCAATTGCCGCTATCTCCGGGAGTGAGATTTCATGCCGGTCCATCGTATCCGCCTGCTGGGCGATCCGGTCCTTCGGGCCCGGTGTGAGGCCATCACCAAACCCGATTCTCCTGCGGTCCGGGTGGTCCTCGACGGCATGAAGGAGACACTCCACGACTGGCAGGCCCGCTTCGGATCAGGGCGGGCCATCGCTGCCCCACAGATTGGGGCGCCCATGCGATTGGTGTACGCCAACGTCGACCAACCCTGGACCCTCATCAACCCCGAAATCGTTGACATCGGCACAGACGACTTCACCGTGTGGGACGATTGTTTCTCGATTCCCGACCTTCTGGTGCGGGTGGCTCGAGCCTGGGCTATTCGGGTGCGTTACCAGGACGAGACCGGGGCGGGACAGGAAGTCACGGTGGAAGGAGCCATGGCCGAGTTGCTGCAACATGAGATCGACCATCTCGATGGTGTGTTGGCAGTGGACCGTGCCCATGGGCTCGACCCGTTCTGCATGCGGGAGGAGTGGAACAAGCGGTATGCCGGCGAAGGGCGCTACGGCACCCCGGAGCCGCGGGCTGCGGGGTTCACGGCCGGAGCATTGTAGAGCGGCTCGGCGCGTCCATACGACAATCCGCAAACTGGCATCACCTCAGAACCATCGCCCGTAGCGGAACATCAGCAGGTCTCTTCCCTGGTCGGTAACTCCGTAGTCGATGGCAACCGGGCCAATCGGGGTTTCGGCTCCGATGCCAACACGGCCCCCTGCCAGCCACCCGTCAGACCCGAACAAGCTACCGCCCAACGCCGTCCGACCCAGCGCCACCTCCGCACTGACATAGAGCGGTGCGCTCACCATGTAGCGCACCGTCCCACCAACGTCCACTTCCCGGTCGCCGAGGCGCTCCCCGATGTGCAACCCGGGGAACCCGGCTGTTCCCCCCAGCGGGAAGAGCAGTTGGGCAGGTAGATCCTGGCCCCAGCCGAGGCGCACGTAGGGGCGAATCGACCAATCGTCGAACTCCACCCGCGGCGCCGCAAGCAGCTCGGCGCGCCGGTACACGCCGGTCACCTGCACGTCTGCCAGGTAGCGGGTTTCGGAGTTGCGTTCCGACTGCATGACCCTCAAGCGACCCCCGGCCGCCTCGTTCCCGACGTCGGATTCCCGCCAGGCCCGTCCTTCGAGAGCCAGCGAGACGCTCCACCGTCCGAAGAAGCGTCGTTCCAGCCCCAGGAGTCCCACGACCTCGTTGACCCTGATCTGCGGCAATTCGTTCCCATCGGCGTCGAACTGTCGAACGTCTTCGTAAGCGCCGCTCACCGAGAGCGCCGGCGTCACAGCGTAGGAGCCGAGGCGCTTGGTGTTCCGGAGACCGAGAAACAGTTCCTGCCGAAAGCGTCCCAGAAACAGGAAGCCGCTCCCCTCGAGACCGCGGGTGAGGAAGCGCCGAGCCACCACCCCTGCCCACATCTTGCCCCCCAGGTCACTGTTGTACGCCACCGAGAGCCCGGCCACCGCCTGCGGAGCGGGGCGCGCTTCGAGGGAGAAGGTCACCGTGTCGCGGCTTCCGCCCGGGTTCAGCCACAGCGATCGGTACCACTGTGTCTCCGACAGAGTGGCCAGACGTTTCCGCAACAGGGTTCGATCGAGGGGTTGGTTCCGGACCAGTCGGAGCACCTGCGCCAGGTCCTCGGGATCGCCGCCGGTTGCGGTGACCTCCCCGATCACCGGCGGAGTGCCGGTCTTCACGACGGCGTTCCGGAGAGTCATACACCAATCCAGCCTGGCGCCCAGCGCGGAATCCGCAATCCGGTGGCCCTCATCAAGGACGTTCGCGACGGTCCGTCTGCTGAGATCGAGGGATCGTACCTGCGCCAGGTCGATCTTCAGATAGAGGTCGCCCGGCAGCGTGTCGAGGTCCTGGGTAAACAGGTAGTTGATGAGTTGCTCGCCTACCGCGATGGCTGAGTACGGGTTCAGCGAGTCCGGCGTGCCGCTGGTGACGTCGGAGACGATGACGCGGGTGGCTCCCGCTTGCCGAGCAGCCGCCACGGGAATGTTCTGCGACAGGCCGCCATCAGTGAAGAAGTCTCCGTCGATCCCCACCGGCTCGAAGACCACCGGAACGGCCATGCTGGCACGCACCACTTGCGCCAGGTCCCCGCTGGCAAAGACCCGTGACTGGCGGGTCGCCAGGTTGGTGGCGACGGCCCGATAGGGGATAGGTAGTGAGTCGAATTGCCCGCGAGCCAGGAGGCCCCCGTCGAGGAGTGCGGCGCCCAGGAGGAAATTCACCGCCGATTCACTCACGGACGCGTTTTGAATCTCGACTCCGCCGGAACCCCGTTCCCAGATCACCAGAGGGGCCAAGCCCCTGAGCCGCTGAGGGCCATGGAGATCGTAACTTTGGAAGGCCTGCTCCAGGTCCACGGACCGCACCAGAGAATCGAGACTGGCGCCATCCACACCCGAAGCGTACATGGCACCCACGATCGCCCCCATGCTGGTTCCGACCACCAGATCGGGCACCACCCCGAGGCTGTCCAGCGCCCGGAGGACTCCGATGTGGGCCAAGCCCTTTACGCCGCCGCCGGACAGCACCAGTGCCGTCTTGGTGGCCGGACATGACTGCGCCTCGAGCGCACGCGCTCCGATCGCATGGATCAGTACCAGCGCCGCGAGAACCCCTCGTAACATCCGCATGCAGGCCAATCTAGCCACCCACTTGCGTCCCGGGGTTGTCGTCCTTATAACTTGCCTCTCGGAACACCTCAGCCCCTTGGGAGTTGGTGCATGACATACATCATTGCAGAGCCGTGTATCGGCGTGAAGGATCGGGCGTGCGTGGACGTCTGCCCGGTCGATTGCATCTACGAAACCGAGGAACAGCTCTGGATTCACCCGGACGAGTGCATTGACTGCGGAGCCTGCGAACCAGAGTGCCCGGTCACGGCCATCTTCCCTGAAGAGGACGTGCCGCCCGAGTGGACGGAGTACATCGCCAGGAACAGAGACATCTTCGACAGCGACACTCCGCCGGGCCCGCCGCAAGGCTAGCAGTATCCGGGCAGCGACTCCCTGGAGAAAGACATTCGAGCCCTTCCGAAAGCGCCGGGGGGGCTTTTTCGTTGCAGGACCAGTCCCGGGCATGACCCAGCACTCGATGAGACCGTACCGTAGAAAGAAAGGCGGCCCGCGGGGCCTTAAACTGCTTGGCCGAGACCCCGGGACCGGAGAGAGGAAGGATCCAGCGTGGCGGGGAGCTAACGAACACCCTCCGCCGAAATACACTACGGCCCTCGAAATCTGACGGTTTCATACCCCCGCCGGAGCCCACGGGCCAGTCCACAGGAGACAAGCATGGCCATCCAGACCGACTACATCCGCCACGCCGCCCGCCTGACCCGGCAGATCCACCTCGACGCGGCCATGGGTGGCACGCCGGCCCCGGACGCGGACTTCTACAAAACCCTGGCCAAGGCGCTGGGCGACATTGCCGATGCCCTCGAAACCGTCTCGAAGAGACGGGATTAGAGCACAGCGACACGACACCAACGCGTCGGTGTCATTGCACTGACGCCGACAGTGCCGTTGTTGCTTCGCATGGCCTGGACATGCATGTTGCTGCGGTGACTGCCTCCCATTCCCTCACCGAGCTCCCAGGCGGGATTCTGCATGTCCATACGGACCAAGAGCTTGGACGTCTGATCGAGCGACTGCGCGGCGATCGCCTGCTGGCACTGGACACCGAGGCTGCCAGCTTTCATCGCTACCAGGACCGTGTCTACCTCATCCAGATATCGTCGCGGTCGATTACCGCTGTGGTCGATCCGCTGTCCGTCGGCGACCTGAGCCCAATCGGCGGCTTTCTGGCGGATCCGAAGATCGAGGTGATCCTCCACGATGCGGATTATGACTTGAGGCTCCTCGACAAGGACCTCGGGTTCCGTGCCAGGACCATTTTCGACACTCGCATCGCGTCGCAGTTCCTGGGAGAGCCCGGCATCGGACTGGCCGCGCTATTGGAGAAGTACTTCCAGGTGACGCTGGACAAACGATTCCAGAGAGCAGACTGGTCGTCACGGCCGCTCTCCTCCGCCATGCTGGCCTACGCCGCCACCGACACCAGGCACCTCCCGGACCTGCGGGACGCCCTGCACGAGCAGCTGAGCGCCCGGGGCCGTCTGGCCTGGGCGGAGGAGGAGTTCAGCCTGTTGGAATCGGTGCGTTGGGCTCCCCGCGAGCCCGATGGCGACGCCTATCTCAGGATCAAGGGCGCCCGGAAACTTGCGCCTCGTTCGCTGGCCATCCTGAGAGAACTGCACCGCTGGCGAGAGGGGATGGCCAAGCGGCGCGACAAGGCCGCCTTCCGCATCTTGAACAACCAGCCGCTCCTGGAGATCGCCAAGGCCCCACCGGCGAACGAGAATGACCTCGAGAAGATGCCTGGCATCAGTCGGGAAGGTGTCCGTCGCCATGGAACCGCCATCATGGCAGCGGTCGAACGGGGTCGCCGTCTCCCCGATGAAGATCTTCCGAAGCTGAAGCGGGCCTCCCGGCCCAAGGTGGACCCCGACCATGGTGAGCGGCTCGACCGTCTCAAAGCGGCTCGCAATGCGGTGGCCCAAAGGCTCGAGCTCGACCCGGGGGTGGTGTGCCCCAACGGGACACTCGAAGCCGTGGCCAGCCGATCGCCGCAAACACTCGAGGAGTTGATCGAGGTGGAGGGGGTACGGCAGTGGCAGGTCGGTGAATTCGGACCGGAACTGGTGGCAGCCATCACACCTGGCGGCGACTGAACCGACGCAGGCCTACATCCCGAGAAAAGCTCTGACCCTGGGGTCGATGCGTTCCGGCGTCCAATAGGGTTCCCAGACGATTTCCACAGCCACCGAATTCACCTCGTCCAGGGCGGCGACGGTGTCGTGCACGTCTTGGGTAATTTCGGGCCCGGCGGGACAGCCCGGCGAGGTGAGGGTCATCTGGACCAGGACGTCGCCGGCGTCCGACTTGGTGATGTCGTAGACCAGTCCGAGATCGATGATGTTCAGATTGAGTTCCGGGTCGCGCACGCCGCGCAGAGCTTTACGGATGGCTTCAGGTGTGGTCATGTCGTCCCTCGAATCAACGGCTTTCACCGATGCGACAGCGTTCAGACCCGCAGCCGAATCGGTGGCGTCGGCGGGCGATGGCGCAATATACCTTGTCCGACAACCAGCGAATGCCGGGCAGCCGCAAGACCGGACCGAGCCATCGAAGCCTCGGAAGGTAGTCCATCAGCCGGGCCACGGCCCCCGCGCCGACGTAGGTGGTCCCTTCGGGGGTCACCAGGTGCATGGCCCGGTTCAATTCCTCGTCGCTGATCGGTGGCAGGCCTTCGACCTGGCGGCGTTCCGCCGCAGGCAGACATCGGATGGCGCGGGTGTGATCCCAGCGTGACAGCCGCGCGACCCAGCCGCGACAAAAGGCGCAATCCCCATCGTACAGCAACACCGGACCCGTCAGCACGTCGGAGCGATGGTCACCTGGCAAGCGCCGGGTACGGCCCGGACGACGGCTTCCGACAGACTGGCCCGGACCCGGCGAAGGGCGCCGATCGATCCATTGACGCGCGGGGCGTAACTGCGATTGGTCAGGAAGACCAGGAAGAGATCGCGCTCCGGGTCGACCCACAGTTCGGTGCCGGTCCACCCGGTGTGCCCGTAGGCACTGCGGCTCAACAGCTCTCCGAAGACGGAGGGAGGCGGGTACTCCGGGTCCCGGGTATCCCACCCCAGCAACCTGCTGCCGCTGTTGACGCCGGGAATCAGGAAGGACCGCATGGTCTCGGCCCGGACCAGGGGCGTGCCTGCCACGGCGCCATCATTCAACCACCACTGGGCAAAGCGTGCCACATCAGCGCCGCTGGCGAAGAGTCCGGCATGTCCCGCCACCCCGTCGAGCACAACGGCATTCTGGTCGTTGACGACGCCACCGACGTCGTGGCCACGCCACCGGCCAGTGGGGGCCGCCCGCTTCCTCTGGGCCGCGCTCAACGTGAAGCGGGTGCCGTCCATGCCCAGCGGAGCGAATACGTTTCGCGCCGAGAACTGGTCCAGCGACTCACCCGCCACAGCCTCCACGACGAGCCCCAGAAGCATGGCGTTGAGATCGCTGTAGACTGCCTTCGACCCGGGCCGCCGCTGCAGCGGCTCCTGGTACAGCAGGTCGATGGCTTCGCCCCTGCTGTCGGCCATCTTGAAGAACTGGCGATAGCTGCGCAGCCCGCTGGTGTGATTCAGGAGCATGCGAACCGTTACCTCGTCCTTGCGGCCTCCAGAAAACCGGGGCAGGTAGTGGCCTACTGTCAGGTCCAGGTCCAGACGACCCTGATCCACCAGGACCAACGCCGAGCTGGAGGTCGCCACGACCTTGGTCAGGGACGCCAGGTCCCACAGGGTGTTCTCCGGATCGGGCACGGCGGTGGTCCGATCCCAGGTGAGATGTCCGTAGCCCCGGGAATAGACGATGGCGTCCCGGCGGCCGGCGACGACCACGGCGCCCGGGTAGATGCCCTGGTTGATGCCCTGCATCACGATGCTGTCGACGGCGCCGTAGCCCTGGGCCAGGAGACCAGGACCAGGAGCCAACAGAACTAGCGCGACCGTGCTGCGGAGGAACCGTCTCACTGGCCGCCTTCTTTCAGGGATCCAGGCGTCAGTTGATAGAGCAACCGGGCGCTGGACCGGTCCCTCAGCGATACATCGTCGGTTCGGGTACTGGGGAACATGACATCGTTCGAGTCGGCCGAATGTGGCAAGCCCACGGCGTGACCCAGCTCGTGGACGGCCACTGCCCGCAGCGCCTCGTCGGTGAAGGGCCGGTCCCGGGGGTCCCTGAGGGCCAGTGTCACGACGGCGCTCCGGATATGTCCTCGCCGATCCCAGCGAAGATCCGTCTGCCCGGCGCGATCGGTGGGTGAGAAACTGGTGCGCCAGCGAACCACGATATCGGCGCCCACGCTGTCGCTCTGGAACGTGAAGTGGTACCCCACACCCTCCCGCTCCCAACGCGAGGCGGCGTCCCGGACCAGGGCAGTCATGCGGGGCTGAAAGTCGGGCGACCCACCGGGAACCATCGCCACGCGCAGCGCCTGGCCGTCACGGTCGGGCCAGCGGCGGATCACGGAATCGGTGCCGGGAAGCAGCGAGTCGAGGTATGTTTGTCCCGCCGCCTCCCACAGGCGGCGGCGTTGGGCCGCTCGGACGTCCGGCTCGGGCTCAGGTCCCGGAGCTTCGTCGATCAGACCTGCGGGGAGAGCGCCGGCCGACTCCTCGGCCAGGGTGTCATTCCGAGTGTCCCCGTCGTGGAGAGCATCGGCGGCGACCAGCAGGCCGGCCGTGACGAGAATCAGGATGAGAACAGAGCGCAGGAGCATGATGTCTGAATATCGCCCGAAGGGGCGGTGTGAGGCCAACGGCCAGAGGTCAGCACCGATGGGAGCACGATAGCCCGATGCAGTTGGGGAAGATCGATTCGGTGGCGATGCGGGCCTTCGCGTCCGGCGTGATCCGGGCCCGGTGGCTGGTCGTGGCGCTCTGGGTAGCAATTGGCGCCGGCGCCATCCTCCAGGCGCGCCACACGCTCGACGCGCTCGACGTCCGCGGTGACAGCGATCGCGACACCGAGGCGCTCCGCACCGACGGGATGCTGCGCGATCGGTTCGCCCGGCCCATCGGGGAGTTCTTCGCCGTCACGGTGGAAGGGCCGGCGCCGTTTCACACACCGCGGCCTCGTGCCGTCCTGGACAGCCTGATCGCCGGCATGGAACGGCAGAGTTACGTCCAAGGCACCATCTCCTTCCCCGCCACCGACGATTCGTTGTTCATCAGCCCGGACGGTCGGACGACCTTCTTCGTGGTAGCAGTAAATGTGCCAGGGCAGGACGTCGGAGGCATCGTTCCACATGCTCGGGAAACCCTGGCCTCGACGATGGCACGGGTGCCCAACCGCAACAGCTATCGGGTCCTCGTCACCGGTCGGGCGCCACTCGATCTGGACGTTCGCGAGATCTCGGCGGAAGACAGCCGGAACGGTGAGATCCGACTGCTTCCGATCACGCTGGTCATCCTGGTCCTCGCGTTTGGCGCCCTGGTCGCGGCACTGCTTCCGCTGCTGGTCGGGTTCCTGGCCATCTTCGTGGCATTGGCGGTCGTGGGTCTGGTCGCGCGCGTCACCCCGATGTCCATCTTCGTGCTGAACCTCACCACGATGGTGGGGCTCGGTGTCGGCATCGACTACTCACTCCTCATCGTGACTCGTTTCCGCGAGGAGTTGCGGCGTGGTATCGGACGCAAGGACGCCGCGCTGAGGACCATGCAGACTGCTGGATCTGCCGTCATCACCTCCGGTCTCACGGTGATGGTGGGCTTCGCGGCACTGCTCATCACGCCCCTGACCGACACGCGCAGCGTCGGTATCGGAGGGCTGATCGTCGTGGCCGTGGCGGTTCTCCTTTCCGTCACGCTGCTCCCGGCGCTGCTGGCGATCCTCGGAAAGGAAATCAACCACCCGCGGTTCCTGGCCAAGCGACTCGCATGGTACCACTCGCCGCTGATGTGGGAGCGCTGGGCCCGGACCCTGGCGCGCAACCCCTATCGGGCACTGCTCCTTGGGGGCCTCACCATCGCCACCCTGACGGCACCGCTGCTGTTCATTCGGATCGGACTGCCCTCGCGGAACTGGTGGCCCAGTCACTCCGAAGCGGGACAGGGCGTGGAAGTGCTGACGCGCATGGGAGCCGGGGGCGTCATCATGCCGGTCCGAATTCTGGTCGAGGTCCCGGAAGGCGAACGGGCGGTTGGCGCGGCCCGTCTCCGCGGCGTCAAGCGCTTGTCCGACACCCTCAAGGCCGACCCGCGCATCAAGCAAGTCCGAAGCGTCGTGGACATCGCTCCCAACGCGTCCATTCTGGGCTTGTCCCTGCTGTACAGCGATCTCGACCGGGCCCGGGAGCGCTACGGCGACTTCGTCGACGCCTATCTGAGCAGCGACTCACGCATGGTGTTGCTCGACGTGATCCCGTCCGATACGACCTCCCTCACCACCCAGATGGATCTGATCCGTTCCATCCGTGCCATGGGGGATTCCGGTATTCGGGGGCTCACTGGCAGCGACCTGCTGGTGGGTGGTTACGTAGCGTCGACGCTCGATTTCCAGGAGGAGCTGCTGGCGCAGTTTCCACTGCTGGTGCTGCTGATCCTCGGCGCCACCGGGGTCATGCTGGCCCTGGCGTTCAAGTCGGTCCTGGTGCCGCTCAAGGCGATCATCATGAACGCGCTTTCCGTCGGTGCCACGTTCGGTCTCATCGTCCTGGTGTTCCAGTTCGGATGGGATGGCGGATTGCTGGGCATCGGTGGCCCGACATCGGCCATCTTCGTCGTCGTGCCGGTGCTGGTGTTCGCCATCGTGTTCGGACTCAGCATGGACTACGAAGTGTTTCTGTTGAGCCGGATCAAGGAGGCCTACGACCGGACCGGCAAGAACGACGAAGCCACCATGGAAGGGTTGAGCGCCACGGCGTCGGTCATCACCTCGGCCGCGCTCATCATGATCATGGTATTCGGGGTCTTCGCTTTTGCCCGGGTTCTGGTGATGCAGTTCCTGGGCTTCGGCCTGGCGGTGGCGGTCCTGCTGGATGCCACCATCGTTCGCATGGTGCTGGTCCCGGCCTTCATGCATTTGATGGGACGCTGGAACTGGTGGCCGGGGGTGCCGCTCCGGGTCGATCCGGCCGGCCCCACGGTCTCGGGAGAAACGGTTTCGGTGCCGCCGGCGGGTCGCGTGCTCGAAGTGGGCGAGTCGGAGTAACGCCCCTCAGGCCTTGACGTCCCGCCAGTCACACCGATGCCGACAACCGCCAGGATCCCCCCTGGAGGCGTGTGGGGGGCACGGGCGGGTGGCCCCCTAGTCGTCGTGCTGGCGGTCCAACCGTGACAGTGTATGCATGTACGAAGCGTGCGAGTCCGGTGTGAGTCGATAGGTTCCGAAGCGGAAGGAATCCTCGAACACGATCTCGAGACGGTACTCGAAGTAGACCCAGTATATGAAGCGCCCCTCGGATTCCGTGCGCCGGTCGAATATCTCGTCCGGGGCACCGAGGGTGATGTAGATCTCCCCCCGGTGGGTGCGCCACCCCGGCATGTTCTCGTTCGTGAACACGATGTTCGTCATTTGCACCCGGTCGAAATACTCTTCGAGCACTTCGTTCTCCGGCGTGGCCTTGTTGGGGTCCGTCTCGACCTGGAAGGCCTGCCACGTCTCCGCGCGTCGCTCCACGGGAGCCTGCCGAAGACTATCGACCCAATCGTCCTTACGGAGATACCGGAGAACCTTGAGTGTCTCCTCATAGTGTGTCAGCACCCAGGCCTCCGAGTAGGTGACCAAGGCGCTCGTTGTCCGCTGATGTCCCGCTTCTCCCACTGCAAGAACGAGTTCTCCCAAAGTTTGCCCTTCCGGCACCACCTTCACGAGATGGCTCTCCAGCGGTTGGGCGCCTTGAAAAAGCAGTGAATCCTCATACATGATCTGTCCGGCTTCGTCTCGCACCGTAAAGGGGACGGTCGTCGGTTCCAGGAAGCCATAGCCTTCGATGTACGCCAGCAACGTGTCCCCACCATACGCGACTGCCCCACGGGGGTTGAGAAGCATCGACAAGGGCTCCCGCGGAGAGTTTCGTCCAGTGACCCGGTAGACGATCATCGGGTCGGAGATGCTACCTGCGGTGAAGGTGGGGACGCAGTAGGTCCCCTGGGCCCTGCTCTTCGCTGGGGATGCCCCATCGACGACATCCACTGTAATCGTGTACTCGTCGCTTGCGAGGTGAAAGCTCTGCTGGAACAGGACACTTTCCTTGTTCCGCAGAGTTTCGTGATACGTAGGCACCTGGACGGCTTCCTCTCGGCTCACACGAATGGGGGTCTCGCCCTCCTGCTGGAGCTGGATGTCCACCCGATACCGGGCGACGAAGCTGTCTCCTTCGCGCTGGAAGGTCAGGGCTCTGTTCTCGAGTGCGAGCGCTACAACGGCGATGACGGAGTCGGCGGGACCATCTGCGAAAGCCACGTCCCCGACGAAGGGGAGCGGCTCCGGTGCGCTGAGTCGCCCCAGGAGCTCGTAAGCGGAGGTCGGGTTGAAAACATCGGCGACGGCCTCCTCCGGCGTCTTGTAGGCGTCCCCCGAGCCAACCCGGACCCAGTGGCTGCCACACCCGAGCGCTGGTACCACGAGGAGTCCAACCATCACAAAGCGACGGATCACGGGACCTCGTGTCGTCCCAGGGAAACTCGTGCCCAAGGTCACCCCCCGCAGGTTCAGGGGCTTGCCAGTCGGGGCGCTCCAGCGCCTCTGCTGCTGCCGGCAAGCCACGAGAGAACTCGGGTCCAAGCATGGGGCCGAGGGGTGATTCTTGCGTGATTTTGCGGTCGAGCCTGGGTGCCACCGGAGCCAATCAAGGACCTGAACGGACAGAACTCAACTGGTAGAGGCGCCACCTAAGTCCTTACACGACATGCTGCAACACTGGTCAAACATGCTGTATGCAGCCCCACGTGTTCGGACCCCAGGCCGTCAAACCGATGGCCGCACGTCTCGCGTTTGAGTTTTCGGCGAGAGGATCCCGGTACCCCCGGCGGCGCGGATCGAATGGGCGGGAACCGGAGTAGCTTTCTGGCCCCTCAGGCCTTGGCGTCCCGCCAGTTGACCCCGATGCCGACATCCGCCACCAGCGGTACGGACAAGGCCGCTGCCGATTCCATCGCATCACGGACCAGCGATCCGACTTCTTCCGCTTCCCGCTCGGGACACTCCAGCACCAGTTCGTCGTGCACCTGAAGAATCAGGCGGCTGGACAGGTCGCGTGCCACCAGACTCTGGTGAATGGTGCGCATGGCGATCTTGATCAAGTCGGCGGCGGAACCCTGGAGCGGGGTGTTCTGCGCGGTCCGCTCACCGAACGCCCGGATGTTGAAGTTCTTGCTCTTGATTTCGGGGATGTAGCGGCGCCGGCCGAACAGCGTCGTGACGTATCCCTGGTCACGTGCCAGCGACACCTGCTCGTCCAGATAGGCCCTGACCCCGGAGAACCGCTCGAAGTACTGGGCGATGAAATCCTTGGCTTCGGCCTGAGGAATGCCCAGTTGTTTGCCGAGGGCGAACGGTCCCTGTCCGTAAATGGTGGCGAAGTTGATCGTCTTGGCCTGGGCACGCATGTCGCCCGTCACCTCCGCCACGGGAACGTCGAACGTGACCGCCGCCGTCTGCCGATGAATGTCGCCGCCATCCTCGAACGCCTGCACCAGCAGGGGGTCGCCGGACAGGTGCGCCATGAGGCGCAGCTCGATCTGCGAATAGTCGGCCACCACGAAGCGCTGTCCCTCGCCCGCCACGAACGCGCGTCGAATCTCTTCCCCCCGTGACGTGCGCACGAGTTCGCGATAGGCCATGATGAGTTGCGGGACTTCGTACCCCATGGCCGACAGCTGTTCCAAAACGTCGGCGTCCGTCGATGGTCCGGTCTTGGTGCGCTTGATGACGGGGAGTCCTCCTTCTTCGAACAGCACCACCGCCAACTGTTTGGGTGAATTGAGATTGAACTCCTGGCCCGCGGCCTGATGAATCTGCTGTTGCAGATCTGCCAGATCACTGGCATAGCGCTGTCCCAACTGGGCGAACACCGCCTGGTCGATCGCGACCCCGGCCCACTCCATGTCGACCAGGACTTCGACCAGGGGCACCTCGATATCCTCCAGCAGGGTGGTCAGTCCCAGACGCTCCAGTTCGGGCTGGAAGACCTGGTGCAGCAGCAGGGTCGCCCGGGCCCGGTCACCGGCGTAGCGGGCGGCATTCTCGACCTCGATCTCGGAGAACCGCACCTGGTCCTTCCCCTTGCCCACCAGGTCCGACCAGGGCCGCAGCGTGACGCCCGACTGATCGAGGGCCAGCGTGTCCAGGGTGTGTGACCGCCGACCCGGGTCGAGCACGAAGCTCTCCAGCATGGTGTCGTGCACGGCCCCCGCCAGTTCCACTCCGGCCCCCCGCAGGATCTCCCAGGCGAACTTGAGGTCGTGCCCCAGCTTGGGCACGGCACCGTCGGACAGGATTCCGGCCAGGCCGGCGCACGCGGCATCGGTCAATGGCGGGAGGTTCCCGATCGGTGCCGGGGCGGCCAGGGCGCCGACCGTCGTCTCATGGCCGAAAGGGAAGTACCAGGCCGGGCCATCCGGAATGGCCAGCGCCATCCCGGTCAGTGCGGCACTTCGGGTCGCGAATGACGACGACTGCACGGACATCGCAACACGGGGCGCCGCCCGAAGCTGCTCCACGGCGCCGGCCAGAGCGTCGAGATCCTTTACGACAATGGTCGGCGGGGCGGCTTCTTGTGGGGAACCGGACTGGCTGCCCTCGGGATGCGCCTCCAGGTCCAGACGCTCGGCCAGCGTGTAGAACTCGAACTGGGACAGGAGTGGCGCCACGGCGTCCCAAGCGGGCGTCTGTGCCACCAGATCTTCCAGGCCAACGTCCACGTCGAGGTCCAGCTTGAGGGTAACCAGATCGCGAGACAACCTGGCGTTGTCTGCGTGGGCCTTGAGCGCCTCACGCGATCTCTTTTGGGCGATGGTGTCGGCCTTGGCAATCATGGTGTCCAGGTCGCCGAACTCGGTCAGCAGCGACACCGCACCCTTGGGACCGATCCCCTTGACGCCCGGCACGTTGTCCGAGCTGTCGCCGACGAGGGCCAGGTAGTCGATGACCTGTTCGGGGGGAACGCCCAGCCGTTCCCGGGCGTTGGCCGCATCGACCCACTGCTCGGTCACGGCGGCGGGGCCGCCGCGCCCGGGGTTCAGCAGCGCAACCCGCTCACCGATCAGTTGGTAGAAGTCCTTGTCACCCGACACGATGACGACCTGGAGTCCCTCCTCCACCGCCCGCGACGCCAGGGTCCCGATGACGTCGTCCGCCTCATAGCCCGGGGCTTCGACCGTGCGGACCCGGAACGCTTCCAGCAGGGCCCGGACGTGCTCGAGCGCCAGATCGAAGTCGGCCTGCAGTTCGTCATCCAGCTTCTCTCTGGTGGACTTGTACTCGGCGTAGGTCGTCGTCCTGAACGAATCCCCGGCGTCATTGACCCAGGCGAGGTAGTCCGGCTGGTACTTCTCCTGGAGCCGGAGCAGAAAGTTGACGACACCCCACGCCACGGAGGTGTTGACACCCTTGGAGGTGGTGAGCGGCCGGCTGATCATCGCGAAGAAGGCACGCTAGATCAGCGCGTAGCCGTCGATCAGGAAGAGCTGTGGTGGAGTGTGGTGCGACATCGACGGGCGACGGTCCG
>JBDHIK010000130.1:0-6881 GCA_039587475.1 Gemmatimonadota bacterium | reverse complement strand
GTCTGGGTTCGAATCCCAGTCCCGGCACCAACTGCGGCAACCGTTAGCCCGGCGCAGGGGATTACTCGCCGTACGGAGCGGGGGACACCCTCAGATTGACATAATTGCCCTTCTCGGACTCTCGGAGTACCTTAGCGTGTGGCTGGAACGCAGTTTGTTTCGCCTATCCGCCTCGATTCCCTCCTGACGCTCAAGGTGGAGGTATGAGCTCAAGCTCCAGGGGCACCTCCACCACGCCCTGACCGAAGGTCCGTGGACCACTGGCCGCCATGTAATCAACCCCCGGAACCGGGGCGAACACTCCCCCGCCTTCCATGAACAGCACGGCCAGCACGTGGTAGTCGCCGGCGACACCCACATCGGTCACCGACAGGGTGAGGTCGCGCGACGCGCTCAGGATCTGGTCGACGTCGCCCACACCGTTCCCGTCGTTGTCCACGTTCTGGATGGTCGCAAGAACCGCGTCGGGAGGTCCGGTGACAGGAAACTGGCTGCTGAGTGTCAGCACCAATGAGGTGACGGGTCCGTCGAAATCGTCGGGCACGGAAAGCCTCGCCACCAGGCCGGGTCCCGGCTGCACCTGCTTCACGATGAACCCCTGGCCGAGAGTCAACGAGGTGCCGATCCAGTCGAGATCTCCGTCCTCATCGAGATCCACCATCGCAAAATCGCCCGGCAGCAGGATGTCGGGGAAGATCACGTTGGGTATCCAGACGTGGCCGGAGCCCGGGCCGGGGTTCTTGTGCCAGACACCTCGATGGGCGGTGTGGTCGGCGCTGACCACGTCCATGAGACCGTCCAGGTCCATGTCGGCCAGCCACATGTCGCTGGGAGAGGTGAGGTCGTCAATGATGATCTCCGGCTGCCAGGGATCGCTCAGGCTGGCACCCGGATGATGGTAGATCGTCACCGTGGAGTCGAAGATCTGGTTGGCCACGAGGTCCAGTCGGCTGTCGCCGTCGAAGTCATGGAACCACATGTCCGCCGACGCCCAGTTGTCGTCATCGATGACGATCATCTCCCACGGACCGTCCCAGCCCTGGGGACCCGGGTTCACACCGAGCCAGATCTCACCTCGATACTGAGGCGGATCCGTGTCGGCAACGTCGAACATGGCGTTGTACACGACCTCAGGATAGCCGTCGCCGTTGAGGTCGGCGCTTTTGTACCCCAGGACGCCGCGAATGTAGGGATCCGTACCCGCCGGCATCTCCTGCAAGTGTGAGATCCACGGGTTGCTGATGTCGCCGGTGTTCTCCATCCAGCTTCCCACGGACGAAGAGCCGAATGCCGTGCTCAGCGCAATGTCCTCGTCTCCATCGTTGTCCATGTCGGAGGTCACCACGATCATGGCGTTGTAGTTGACTTCGGTGGGATTCTCGTTGTGCATGATTACCGAGCGCTCCCACTCTCCGTCGACCCACCGATACGACAGGATGTCGCCGTTCCCTTCCTCCAGCGGAGCCAGATCCGGTATGTTCAGGCCGACGATGATCAACGGCTCACCTGCGTGCTCGATCACGTTGACGCCCCAAGGGCTGTAGAACACCGGGTCTGCTTGGGACCAGGAATCGATGATCTCCGCCTCGCGAACCGTGAGGTCGGGGTTCATGTAGTAGACGCCCAGCTTCAGTTCGGTGAGCGGCAGGTCGGGCTCCTCGAAGTGGGGCTCGCCCACCATCACGATATCGCTCGTGCCGTCCCCGTCGAGATCGTGCACATCCAGGTAGATTGCTCCGGGCACAAAGTCCTGCTCCCCAAGGTAGTGCTCCTGCCAGAACAGCGGTCCGTTCAGGCAGTACGGGTTGTAAGGGTTCTGCTGGCAGAGTCCCTCGGGCACATACAAGTCGACGCTGCCGTAGTCCATGGCCATTCCCGACTCATAGACCATGGTCGCCACCGAGAACCCTCGAGCGTCGGTGGGATCCACGATGAAGTTCGACGCGACCCCGGTCACGACGGCCAGCCCGACCCGCGTCCCTTCCAGCGGCTGCGAGGTGAAGGCATAGAGGTTCTCGAGTAGCGGAACACGGATATGGACGGGCATCGTATCGGGTACCGGCGTGGTCTGAGTCACAACCCAGCTCGGGGTCGGCAGGGTCAGGAACTCTTGAGGCCAGCCTTCCTCCGTCGTCGAGTAGAGCATCAGCTTCAGGTCCGGGCCGGTGGTCTCCTGCGCCGTCACCGTGACGCAGATCTCCCCGGGCAGACAGACACCCGCCGGGACAGTGACGTGCACGGTGCCGAAATTCATGCCTTCGGCGGACTGGTGCACCACCGTGTTGGCCGAGAACCCGCGGGACTCCGTGGACTCGAGGACAGAGCCGTCCTCCGAAACGATGGCCAGCCCCAACCGAGCGCCCTCGAGTGTGCCACCCGTCACGGGTTGCAGGTTGTCGGCGATGGGGATCCGGAGCCGTGCGGGAAAACTTTCCGGCATCGGCGGTGGATCGATCACCACCCAGCCGGGGTCGGGCAGTGCCTCGAATTGCTGCGGCCAGTCGGCCTCGTTGGTTTCATAGAGCATGAACTGCAGCGCGTTCCCGGTGAGCTCGCCGACGGTGACCGTGACGCAGATCTCTCCAGGAGGGCAGGCCACGTAGGGCGTGTGATCGTCTGATCCCTCCTCCTCGAGCGCCTCGATGACGCCGCTCTTGCCGATGAACTCGAGGCCGTTCCGGTAATGGCTCCGGCCGGGCTCGATATCTGCGAATCCTTCCGCCGAGTAGTAAACCTGCATGCCCGACTTCCGCGAGTCGGTGACCACACCTTCCTCGGGGAGGACCGCTCGCCCGACGGCCGCTCCAGCGACATCCCACATCGTATGAATGGCTGAGGTCGGGAAGGCAGAGGGGACCACCATGACATGCGTGAAACCATCGGCCTCGAATGCAGCCAGCGCCTGCTCGATGGTCGGTGAGGAGTAGTTCATGCGCCCGGTACGCGACTTCCAGGGCAACATCTCCCCGATCTCCTCGTGAAAGGCGTCCTCTGTGGGGATCAAATGGGAGAAGATCTCGCCTTCCTCCCAGCCAAACTCCGGGTAGGGCGGGACGTACGGGGAACCATGGGAGGCCAGCACGACGCCGATGTTGTGTTCGTCCACCTTGTTCGGAATGGCGGAACGGACGTACTCCGCCATCAATATCACGGCATCTCTTACACGTCGCTTCATGTAAGGGATCTCGAAGAACGGCTCGAGGATCACCACCTCCATTCCCTCGGTCAGATCGGACGACTCCTCGACCAGCGCGTCCACCTCGTCGGTATGAGTCGAGTCGGCGATGAGCATGGGTATGACCACCAGTTCGTTGTACATGCCGGTTCCGGCAATCTCCCAGAGTACGTCCCGGATGCGGGGGACGGCGTCCAGATACGCCAGGTACGTGTCCACTTCTCTCCCGCAGACTTCGATCTCGAGGCTTTCCACGTGTGCGCGTAGGGCGTCGTTGTGCGGGCTGTAGTTGCTGCAGGCCGCATAGTGGTCTCCTACGCTGGAGTGAAAGGCAAACCAGTTGAAGAACGGCGGAACGTCGCCCTGGGGTACGATGGCAAGCTCGTGGGGAATTCCGTTTCCGTTCATATCATCGAAGATGTACGTCATCGCGGTGGCGATCTCTTCGTAGGCGGCGGCCCATTCGGTGTACTGAAATGGTCCCGGAACGCCCAGGCTCACTCCGTGCGGACCGAAGAGCGTGCCGTCCGGGAAGATCATCGGTACATCTCCGTCCTGTGCGGTTTCCGGCTCTCCGTGGCCGACAAAGAGCACCGCAACCGCGTCGACCTTGGGACGTGGTCGATTGGCAACGAGGTCCCGGTCGGAAGCGCGAGGAGCACGCTGAAGATCACCGGATCGTGGCGCCGCTCTATCGCGTACCCTGTGTGCCGTTCTATCGCCGCGTTCCGTCTGCCCAACGACGACGCCCGACATTAGCGTCACGAAAGCAAGTATCAGGCCTGCTCGCAGGATCGCTCTCATCTGGCCCCCCTTCCGCATCTGCATCGACTACCGCGACCCTCCAGTCACCCCGACCTGGGGAGTCGGCATTCGGTGAATGAAGAACTCTGACTGTGCTCCTCCCTCAGAGCCGGTCCCCATGGGCGAAAACTGGTGGCAGGCCGCCTGTAAGAGGGGCACGGCTCGGCGAACCTGGGAAACCACGCCTTCGGCGGGCGTGCCAGCAAGAGTCGAGCAACAGGGAGGAGTTGTCCACCGTTTACGCCGGAGATGCAAACTTGTCAAGGCATGCCGCGAAATATGAAATGTCATATATGAAACAATTCGTTGGCTTGTCAACGTCGCAGACAGACTGCGGAACTCAGAGAAGGACCATGGCTCACTTGCTCCCTGGACGGAAGGCTGGCTGCCCTCCGGCGCAGGCGAGATGGAGGTTTTGCTCGGCGAAACTCCAGTTCAGCAGGTTGTTGATACAGCGCTGGACATATGTGTCGCGCTCGTTGCGATAATCGAGATAGTAGGCATGCTCCCAGACGTCCACGGTGAGTAGAGGAGTGAGCTTTGGGTCGGAAACCGGCGTCTCGGCCTCTCTGGTGGTCAGGATGCCGAGCCGATCCGACCTTTGGCGGACCAACCAAGCCCATCCGGAGCCGAACTGCCAATTGGCGACCGGGGCAAATTGCTGGGCAAACTCCTGGTAACAGCCAAAGCTTGCGTCGATGGCGGCGGCTATCTCGCCCGCCGGCCGGCCGCCGCCGGCAGGTGGGAGACTATTCCAGTAGAAGGTGTGGTTCCACATCTGCGCAGCCCAGTTGAAGATCGAACCTTCCGCGGTGCGCAAGAGCTCTGCGAGATCCGGAGGGGGGCGGGGCGCTGCTGAACCGCCGCGTCGAGCCTGTTTGGCATCGCCCCGGTGGTGCGTCTCCTATTGTATGTGTACCGTCTCGGCACTGATTGAGCCTTCCAGTGCATCCGGTGCGTACGGCAGCGGTGGTAGCTCGAAGTTCATGATGGTGACCTCTGAGGAGCCGCCGCTTGCCGGAGTCGCGCGAACCGGACCAACATGTCTTGCTTCAGCTCGGGCCGTCCGGAATCAGCCGAGCAGTGCGGCCCGGTTCGCGTATGCCACGTAGCAGCTCAGGAGGAAAAACAAAGTTGCCGGCATGGCCTTGTACACAGGATCCTGAATCTTGATGTGCATTGCGATCGCACTCGCCATGAGGACCACGAGGGCTACGCCCGCCACGAAAGCCGCCGACGAGTACCAGACCCCGACGATCATCAAAGCCCCCGAGCTGAGCTTCAGAACACGTACTAAGTGCAGGAGCCAGACGGGCAAACCGTAGACCTCGAACTCCTCTGGCATCGTCTGGGAATTGCCCCCGCGCGCCCGCAGCGGCCGGTTGTATCGGAGTAGCCACACGTCGAACATGGCTATGGCGATGAACACTTGAACTGCGACAAGCACGAAGTTCATGACCTCACCCTCCTCGCTGAAACACTCCAGCTACGAGTGCACATGACAAATTCACGCTGCGAGCTGAAGAGTCGCGCTTCTGGTAGATCATGTCCGATCCGCGCGGATATCACAACCCGCGCCTCTGCCTCAGCAGATAGGCAAAACAAGCTGCGTTCCAGCTAACCCCTAATGCACTCCTGATTTCCGGGAACGGCAATTCTGCAGGTGCCCCCCTGTTACATGGCGGGAGAAAAGGCGCCGGCCGGATCCATCCCGGTCAAGGCGGACCCGCCGGTCATCTACACCGCCAACTCCGCGGCGAGCCTGGCGCTTTTCGAGGGCGATCCGACCTGCGCGCCCCTGGAGGATCTCGACCTCCAGTAAGCGCCGGCAGCCTTCGAAAACTTCCTCTGATTGATGGCTCTTGGAGATCCTAACCTACTGAGGTAGTCAGGATTGCGGTCGCGTCGAGCGGTGTCCAATATCGCTGGACCCCTTCAGCATTTGTCCAGCTGTCCAACAAGCACACTGCAAATGGGCCGTTGGTCAGGCGGGAGCGACTCGGTGGCCTGCTCACCTATTGCTGCCGAGAAGCCGCGTGAATTCGGGACGATCCAATAATGGAACACTACGGGAAGAGTGGCGACTGGGGTGGAGGTGCAACTCGTCGAGGTGGTCGCCGGTCTCCGGTGACTCGCTGGCAACCGAGACCTCACCTTGACGCCAAGGTTCGTTCGCGGTACATGAGTCAAAGGAAGCGGTCAGTGAGCAGCTTCTTGATCACGTCCTGGATGGGGCCTGACCTTGCTCTGGTATCTTCGATCCTCGCTGTTCGTCTTCGCCTGCTTCGCGACCACCGCCGCGGCACAGGGGACCGGAATCGAGTTGATGGTCGAGCCGGGGTTGTCTCCCGGCGAAGTCGTCCTGGAGTGGACCGGCGGTCAGCCCTCGTTTCGAGTGTTTCGCCATTCCGTCGCCGCCGGTGTCACCAGTCCCGCCACACGCATCGCCCAGACGCCTCAAAGGTCTTGGGTGGACGATCCCCCGGTTGGTGACCTGTACTTCTACCGCGTGACTGGTCAGGTGACGGTCGAGGTGATCACGCTGTCGTACGGCGCCGCCGGCGCCCAGACCATGGATCTCTACCGGCCGCAGGACTTGCCGAGCGCCCTGATGCCGACGGTTGTGTTGGCCCACGGAGGCCTGTGGCAGGGAGGTGACAAAAGCGCACTGAACACGCTCTGTCGCAATGTCGTCATCGAGTCGGGAGGTACCCAGGCCTGCGCCAGCATCAACTACCGGCTGAGCCAGAATCTCGGCGGCATCTGCTCCGCGCCGGGCGTGGATACGTATGTCGACCAGGTAGTGGATATAGCCTCTGCCTACGCGCGCCTGCAGAGTGACGCCGACCTCTACGGCCTCGACCTGACGCGCATGTACGTCGGCGGCCACAGCGCCGGGGGG
>JBDHIK010000129.1:0-6926 GCA_039587475.1 Gemmatimonadota bacterium | reverse complement strand
GGCCGCCGAATACATGACGGTATTCAGTATGATCAAAGTAAAGAACCAGTGTAGGTAGAATTGGGCATAGAAGAAACCGGTCGCCAGGTAGGCCACCATGGCCCCCTCGAGTCCGATGGCGAGATAGCGCAAGTCGAACTTCTTCCCTCCGTGCTCGGCCCAGTATCTCAAGAACCGTTCCTTACGCATTTTCATGTTTCGCCGCCAGAAGTCCGCCACAAGCAGCAGCATGAACAGCGCCCCCATGACCCCGTGTTCCGCCAGCGTCTGCACATAGATGTTGTGAAGTTGCCGGCCACGAATGGCCTCAGGCATCCAGCGGTACACCCCGCCCATCTCGAGCTTCCCTTCCACCATCATCTGGTAGGCGTAATACCCGAAATGCTCGGCGCCCACGCCGACCGCTGGACGTTCTCGGAACACCGCCATCCCCCCTCGCCACAGCTCCCACCGGTCGCCGCCGGTGCCTTCCGTGGTCCCTTCCGTGAAGGACGACTCCATCTCCTTCCAGAAGGCGTTGCCCTCGAACATCAGCGACGCCGTAATCACCACGGTTAGAATGCCCACGACTAGCGCAATACTGGTGCGCCCCTTGTTGGGTGAGCGCCACCAGAGCATCCCGGCCACCGGAACGAAACTGAGCGCCACCCCTCGGGCAAAGGACGTAACGAGAGCCAAGCTACAGAAGACCGCTAGGAAGAAGGCGCCGTAGCGGTACTTGGCAGACTTGGTCGACAGTCCAAAGCAGAAGCACAGACTGAGCCCCATCAGCACCAGGGGGCCATAGGTGTCGTGATTGGCCAGCGTGGGATGCCACCACACCGCTCCGGTCCGTCCAGAATGCCAACCCCACCACCAGTACTGTCCGACGTACAGGATGTAGATCGCCAGTACCTGTCTGGGTGTCCGGATGAAGGCGAACGTGGCCACGGCCAGGAGGTAGTACACGATGAAGATCTTGACCGCGTTCCAGGCGTGGGGCGGATACAGCGAGCTGGGAACGGTGTACATCACCACCGCGATGAGGCCTAGCAGTGGTGGCAGCCAGACGGTCCTGTTGCGGGACCCCAGGAGTACGGGAATACGGGCCAGGAGCACGATCACCAACGGGGCCGCCACGATCGGGAGCAGCCCACCGGCGGCCGTGATGCGCGGCCCCCGCTCCGCCATCCAGCGATGCGGGTCGAGCAGGATCATGAACCAGATGAGGTAGATGTACCCGGTGGTGGGCGTCAACCAACGCTGGCCCCGCGCCTTGGCGTGGGCCCGGGCGCCTGCCAGTGGGGCGGCGAGGGTGTGGCTGGGAGTCGCAACGTTCATGAATCGCCTGTAAACTAGCCCGATCTGACCGGTGTGTGTGGCGGAGATGCCCTACGCCGAGCCGGAATAGCGCGCATGATCGAGCAATGTCCGGGCCAGCCTGCTTCACGGGGGCCCAACGAGTGGCTCGCGGGAATCCCAACGCTATCCTCATGACTGGCACACTGTTTGCCCCTCCCGAAGGCCGTCCACCCGACATACCATTCCGGCCACCCAGTCCGGCCGGCCACGACGCATTTCTACCACGAGCCGCTTCAGGCAGAATTTGACCGCCGAGCGTGCGTTCTACGACAAATTGTTCGCCGAGAACCCCGACAACGAGCATATCTCAGGGGGGTACGACGAACTCCACGACCTGTCGTTCCCTGCCCCGCCTCAAGGCACGGTGCTGGACCTGGGGTGCGGTACGGGAGGCCACGCGGTCCGCATGGCCACACGCGGGTACGACGTGGTCTGCGTCGATCTGACGAAGCCGGGGGTCGAGGCCGCTCGGGACCGCTTCGCCAAAGCGGGCCTGGAGGGACGCTTCCTGGTGGCGGATGCCGAGCACCTTCCGTTCAGGGACAACATGGCCGACGTCACCTGGACCTCGCTCCTGATCCACCACTTCCCCAAGCTGGACCTGCTGCCCGGGGAACTGTCGCGCATCACGGCGCGCCAACTCATCGCCTTCGAGCCCAACGCCCAGAACCCCCTCAGCTGGTTCGCTTTCAACGTCGTGAACCAGGTCTGGGGCCTGTCGACCACGACCAAGAACCAGCGGTCCTTGTGGCCAGTGGAGCTGATCCGGACGTTCCGGACCGTCCGGTTCCGGCCGTCACAGATCCACTTCATCCACCGGCCCTGGCAGGATGCCAAGGGGTTCTTCGCCATGGTGCGCCGTGGCTACCACGCCCTGACGAAGTGGCTCCCTGTCCGGTATCGTGCCAACAAGTTCCTGGTCATCTTCGAGAAGACCGTGTGATGTCTCGGCGACCACCCTTCGTGGTCTTCGGAGACGACTGGGGGCGCCATGTATCCTCCATGCAGCACGTCTTCCGACACATCATTCCCACCCACGATGTCTTCTGGGTCAACTCGATCGGCCACCGTGTCCCGCAACTCGGCCTGACGGACCTCCGTCGGGCCGTGGAGAAGGGGTCGCGTCTGGCCCGGCGACCAGCACCCGCCCCGACGGTGGAAGGCCCCCAGCCTTCGTTGATCGAGCCCAAGGTGCTGCCCTGGCATCACTGGGAACTGGTCCATCGCTGGAACACCCGTTCCCTGGAACGATCGATTCGCCAAACGCTTCGAGCCGCCGGCATAATGGAGCGACCGGTGTTGGTGACCGGCACGCCGCCGTCAGCCGGCATCGTCGGCCGACTCGATGAGGTGGCATCCCTGTACTTTTGCATGGACGACTTCCTGCACCTGCCGGGGGTCACCACGTCGATGATCGGGCCCCTGGAACAGCGGCTCCTCGAACGTGTCGACGTGGTCGTGGCCACGGTGCAATTCTTGGTCGCATCCAAGCAGCCGCGCTCCGGCGTGGCCCATTACCTCCCGCAGGGTGTGTCGTATGAGCACTTTCGGACGCCGCAACCGGTGCCGGACGACCTGGCCTCCCTGCCCCGGCCATGGATCGGGTTCGCCGGAGCGATCAGCGATTGCTGCGACCTCGATCTGTTGAACACCCTGGCGGGCGCCATCCCTAATGGATCGATCGTGCTGGTCGGGCCGGTCACCGTGACCGATCCGCAACGGATGGACCGGCTCACGGCCTCGAACATTCATCAATTGGGGCCACGACCCTATGCCGAGCTGCCCGGCTTCGTCCAGGCCTTCGATGTGGGGATCATTCCGTACCTGCTCAACCCCTGGACCGAGGCGGTGGACCCGCTCAAGCTCCTCGAGTACCTCGCCTCCGGGATCCCCGTCGTGTCGACTCGGCTGCCTGAGGTCGAGAAGTACGCCGACGACGTCGCCATCGCTGATACGGTGGACGCCTTCGCAGCCATGACCCTCGTGGCCGCGAACGCCTCTCCCGAGGCTCGGTCCCGGGGGCAGCGGACGGCGTCACAGCACGACTGGTCGGCTCGGGCGGCCCGTTTCCTCGAGATCGTCGACGAAGCGATCGAGGCACAACAAGCGAGGCGCTCCGCGTGACGGCCTGGGTCTGCCTGCTGTACCACGGCGTGCCGGCGGAGGCTCCGGCGGGTGGGGGAGGGCCGGACCGATTCGCCGTCGCCAGGGCCGACTTCGAACGCCAACTTGCCTGGCTGGCGGACGACGGCTGGACCGGCCGATCCGTGGCGGCCTGCCTCAACGACCCGAGGCCACGCCAGGTCGCGCTGTCCTTTGACGACGGGGAATACAACCAGTTCGCGAGCGCCCTGCCGGCGCTCGTTGCCCGTGGCATGACGGCGACGTTCTACGTGACCACGTCCTGGGTGGGAAGACCGGGATATGTCTCGTGGGACGACCTCAGGACGATGCGAGACGCCGGGATGGACATTCAATCCCATACCCACACGCATCCGTTCCTTCGAGACCTCGCCAGCCCGGAGGTCTCCTTCGAACTGACCGAGTCCAGACGGCAGCTGGACAGAGAACTGGAGCAACAGACGAACGGCCTGTCGTTCCCCAACGGATCCTACCCGAGGTCAGAGTGCCGACGCCTGGTCGAGGACGCCGGCTACCAGGTCGTCGGGACATCGCGCTGGGGCGCCAATCACGGGACGGCCCGGACCGGCCCGACCTACGTGCGCCGTTGCACCATCAGTGGGGCACCGTCCCAACGACTCTTTCTCCAGGTGGTCAGTGGCGATGCCGCCCTCCGGTGGCGCAAGCAGTCCCGGGAATGGTGCCTGGGCAGCCTGCGCGCCGTCCTGGGGTCCGACCGCTACTCTCGCTGGCGTCGCCGGTTGCTCGATGCCGCGCAAGGCTGACCTCACACCCAGGTTCCCGCCGTGTCCCTGACCATCCGACGTTATCGAGCTGAAGACCGGGAAGCCATTGCGGCCTTCAATGAGCGATTCGCCGCTGCCGGGATCGATCACCAGCTGTACCCGGAAAGCGACGTAGAGCTCCAGGGCGATCCGGGGGCCCCCCGATTCACCAGGCTTCTGGTGGCGGCGGACGAGGCCGGGGTCCACGGAGGCGTGTGGCTCACGACGCAAGCCATCCGTGTCGCGGGTCAGGACGACCGCGCCGGGTGGATCCGCTATCCGTTGTCAGAGAGCCTCGCTGACCCTGCGTACACGGGCGTGCCAGCCGCCATGGTCTTCGGGATGATGCGTGAAGAGCCGGTGCTGATGAGCCTGGGCCTCGGGGGGCACCACACGCCCTTCGCCAAGCTCCTCACGGGCCTGAAATGGGTGGGGACCACCGTACCATTCTACTTCAGGTTCGTCAGGGCAGGCGCCGTGCTCCGCAACCTCGGCAAGGCGAGATCCTCCAGGGCCCGGCGGCTGGTTGCGGACCTCCTCGCCACCACGGGTCTGGGCGCCCTGGGCCTGCGCCTCATCAACCTGTGGCGAGGCGGGGCAGCGAGTCAGGCGTGCAAGGATCTGGAGGTGACCATCGTCGACCGCTTCGACGCCTGGGCCGACGACGTCTGGCTGGCCGCCCGCGATCACTACCGACTGGTGTCGGCCAAGGATGCCACCACGTTGAACGACCTGTACCCAGCCGACTTTCCCGGCCTCACCCGGATGCGTGTACGGCGTGACGGCAAGGACATCGGATGGGTCTGCACGACGATCATGGACCTGCGTGACGGGCCCCCGCACCATCACTTCGGCAACATGGTGGTAGGCGGCATTGCGGACGGCCTGGGGGCGCCCGAAGACGCGACGGATCTCGTTGCGGCGGCAACCGACTACCTGATTGACACCGGGACCGATCTCCTGGTGAGCAACCAGTCCCACCCGGCGTGGGGGGACGCGCTGCGGTCTCAGTTGTTTTTCGAGGGACCGAGCAACTTTGCGTTCTACCGGCCGGCGCCATTCGAACAGCGGCTCGAGGAAGATCAGGTCGAGCGGGCCATCCACCTCACGCGGGGCGACGGCGACGGACCCAAGTGGGCGTGAAGGACGCCGTGCTGCGCGGCTAGCGCGTCGTCGCTTCCAGAAGGGAATCGAGCGAAGGCCGCAGGATCGACCACAGTGCTTCGTGACCGGCGGCCGTCAGGTGACGGTCCACCCGGCCGTACAACGGCACCCCTTCGTCGTGCAATTGCCGGAACCGGGGGAGCGCGTCGACCACCAGGCGGCCGCGGGCTTCGAGCGCCGAGGCGAGCCGCGTCGTGGGTTGGTCCAGATCGACGGAATCCGGGTCGATGTCGAACCCGGCGACGTACTGGTCGAAGACGGCTTCATCCACCTGGTAGGGCGTCGGGATCAGGACGAACACGGTGGGGAGCTCGTAGCGCTCGGCTTCCGTCGCCACATCGCTCAGAATATCGGCGGCGACATTCCACCGTGAACTGGCGGCTTCCGACCGACGGAACTCCACTGGGAAATACTCGGGAGCAAGCCCGAAGCGCATCAACAGCGTCTTCAGACGCGCTTTGGCAAAGACGAACAAATGGGAGTGCGTCTCCAGGAAATCATTGACCGGGCGCAGCATGGCGTCGGTGAATTCCGCCCGGCTGAGCGACTGCGGCATGCGGAAACGATGGACGGTCACGGGCTCGATCGGAGCGATCGGTGCGGGCGCGCGATAGACGACATCGTTCCCGAGATAGACGCCGACGACGACCGCCTCGAAGGTAGCCTCGCCGAGCAGCTGCCGGGTCCGGTAGTAGTACTGTGCCGGGTCCCACCCTGGCACCGCGGCGTTCCTGACCACCGTCCTCGACCCGGAGCCTCCGAGACCGCTCGCGTCCATCAGCCCCGGGAGGCTCGCCTCGTACTCGACCTGCAACGCCGCGAGGAAGGAATCCCCCATGAGCAGGATGGCTCGATCCCCCTCTGCCGCACCGCTCATCCCAACCCGGAATCCGTGCTCGTCGGTCACCAAGGTGACCGTCCGCTCACCGGTATTGATGGTGCGGCGCAGCCGGGGGCGGAAGGTGTATCCCACGGTATCCTGCGGGAGCCAGACCCCGGGTTCGATGAGGATGAGTTGCTGCGGCGCGAGGAGCCGGACCGCCACCTCCGCCAGAAACAGAGAGACCACCAGGGCCCCGCACAGGAGAGCCAGCGTCCCAGCCACCACTACCGCCTTGCGAGGCGATGCCGGCCCGGTCTCGGCGGGTGGGGCCTCCCGGACCGGTTCGTTCTCAGGCGGCAACGCCAACGTCTCCTGCCACGACGCGGTGTGACATCACCGGCCGCGTTCGAGGTACTCGATCAACAGCCGATCGGGGGTATACACCCAGCAAATCCGGCGACCGTCGAAGGCCACCGCGGGTGCCGGCTGGCTGATGGGGAGGACGTGCTGGTCCCGACCGGCGGCCAGTTGTTGCTCGATGGAATCGACTTCGAAACAGACGTGATGCAGGCCGCCTCCACCCTCGAGAAACCTGGTCACGGGAGAATCGGTGTCTGCCGGCTCCACCAGTTCGATGGAGGCTTCTTCCGACTGGCCCGGGATTCGGACGAAGGCCACGCGGACCCGTTGCA
>JBDHIK010000128.1:0-7462 GCA_039587475.1 Gemmatimonadota bacterium | reverse complement strand
CGCGTTGTCCCTCCCCGTCGAGACGAGGAAAGGCGTCGACCAGAGCATCGTGCAGCTGGTCGAGGGACGGCGCCCCTGGATGCCAGTCCGGTGTCATGTTCCAGCGCCACCTTCGGTGTCGGTCAACAGGAACGTCCCTCCTGCTTCGGCGGGCAGACCACGTCACCGTAGGAACAGAAGACGCAGCACGAGCCGGGCTTCGGAACGATACGCCCGCCACACCCCTCACAATCATACACGATGGCGCAGCTGACGGCAGACATGGTCTCCGTGGCGGCATGACCACAATGGGGACAGGTGATCGTCGATCGGAACTGGACGGCCTCGGAGTCGTTGGGCATGATGGTTCTTTCCTGGTTGGCCAGGGTGGCGACAGGTGGTTGAAACTAACAGCGCTAGTGCTACGTTGTTGACTAGCAGGGCTAGTAATTGACTTCGGAATCCTGGATACCCATGGGACGATCGAGCCTCGAGCCGCCACGAATACTCCGAGCCCTCACTGGGCTGGGCGTCCCCCGGGACGACCGCGAGGCCGTCCTGGCCGACCTGGACGATCTGTACCGGCGCATCCGACCCCGGGGCCGGTTACGGGCCTGGCTCTGGTACGCGCGGCAGGTGGCGAGCTTTCCTCTCACCCGGGCCCGATCGGGCATGTCGGATGGTGCTCGGCACTCGATCCTCCGGGCGCTTTCCACTGACGTTGCCCAGGATACGCGATACGCCATCCGGGGATTCCGGAACACACCCGGCCTCGCCGCTGTGGCGTTGCTGACCCTGGCGATCGGGATCGGGGCCACCGTGGCCATCTTCACGATCGTCAACGCCGTACTCCTGCAACCACTGCCATTCGAACGTCCGGATCGCCTGGTTGCGGTCGACCTCCTGGCCCCGGGGATCGCGGCGACCTCGTTGCGCCAGACAGCCCATACCTATGTCGTCATCGCCGAGGCCGAGTCCTCCTTCGAGGCCCTTGGCGCCTGGGTACCGTCCAGTGCGGCGGTGACCGGGGCGGGAACGCCGGAACGTGTCTCGACGGCCTGGCTCACGGAAGACATGCTCCGAGCCTTCCGGGTGGCGCCCGTGTTGGGCCGCACCTTCGGCCCTGGCGATGGTGAGCCGGGTGGCCCTCGTGTGGCGTTGCTGGACCACGGGTTCTGGGCTAGTCGCTTCGGAAGCGACCCCGGGGTGGTGGGGAGGACGTTCCACGTCGATGGCGAGACCACCACCATCGTTGGTGTCCTCCCTGGCGGGTTCGCGCTGCCGGGCCACGACGCGTCCATGTATCTGCCGATGGTGCTGCAGGTCGGCCCGACCATCAGCTTCGATTATCGCGCCGTGGGCCGGCTGGCGGATGGCGCGACCATCGTCACTGCCAACGCGGACATCGATCGGCTGTTGCCGCGCGCGGCCGACCGTTTCGACGCCATCTCTCGGGACGACATGGAACGGGTGGGTCTCCGGAGTCACGTGCACCCGCTGCGCGACGTCGTCGTCGGAGACAGCGGCACGATCCTCTGGGTTCTGTTGGGTGCGGTCGGGCTGGTCCTTCTGATCGCCATTGCCAATGTGGCCAACCTGCTGCTGGTGCGCGCCGAGGATCGTGACCACGAACTCGCGGTGCGTGCGGCACTTGGTGCCACGCGCCTGCGACTGGTGCGGCAGTCGATTCTCGAAAGCGGGCTTCTGTCCGTGCTCGGTGGGGTACTGGGGTTGGCCCTGGCGTACGCCGGCGTGCCGCTGTTGCTACGGGTGGCTCCGGACACGTTGCCGCGCGCGGCGGAGATCCACATCGACCTCACCGTGGGCCTGTTCGCCCTGGCGTTGATGATGGCCGCCACCGTGGCCTTCGGCCTGGTGCCGCTCCGACGGATCGGCCGTGCTGGCGCGGCCATTGCCTCAGGTGGTCGTTCCACGACGCCGAAAGGCCGTGCCCGTGGTCGGAACGTGCTGGTCGTGGCGGAGGTGTCGCTGGCGCTGGTTCTGTTGATCGGGGCGGGTCTCATGGTCAGGACCTTGGTGGCTCTCAGGTCCGTCGACCCCGGCTTCGCTCACCCCGGTGAGGTGCTGACGTTTCGGCTCACCATTCCGAGATCGGCAACCTCGAGCCCGGAGCGGATTCCTGATGCGCATGGTCGCATCCTCGAGGCACTGGCGACGGTCCCGGGAGTGACCGCCGTGGGGGCCGCCTCGGGGTTGCCCCTCGAGCGCCGCAGCAACCGGAACACCATCCTGGCGCGGGACAGTGACGAGGAACCGGTGAGCGGTTTCTACAAGGGCGTGGTGGGTGACTACTTCACGGCCATGGGCATCCCCCTGGTGGCCGGTCGCACGTTGACCTGGGACGATTTGCGCGAGCGACGACCGGTGGGGTTGGTGAGCGAAGGCGTGGCGCGCCGCTATTGGGGTTCGGCCGCCGCCGCGCTGGGCCGGCACATCCGGCACGACTCGCGGGACCCGTGGCGCGAGATCGTCGGTGTGGTGGGAGACGTCCATGACGTGGCCCTGGACCGGGACGAACCCGGGGGCGCCTATTGGCCGATCTACCTCGAAGAATTCGTCGGCTTCCCCTGGATGGTGCGGCGGTCGCTGTCCTACGCGGTACACATCGAGGGGACGGATCCGCTGGTGGTTCTGCCGGCCATTCGGCAGGCCGTCTGGTCGGTCGATCCGTCGCTGCCACTGGCCGATGTGCAGACCATGGAGGACCGGTTGCACCGTTCCACGTCCCGAACGGCGTTCGTCCTGACGCTGCTCGGGGTGGCCGGGGCCATCGCCCTGGTTCTGGGCGCCATCGGCACCTATGGCGTGCTGGCTCACGCAGTGACGAGCCGGCGCCGGGAGATTGGTGTCCGGATGGCGTTGGGCGCCGGCACGAGGCAGGTCCGCTGGCTGGTCATGCGATACGCCGGTGGGCTGGCCGTGGCGGGGGTGGTCGTGGGGCTCGGGGCCGCGCTGGGCCTGACCCGTTTTCTCGCGAGCGTGGTGTTTGCGGTCCGGGTCCACGACCCTGCGACCCATGCCACGGCCATCGCGGTGCTGCTCGGCGCGGCACTCCTCGCGGGCTGGCTGCCGGCAGTGCGGGCGTCCCGGGTCGATCCCAACACGACGCTGCGCAGTGACTGACCTGAGAACGGACGGATAACCGATGAGTCGAGACAGTCTGGGTGAATTCGAGCACATGGTCCTCCTGGCGATTCTGCGCCAGGGGGGAACCTCCTACAGCGTCCCCATCGTGGTGGAACTGGAGGGACGAACCGGGCGCAGTGTGGCACCCGCGGCGGTGTACATCGCCCTCCGGCGCCTCGAAAAGAGGGGTCTGCTGACGTCGCGCCTGGAGGACAACGACCCCGAGAGCGGGCGTCCCCGGCGCTACTTCATCCTCCAGGACCCCGCCCTCGAGAAGCTCAGGGAAGCGCGCCAGGCGTTCGCCAACCTGTGGGACGGTATGGACGCCGCCCTGGAGGCCGGCAGAGCGGGCGGGCGGTCGTGAACGGGTTGCGGCGGCCCCCGGGCTCCGTCACGTGAGTGCACGACACCTCCCGCCGTCATGGGCCCGGGCGTTGGTCGCCCTCGTCCTGCCGAGACACGACCGGGACGCCGCCCTGGCCGACCTGGACGAGTTGTATGCGATCCGGGCCGATAGCGACGGCAAGAGACGTGCGCTGGCGTGGTACCTTCGGCAGGGAATCACCTTCCCGTTCATGGCCGTCCGTGCCCAGGCGCGTGCGACGATGGTCGGCACCGGCTCCGCGATCCGGAACTGGCTGACGACGGGACTGGCGTACGACGCGCGGCACACCATCAGGGCGTTGCGCCGGTCACCGGGATTCAGTCTCGTGGCCCTGGGCGTTCTGGGGTTGGGCATGACCGGCGCCATCACGGTATTCACCCTGGCGTACGGCATACTGCTTCGACCCCTCCCCTACGCGGACGCAGGCCGGATCGTGGCCATGTTCACCACGGATGCCGGCGAGCGCGACCGCAGTCCCACCGCGCCGGCCAACGTGATCGATTGGCGCCGGGACAACCACACGGTGGACTTCCTGACGGCGGCTCATCCGTGGAGCGTCACGATGATGGTGGACGAACCGAGACGACTGGCGGGGCTCCGAGCCACCTGGTCGCTCTTCGATCTGCTGCAGGCCTCCCCGCTGCTGGGGCGCACGTGGCATGAAGCGGACTCGCTGCAGGGCGACGATCGCGTGGTCGTGCTGAGTCACGCGCTCTGGATCAGAGAGTTCGGGGCAGACAGCGCGGTGGTGGGACGCACCATCCCGTTGAATGGCGATCCGCACCTGGTCCTCGGGGTCATGCCCGCAGACTTCGGATTCCCACCGTTCTGGGCCAGCGATGCCGAATTCTGGGCGCCGCTGGTCCTCGCGCCCGACGCGTCACGCCGGGCCCAGTTTCTTCGCGTCTTTGCCCGGATGCGTCCCGGCGTCACCGTCGATCAGGTCCAGGAAGACTTCGGCGCCATGCATGCCCGGCTGAGTCTGGCGTTCCCCGACGATCTCGCCGGACTCGACGTGCTCGTGGAACCTCTGCGTGAACCGGTGGTCGGCCCGGTCCGGCCCATCCTCATGGGACTGCTCGGGGCCACGGTTCTGTTGTTGCTGGTGGCCGTCGCCAATGTCGCCAACCTCCTGTTGGGGCGCGCCCTGGCGAGCCAGCGTGAACGGGCCGTCCGGAGTGCTCTGGGTGCCCCCAGGGGACGCCTCATCCTGCACGAGCTGGGACAGTCCACCGTGTTGACGGTGCTGGCCGGCATTCTCGGCCTGCTGACCGCCGCTGTGGTCATCCGGTCCATGGCGGCGACCGACATGCTCGGTTTGCCGCGGTCCGGTGAGATCGGCGTCGACGGGTTGGTCGTTCTCGTGACGATGGTCGCGTCGCTGGTGATTGGCGTAGCCTGCGGCGGCCTGTCGGCGATGCTCCGGGTCTCCGGAGCCGAGGTGCTACGGGCGGGCCACGGCGCCCGAAACCGCTCGGCAGGACGGATGCGCGATGCGCTGGTCGTTGCCGAGGTCGCCCTGGCGGTCGTGCTGCTCGTCGGCGCGGCGCTGACGATGCGGAGCATGATCGGGCAGGCCGGTATCGACCCCGGGATGACTTCGAGCGGTGTGCTGACGATGACCCTCGACATGGGGGGCACCAGCATGTTCCCGCCCGGACAGGAGACGGCCATCGCGAGCGACGCCGCGGATGGGACGGAACGGCAACTGGCCTTCTTCCGGGAGACGGTCCGGCGTGTCGAAGCGTTGCCGGGCGTCATGTCGGTTGGCTTGACGAGCCATCTGCCGCTGGCGGGCGACGCGTGGTCCACCGCCGTGTCGCGGGCGGATCGCGCGGTTCCCCCCGCCGAGGAACGGCTGACGGCCGTGACGCGGAACATCTCTCCCGGCTACCCGTCCGCGCTCGGCCTGCGGGTCCGGGCCGGCCGGTCGTTCGACGACTGGGGTTGGGATGCTCCGGATGTCGTGATGGTGAACGAGACCCTGGCAGCGCGGGTGTGGCCCGGCGAGCTGGCGGTCGGTCGGACGCTCAGACTGGGCAGTGACCTCGACGATCCCGTCGCGACGGTCATCGGTGTCGTGACCGACGTCAAGCAGAGTGCCCTGACGGGTGATGTCCGACCTGAGTTCTACCGGCCGTACGGTCAGAATCACTTTCCCTGGAATCGCCAGGTGAGCCTGGCGGTGCGGACGGCGGGCCCTCCCGCTGCGCTGGCCCGGGATGTCCGCGCGGTCCTTCGGGAGGTGGAACCCCTTGCTCCGGTCACCGATATCCGCAGCATGGATGACGTTCTGGCGGAGGAGCTCTTCGCGTCCCGTGTGGCGGCCGCGCTGGTGGGTGTGCTCGCAACGTTCGCCATCCTCGTGTCGGGCTTCGGCCTGTTCGGTGTCGTCAGCTTCCTGGTGACGCAGCGACGCCGGGAGTTCGGGGTGCGCATGGCGTTGGGATCGGCGCCCGGGTCGGTGTCGCGACTGGTGTTGTGGCGGGGAGGCCTGCTGGTCTCGCTGGGACTGGTGATCGGGTTGTCGGTCTCCGCCCTCCTGACCGGCTGGGTGGCGGACCTGTTGTACCAGGTCCCGGCGCGGGATCTCGGCACCTTTGCCGGGACCGCCGCGGTTCTGGGGGCCATCGGTCTCCTCGCGGCCTGGCTGCCGGCGCGTCGTGCAGCGCGGACCGACCCCTCGCTTCTGCTGCGACAGGAGTAGGCCCCAGCTTCCTTTCCGACCGCGAAGCCCTTGCCGTCTGACGGCTTCATGGCATTCTGCGATGCCCAAGCCGCGCCAGCGTCATCGCGGTCGCCATGAGATGGGGGGCCGGGGCGCAAGTGGCTCCGGGCACTGGACTTGCAACGGAATCGGCGACGTTGTCAGCTCGTCGAACCGTGCGAACGCCACCCGTATCTGGAGTACCGTCATGCGTCGTTTCATTGTTTCAGGCCTCCTGGCCGCCGCCGCCGTCGTGGCCCCGTTGTCGGTTGGGCAGGCCCAGTTGACCTTCGGCGGTTTCGCCGGCGTCAACTTCTCCGACCTCGACGTCACCAACCTGGACCCCGACCAGACGATCAACAGCCGGACCGGCTTCATGGTCGGTGGCTGGATCGGGACCCATCTGAGCCCGCTGTTCACCGTACGGTTGGAGGGCTACTGGACCCAGAAGGGCGCCGACCTGGTCGAGAACGGCACGACGGTCGGCAAGTTCAAGCTGAGCTACATCGAGGTACCGCTGCTCCTTCGCGTCAACCTGCCGCTGGTGGTCGTCAAGCCGGCGATCTACGCGGGACCGGCCGTCAGCTTCGAGACCCAGTGTGACGCCGAGGAAGTTTCGAGCGGCATCACTGCTGCCTGCTCCGACTTCGGCCTCTCGCTCAAGAGCACCGACTTCAGCGGTATCATCGGCGCCGGTGTCGGCGTGGGCGACTTCAGCCTGAGCGACCTCGTGGACGAGCCCAACGCCACGGCCGAGGCCAAGAACCAGACCTGGACCGTGCGGGCCGCGTTCGGGATCTAGCGGCGGCCTCGCCCCCGGGCACGGTACCCAGAAGCCGGCAGCGGACGATCCGCTGCCGGCTTCGCTACTCATGGGTGCGATGGTTCCAGGCTTCGGGCCTAGAACTCTACATTCACGCCGATCGTCGGCAGGATGCCGATCGATTCGTTGGCCTCGACCGACTGGGTGCTGAAGTCCCAGCGAACGCCGCTGACGTTCTGCCGGTTGGTGAGGTTCTGAATGTCGAGGTAGACCTCGAGTTGCAGGCCGGGGAAGCTCCAGCGCCGGTCGATGCGGACGTCGAGGGCGTAGAAGGTCGGAAGACGGGAGCCCTCGTTGTATCGCGTGAAGTCGAGCCGGCCTTCATTGGGGCCCGACTCGATGTACGGCGTGGTGGGGAGACCGCTTGCCAGCCGCCACTTGGCGTTGATCTCCCACGACCGGTTCAGGCGGTAGCCGGCCC
>JBDHIK010000294.1:0-2787 GCA_039587475.1 Gemmatimonadota bacterium | reverse complement strand
GGCACGATGGAGCCCATCATCGGCGCCTGGAACGGCGTGAGCTGTCCCTGGTAGCGCAGCGCCGAGTCCGCCGGCCAGGCCCAGACCACCAGCGCCACCACGCCGAGCGCGCCGGCCACCAGGGCGGCGCGCATGCCGCGACGCTCGTCCGGAGTGACCTCCTCGATCTTCGGCATCTTGTCGGGATCGCCGTCGATGGCGGTGCCGGCCACCCGCGGCTCGATGACCTTGTCCGTCAGGAACCAGCCGATTCCCACGATGAGCAGCGTGGAGACCGCGGTGAAGACGTTGTTGTTGACGATGCTGACCTGGGCGTTGGGGTCCAGGAGCTGTGCCGACGACAGCGTGAAACCCTGCAGCAGCGGGTCCAGGCCGCTGGGCACCCAGAAGTTGGCGGAGAAGCCGCCGGAGACGCCGGCGAACGCGGCGGCGATGCCTGCCAGGGGATGCCGCCCGGCGGCGTAGAAGATCACCCCGCCCAGCGGGATCACCAGGACGTAGCCTGCGTCCACGGCGTAGTGGCTGCCGATACCCACCAGGATCAGTACCGGCGTCAGAAGCGACTTCGGCGTGACGTTGAGCACCGACTTGATGAGAGCTCCGATGAAGCCGGTGTGCTCCGCCACACCGATGCCCAGCAGCGCCACCAGCACCACGCCCAGCGGTGCGAAGTTCATGAACGTGCGGACCATGGAGGTCAGGAGGTTGGCGATGCCGCCGCCGTTGACCTGGTTGGCGACATTGATGGGGTCGCCGGTGGCCGGGTGCGCGGCGTTGAAGTCCACCCCGGACAGCGGCCACGACAGCACCCAGACCGCTGCCATCAGCAGGAGGAACAACATGGCCGGGTCGGGTAGCTTGTTGCCTGCCACCTCGATGGCATTCAGGAACCGGTCCATGACACCGGGCTTCTTGGTGCTGTCTGCCATGAGTCTCCTCCCATGCTCGAGCCCGCCGGGTGCAGGCGCCGGGCGGGATCATACCATCCTGCTCCGGGAAGCGGAAAATGGGGCGAGCCGGGGCCCGTCGCGCAGGAGAAGAAGGCCTGTCGGGCGTTTACAGGCCCTACTTCGCAGCCTTGACCTGCTCCCGCCGCCCTCCCGCCGGAGCAGCGCCAGGGAGGGACACTAGCTGGGAGGATCGGAGCTCTCGTTGCCCAGAGAGTCCACGGCGGTGACGTAGTAGTAGAGGATCTCGTCGGTGGCATCCAGTTCGGCTGAAGGTGCTGACCCCGGAGGGAACCGGCGTGCTGGTGAGCAACGACCATGTTCCCGGTAAATTCGTGGCCCGGTAGACGTTGTAACCGTCCAGATCGCCGAAGACCAGATCATCCCAGTCCAGCACGGCCTCGTTCACACCCCCCGGCGCCAGCGCGAGGTTGGTGGGATCCGGGATCACAAAGCCCAGCGTGAGGGTGCGTACGGTGGTGTTGCCGCTGCACGGGCCGTTCCGGAACGACATGAAGATGGTCTTGTCTCCGTTCCCGGGTACGAGTTCCACCGGTACGGTCATGAAGTCGGGCCACGCAACGATGTTCTCCATCATGGGCAACCAGACGCCCGCGTTCGGGCCTGTGACATCGCCGCTGATGAACACCTCGCCGCTGTCCGCCGCGTCCTCGAACCAGCGCAGGGTGAGGTCGATGTCCAGCTGGGTGGCCAGCGGGTCGTGGATCTGGTGGTTGCCGGTGTCATGGATGAACAAGCCCCGGGGCGCCAGCGCATTCACCGTGGTCAGGTGCAGACCCAGATCCGCCTGGTAGCCACATGTATTGCACTTGTTGAGGTGTGCCACCGCAACGTGCTCGCAGACCGATGGGTCACCGGTATCCGGGTCGAACACCGCCGCCGAGGCGCCGAACCCGCCGCCGCCCAGGGGCTGGTCAATGCCGCGAGCCTCCAGGGGATCGCCGGAGATCGGATCGTCACCCAGCGCGGCGGCGTCATCGGCAACGGCGTTGTCGTTGCCGTCGTCGTAGAACATCTTGAGCTGCGGAGGCAGGACATACTGGTTGGTCACCGCGATACGATTGTTCAGCACGACGATATCGCTGAACTCGCCCACGTTCCCCAGGTGCATCAACTTGCGCGTCTCGGTGTCGCTGAAGTCCAGATCCCCGGCAACGCCATCGCCTTCGGTTCCACCGTCGTCGTACCACAGAGCGAGATCCTGCAGGGAACCCGCCAGCTGGAACGACACAGCGAGCTTGCCTGCCACCCAGGCGGTGGTAGTCCACCAGCCCGGTGGACGCTCGTAGGAGTCCAGTTCCCGATTCTCCGTTCCGTTCACCAGGAGATCGTCGGCGGTGCCGCCGCCCGCGCCGTCATCCACCCAGACATGCAGCGTGGCGTACGGCGGAAAAAGACGTTTCCAGTGGGCCACCACCAGATGTCCCCCGGAATTGGTCAGCGTCTTGCCGTTGCCGATCTCGGGGTCGGGAAACACGTTCAACGTGCGCAGTTCGACGCCGTTGACCAGCCCGTCGCCGGCGGTGCCGCCACCGAGACCGTCGTCGGCCCACAGACGCAGGAAGGACGAGTCCTTCCAGAGCACCAGCAACCGGCTGCCACGCTCCAGGATCTCTCCTCCGGCGTAGAACTCGGTGGTCAAGGTGCGCACCTCGCCGCCGTTGACCACCACGTCACCGGCTGTGCCGCCGCCGCGACCGTCGTCGTACCAGAGCTTGAGTTCCTCGCCGCTGCAACCTCCCGTGCCGCCGAACCCCGTCTCGCAAGCGGCGTAGGTCACCGCTACCAACCCGGCGACCTCCCGGGCCTACACCGCTCC
>JBDHIK010000293.1:0-2199 GCA_039587475.1 Gemmatimonadota bacterium | reverse complement strand
GGGCCGGCGGATGTCCGTGGTGTTCATGGGTTCGGTGTCCCGCTGGTCCCTCTCGAAGATGACGCGACGACGGTCATGGAAGATTCGGACCGACGCCTGCCGCGGCCTCCCTATCCTCGCCGGGAGGGTCGCTCTAGATTGCAAGATATCCCTTCCGGAGACTCGCCGATGCGCACTCGTTTGTCCCTGTTGGCCGCTGCCATTGCCGTTGCCGGTACCCTGAGCGCATGCGCGTCGACCGAGCCGGTGGCCCTGGCGCTGTCCTTCCGCCAGCAGCCCACCACCGTCCCGGTCAATCAGCCCATCATACCGGCGGTGGTCGTGGGTTTCGTCGACGACAGTCAGGGTCAGGTCACCACGACGGATGCCATGATCACCGTGACCGTTACCGGTGGGCCGGGCGGGGCCACGCTGGGGGGGACCGTCTCGAAGATGAGCGTGGATGGCGTCGCCACGTTCGACGATCTGACGATCGATATGGCGGGGGCGGGGTATCAGCTGCTGGCGACGTCCGAGGGGTTCAATTCCGTGACGAGTGACGCCTTCAACGTGACCCCGTAGTCCGTCCCGCGCCATACGCGTTCCCGTCGGGACGGCCGGTCCTAGAACCAGCCGCCACCGCGCTTGAGCGTGAAGTAGTACGAGAAGACGATCATGTACTCCCGGGTCTTGAGCTCGGGGCCGTTGACGATCCGATTGAGATTTCTGGGCCCGAGATTGTAGCGCAACTCGAACAACGCCGGCCCGGCGGCGACCCCGATGGTGCCCAGCAGGGAGACGTCCGTCAGGGACGGCGCGATCAGGTCCCCCGTCGGCACGGCGTCGCAGCTCACGTCCGCGACGGTACAGCCGATATTGAAGCCGACGCTCGGCCCGGCCGAAATCATCAGGTAATTGTCGTGCTCCGGGCTGAAACGGAGCCAGAACTGCCCGGTGACCGGGACGCGAATATAGCTGAGTTCGACCAACTCGTCGCTGGCGGTGATCAGGGTGCGGTTATGGTCGTACTGGGCCTCGACCCTGGCGCCCCATTGCTCGGCAAATCGCAGCCCCAGGGCGCCCCCGAGCATGCCGGCGATCTTGGCGGTGTATTCGGCCGAGCCGACGGTCCCCAGCTGCGAGTCCCCTTGCCAGTCATAGGAATTCACGCCGCCGATGATGCCGATGCTCGTCTGGGTTTGCGCGGTCAACAGGCCAGCCCACACCCCCACGAGCATGAACGCGAGACCGAGCGACGATCCCAGCCGGCGCGAGCGTCTGGATGGTGCGGTGAGGGGCACGAGCATGGCGGTCCCGAGAAAGGGTGGAGCGGTCGCGGTGCCAGGTGCGGTGATTAGGGATGATGATGCCCTCGGAAACCGAGCGCAAGTAGCCCGCGGAACTGCTTGCAGGTCGGCCCTCAATTCGTTAGCCTCAACCATTCGGTGCCGGCGAGAGTCCGGGTTCGCTGCCGGAATCCAAGCGGCCAAGCACACTGAGGCGGACTGCCGCGACGCTGGCCCTGGCTGTACTCGCTGGAGCGGGCGCGTCGCCGTCGCACCTGTCGGCTCAGGCCGCCGACGCCGGCACGCTCTTCGCCTGTGACAGCGCCTGCCGCATGACGGTGGCAACCCTCGATCCGACCGCACTCCAGACCACCGATTCCGCCGCCGCCACCGCCTCCGTCGCCTGTGGCAGCGACTGCCTGCAGGCCATGGTCCAGGCCGCGGCGGGCGTGTCCTCCGACTGCGACAGCAACTGCTCCGACAAGCGTCCCGGCATGGCCGCACTCCAGGTCGTGCTACTCAACTACCTGGTGGGCACCTTCAACCGCTTCGCCCGCAACGAACCCTTCACCTATGTCGGCCCCCAGACCTGGTGGACCAACATCAAGGAAGGCTTCAACTGGGACGACAACAACTTCTCCACCAACCAGCTGGCGCATCCCTACCACGGCTCCATGTACTACTCGGCAGGCCGCAGCAATCACCTGGACTTCTGGGAGTCCGTCCCACTCACGGCGGCCGGGAGCCTCATGTGGGAGTTCCTGGGCGAGGCCCACCGACCGGCGTTCAACGACTGGCTCAGCACCACCATGGGTGGTATCGCCCTCGGCGAGTCGACCTACCGGCTCTCGACCATGGTGTTCGACAACGAGCTGAGGGGGGGCAAACGCATCTGGCACGAGATCGCCGGGACGCTGATCAACCCCATGCACGG
>JBDHIK010000019.1:0-35645 GCA_039587475.1 Gemmatimonadota bacterium | reverse complement strand
CCGGCTGCGTATGGTCGCAAACATCTCCTACCCTGCGTTAGATGTAGAACCTCTCGTGGCGGCTCAGGTTCGCGCCGCTGCCAGCACTTCGCGGGCACGCACGCGATCGCGGCCCAATTGTTCCGTGAGCGCGGCCGCGGTGGGAAACGAGCGCACGTCGCGCAACCGTTCCACCCACTCGACCCGCACCCATTCCCCATACAGATCCCCTTCGAAATCGAAGAGGTGTACTTCCAGCGAACGGCGGCCATCCCGGAAGGTCGGCTTGCCACCCTGATTCATCATGGCGCCGGTCCGTCCACCGGACCATTCCACCCAGGCCGCATAGACCCCATCCGGCGGCAGCAACTTCTCGACGGGCAATGCCCCGAGATTGGCCGTTGGCACTCCCATGGACCGCCCGCGTCCTTCACCGCGCGTCACGACTCCGGAGACGCGGTAGGGCCGACCCAGTTGCCGGCGCGCCGAAGCCAGATCACCACCGGCCACCGCCCGGCGAATGTGGGTACTCGACACCGGGAACCCCTGATCGTCCACCGGGCCGACGACGTCGACCGCAAACCCGTCGCTCTCTCCCAGTCGTCGCAGCGTCGCCACGTCGCCGCTGCGGCCCCGGCCGAAGCCGTGATCGTACCCGATCACCAACTCCCGCATCTGGTAGCGCCGGCACAACACGTCCCGCACGAAACGCTCGGGCTCCAGAGCGGCCATGGCGCGATCGAACGCCACGAAGACCGCGTAGTCCAACTCCGACTCGGCGAGGATCTCCCGCCGCTCCGCCCCTGTCGTGAGGAGCGGAGGTGCCGCCGCCGGGTTCACGACCTGGAGCGGATGGGGCTCGAACGTCACCAACAGGCTGTGCCGCCCCGTGCTCCTGGCCCGTGCCACGATTTCGGCGAGCACCGCCTGGTGGCCGCGGTGGACCCCGTCGAAGGTGCCGACCGTCACCACGGTGCCGCCCTCCAACGCCGGAAGCACTTCCGTCACGGTGCCACCAACACGACCTTGGGCCGTAGCCACCCGTCCTCCGCCTGCGCCAACGCCACCACGTCCTCGCCCCGGCACAGGACCATCAGACCCCGGCTGCCGGCGGGCGCCTCGACGGGCCTCCCGTGAGCGATCTCCAGCACCGCGTCTTCACCCAGCGTCATCGCCGGAAGGTGCTCGAGCACCCGGGACAGCGACATCGGCTCGACACCTTGCCGGACCGCGTCCAAGGGCACTGCCTCCTCGACCCGGATCGAGCCGATGGCCTCCCGCCGCAGTGACCGGAGGTGGCCGCCTACGCCCAGTTCCCGACCCAGATCACGCGCCAGCGCCCGGATGTAGGTGCCCGGGCTGACCGTGGTCCGGAAGGTGACGTCGGCCCCCTCGATGGACAGCACCTCGAGACGTTCGACCGTCACTGCCACCGGGCGGGGCTGCACCGCTTCTCCGCGCCGGGCCAGGCGGTGACTGCGCTCTCCGGCGACACGCTTGGCCGAGAATGCCGGCGGCACCTGGACGATGGTCCCGACGAATCCCCCGAGCGCGTCTCGTACGGCCTCCGGGTCCGGCACAGCGCCGGACCCGACTTCAACCGCGCGTCCCGTCAGGTCGTCGGTGTCGGTCTCGACCCCCAAACGCGCCACGCCGAGGTAGGTCTTGGGCTGCTGTTCGACGAACCGCGCCACGCGGGTGCCCTTTCCCACCAACGCCACCAGCAACCCGGTGGCAAACGGATCCAGGGTTCCGGTATGTCCCACGGCACGGGTGCCGAGGGCACGCCGGACCTGCTGAACCACATCGTGTGACGTCACCCCGGCGGGCTTGTCGATCAGGAGTGCTCCCGCCCGAACCGCCGTCTTGCTCAGTGCTGTCGCTCCTGGTCGATCGCATCCAGGAGGGAGTCGATGTGCCGGGCGTGCTCCAGACCCCGGTCCCGCTTGAAGGTCAGCGTCGGCACGGACCGCATCGTCAGCACCTTCGCCAGCTTCGATCTCAGAAACCCACGTGCACTGGCCAGACCCTGCATGGCCTCCTCCGGCTCCTCTTCCGTGCTCGGCAACGTCACGAACACGGTGGCATGGCTCAGGTCGCCCGTGACTTCGACCCGGGTCACGGTCACCAGGCCCACCCGGGGGTCCCGGACGTCCCTGGTGAGCGCTTCCGCGACCACCTGACGGATATTCTCCGCCACCTGTTCCGGCCGGCGCGATCCCTTCATCGATACACCGTCGCGGTATCGAGAATCCGGACCCCGTCCGTCGTCTCGATGAGGCTGTCGACGGCCCGTATCGTCGACTCGGCCACGGTCCGGTCCGACGCGACCGCTGCGCACGCGATTTCCGCCATGTGCCGCCGGTCCTGATACCCCGTCTCGGCGACGCTGACGTTCAGGTTCGCGAGGCGGTTGGTCAGCGGCTTCAGCACGCTGCGCTTCTCTTTGAGCGACCGGCACCCGGGGAGTTGCAGCTCCCATGTCCCTACCGCCACCAACATGTTACACCGCCGAGGCGGCAGACGAGTCTTCCAGGGTGCGGCGAATCTCTTCCATCGTGAACGCCTCGATCCGGTCGCCGACCTTCACGTCGTTGAAGTTCTCGATGCCGATACCACACTCCAGCCCCTCACGCACTTCCTTCACGTCGTCCTTGAAACGCTTGAGACTGGACATTTGGCCGGTGTAGACCGCGACGCCATCCCGGATGACGCGTGCCTTGGCATCTCGCTGCATCACCCCAGCGGTCACGTTGCACCCGGCGATCAACCCGACCTTCGACACCTTGAAGGTCTGGAGCACCTCGGCCTCGCCCAGCACCACTTCCTTCTCCTCTGGCCGGAGCATGCCTTCGAGCGCCTGGCGGATTTCGTTCACGGCCTCGTAGATGACCGTGTACGTCCGGATGTCGACCTGCTCCCGCTCAGCCGCCGCCCGTGCCTTGGCGTCGGGGCGGACGTGGAACCCGAGGATGGCCGCGCCGGAGGCCTTGGCCAGGACCACGTCGCTTTCACTGACGGCACCGACGCCGCGGTGAACGATGTCGACCGCGACTTCGTCCGTACCGAGCCGTGCCAGCGAATCGGCAAGCGCTTCCGCCGGGCCACCCTGATCGGCCTTGATGATGATGCGGAGTTGGTTGACCTCCCCCTCCTTGAGGGCCCGGCTGAAGTCCTCCAGCGATCCGCCGCGCGCTCCGCGGCGGTTCTGGGCTTCGCGTTCCAGGCGCTGGCGCTTCTGGGAGATCTCGCGGGCCTCGGAGGCGTCGGCCACCGCGATGAAGGCGTCACCCGCGGCCGGTACACCGTCGAAGCCGAGTACCTGCACCGGGATGGACGGCCCGGCCTCGGTGACGGTGTTGCCGCGTTCGTCCAGCATGGCCCTGACCCGGCCCGAGAACATGCCGCAGATGAAGTCGTCCCCGGACTTGAGGGTGCCTCCCTGCACCAGGATGGTGGCCACGGGCCCCTTGCCGGGGTCCAGGGTGGCCTCGAGCACGGTACCATTGGCCCGGCGGTCGGGGTTGGCCTTGATGTCCAACAACTCGGCCTGCAACAGGACCTTCTCCAGCAGCAGATCGATGCCGTCTCCGGTCTTGGCGGAGATCGATGCCGACAACACCTCGCCGCCGAACTCCTCAAGAACGACGCTGTGTTGCAGCAGGTCCTGCATGGTCTTCTGCGGGTTGGCCTGTGGCAGGTCCACCTTGTTCACCGCCACGACCATGGGGACGCCGGCGTTCTTGGCGTGACTGATCGCCTCGATGGTCTGCGGCATGACCTGGTCGTCCGCCGCCACGATCAACACCACGAGGTCGGTCACCTGGGCCCCGCGGGCTCGCATCGCGGTAAAGGCTTCGTGGCCCGGGGTATCCAGGAAGGTGATCTCCTTGCCACCGGGCAGGACGACGTGGTAGGCGCCGATGTGCTGGGTGATCCCGCCGGACTCGCCCGCGACGATGTTGGCCTTGCGGATGTAGTCGAGGAGCGACGTCTTGCCGTGGTCGACGTGTCCCATGATCGTCACGACCGGGGGCCGCGACACCAGGGACTCCTCCGGTTCGTCCGCTACGGCTTCCGTCACCTCGGCAACGAATTCGTCCTCACGGACCGCTTCGAACCCGAAGGCCGAGGCGATCAGCTCGATCTGATCGAAGTCGAGACGTTGGTTCACCGTGATCATCAGCCCCAATTCCTTGAAGGCAAAGGTGACGATCTCGGTGGCCGGGACCTTCATCAGTTCGGCCAATTCCGCGGCGGACACGAACTCGATGACGCGAATCCGCGTCTTCTCCTTCTCCCGCTCCTCCGCCGCCAACCCCGCCTGGATTTCCCGGAACGTTGGCTCCTGTGACCGGCCACCCTTGCCCCGCTTGCGGCCCTTCATGCCGCGGAGCGTCTTGCTGATGTTCTCCTTGACGGCGCTCTGGTCGACGCTCGACCGGCGGCCCTTCTTGCCCTTGCGTCGACGTTCCCGCTCGCCCGGCTTGGCCGGAGCGGCGTCGCTCGAGAACACCGGCTTGGGAGCTCGTGGCGCGGAAGGGCGCGCTACCCGCGGCGGAATGAACGGCTTGCCCTTCTGGGGCGCCGCGTCCGGCGCTGCTGGTTCCGGCGGAGCGCTCGGCGTGGTTGCCGCGGGGGCCGGAGCCTCCGCCTCTGGTGCAACCGAGGCCTCCGCGGCCGGGGCCTGGGGTTCCGCCTCGACGGGGGCCTCCTCCACCGCCTCCACCGCCTCTTCCGCCGCAGCCGGCGGCAAGTCGGGGAACAGGGCTTTGGCCCGCTCTTCCAGCGTCTGGGGAATCTCGGCCTTCGGCTCCTCGAGGGCCCGTTCGCGCTCGAGTCGGGCTTCCTCGGCCGCTAGACGAACGGCCTCTTCGGCCTGGGCTTTGGCATCCGCTTCCGCCACTTCCGCCGCGGTCCGCCGACGCTTCCGCGGCTTGGGCGCCGGTGCCGGAGCGACTTCCGCCGTCTTGGCCTTGCGACGTCCGCGCTTCGGCTTGACGTCCTCGTCCTTGCGGCGCTTGTCACGCTCCCAGCGTACCCGCACCTGGGAGACCTGATCGGCCTCCAGTGCCGAGAGGTGGCTCCGCACGAAGATGTTCATCTCCCGGAGCATCGTCAGGAGCTGCTCTGAGGGGACGCCAAACTCCGCTGCCAGATCGTGAATTCTCGTCTTGACCACTCATTCCTCCAGGAAGCCATATCGGGGAGCCCGTGCGGCAATACCCTTTGCCAATCCCGGCTCCGCGATCCCAACCACCATCACCGGCGGCCTGTGCACCGCCCGGCCCAATTCGTCCGCCTTCGGCCCGCCCACCAACGGGATGCCGCGCCCTCGGGCCAGACGAATCACCTTGTCCTCCACACGGCCTGAGGCATTGGCCGCGACCACGACACAGTGGATTTCACCGCGCTGCAGTCCATCCCGGACTCCGTCGACGCCGAACCGGAGCCGACCCGACCGGAAGCCCAACCCCAGCAGCCCCACCAGGTCGCTCACGCGCCAGGGGCGCTCTCTTCGGCGCCTGCCTCGGCCGTCTTCGGCTCGGCGCCTTCCTCCGTGGTGGCCTCGTCGTCCTGCGGCGGCGACTCTGCCTCGGTCGCCACCTCGGTCTCCGCCTCGGCTCCGTCGGCCTCGTCCGCGTTTGCGTTCGCCTCTGCCGCCGCCTCCCGTGCCGCCGCCGCCGCCGCCCGTTCGACTTCCGCCCCGGCCTGGGCCTTGGCCAGATCGTCGGTGATGGTCTGAATCGCCGCGGCTCCCTCGGCGTCGATACCGGCAACCGCCGCAACCGCTTCGGGGGTCATGGCCAGGAGTTGCTCCAGCATGGTCACGTCTATCGCGGCCAGGGCTTCCACCACCTCGGTGGTCAATCCGGCCAACTCCGCAACGGGCACGTCGACCTCGCGCTCCAATTCGGCGATGCCGCCCGTGAAAGGACCCTCGCCCCCGCGTTCCAGCCATTCGCGCGACGAATAGAGGTCGATCTTCCAGCCGGTGAGTTCCGAAGCGAGCCGTACGTTCTGGCCGTTGCGCCCGATGGCCAGCGACAACTGATCCTCGTCCACGACGGCCTGGATGGTACGGGTGTCGTGCTCGAAGTAGACGCGCGTCACGCGTGCCGGGGCCAGAGCCAGCCGGGCAAACCGTTCCGGGTCCGGCGACCAGGGGACGATGTCGATGCGCTCCGATCCCAACTCATTCACGACGGCCTGGACCCGGGAGCCCTTGAGGCCCACGCAGGCTCCGACCGGATCGATGGAGTCATCCCGGCTGATCACCGCCACCTTGGTCCGGCTCCCCACTTCGCGGGCAATGGCGCGAATCTGGACGATGTCCTGCTGGATCTCCGGAACCTCGAGACGGAACAGGGCCTGCACGAACAAGGGGTCCGATCGGGATAGAATGAGCCGCGGCCCCTTCGGCGTTTCCTCGAGGCGCTTGAGCACCGCGCGAATGGTATCGCCCTGGTGAAATCGCTCGCGGTTGTTCTGCTCCCGGTAGGGGATGATGGCCTCGGCCTCGCGGAACCTGTTCAGCATGATGACGAGCTTGCCACGCTCGATCTGCTGAATCTCCCCCGAGAGCAACTCGCCCACCTTGTTGCCGAACTCCTCACGGATGCGGGTGCGCTCGCCTTCCCGAACCCGCTGGATGATGCGCTGCTTGGCTGCCTGGACGGCAAGGCGCCCAAACGCCGCGAAGGGCACCTCTTCTTCCAGCATGTCGCCCACCTGGAAGTCCGGATCGGTAAACCGGGCTTCCTCCACCCCGACCTGCCAGGCCTCGTCCTCGATCACCTCGACCACTTGCCGAAGGCGCAGGACCTCGATGGTGCCGTCCGCCTCATCCACCTGGAGTTCGAACCGGACGTTGGGTCCATAGGCCCGGACCAGCGCCGCCTGAATACCGTCTTTCAGCAGGTCCAGCAGCTCGCTGCGATCCAGCTGCTTTGCGTCCGCCAACGTGCGGAACGCCTCCAACATTTCCATTGAATTCGACATGCGTGTTGGTACTCCTACCGTTTGCCGAGGGTCTTCCAATCGACCACCAGCGTGGCTTCTTCGATTTCATCCAGGTCCAGGGTGACTTCGTCCTCCCCTTCACGGCAGAGCGTCACCCGCGCTTCGTCCGGCACGGCCACGATCGTCGCTGGCTGCCGGCCGGCCCAGCGCGAGGTCTTCACCGCCACCCGCCGGCCCACGAAGCGGCGCCAGTGCTCGGGGAACCGAACGGGTCGCTCCAGACCCGGTGACGACACTTCGAGTACATAACGCGGCCCGACGTGACCATCGGCCTCCAGGGCCCGCTCCAGCACACGGCTGAGCCGGGCGCAATCGTCGACCCCGATGCCGTGCCCAGGGCGGCTGCCCCGGAGGTCCGCCTTGACCCGCAGGAGCGGCCGCCGATCCGAGCCCGCGAAGCCGACATCCACCAGCTCGAAGCCGGCTTCGGCCACAGTGCGGCGGATCAACTCCGTCAGAGTGTCAGGGGACACGCGGTGTGGACCTCTGGCAAAAAAAAATGTGAGGGAAATCCCCCACATCGACGACCTGCCGACTTGACCTCCCACCCGCCCAGCACCCAATAATACCGCCACCTCCACCGAGCGTCAAGGAATCCCGAGGTATGCCACCATCCGTCCGGGTCCCCCGTTCGAGGCCCGGTGACTATAGAAGTGATCGGCGTCGTGCATGGTGCACCATTCTGACGAGGTGGCCTCTTCCACCCCGGCCCCGGCGGCCTCATCGAGGAGCTGGTCCCGCACGTCGACGGCCCACTTTCCGGGATGATCGCCCCGGAGGCCAAAGGCCTCGAGGACCTCATGTCCTACTTCAAAGCAATTGCCACAAATACCTATGCCACAATGCATTACAACATCCGCTGGTGCCGCACCTGTTCGCTCCTTCAGAACATCCAGGCCCCGGGTCAGAATGCCCCCGGCCGCGCCGCGCCATCCGGCATGGAGCAGCGCGACCGCGCCATGGGCCGGGGCGGCGAGGTACACTGGGATGCAGTCGGCCACCGTGAGCGTGAGCAGCACGCCATGCGTGGCCGTGGCATGTCCATCGACGTCCTCCACCCGCAGCATTCCATCGAGTGCCCCGTCCTGCCAGCGCACCGCCGTGCCATGCACCTGGTAGCCGAGGACCGACCCTGGAAACTCGGGCATGGCATCGCGGAAGGCCCGCCACCGATCCATGAGGGGACCGACGGGGCGGTCCGAGTGGAGACCGAAGTCGGCATCGAGGTCGTCGGCCCCCGAACGGCCACTGATGCCGGCGACGAGTCCGAATCGCTCGGACCAGCCGGGGACCTCATAGCGGGGGATCAAGCCCGCCGTGGCTTCTTCCCGGAGGTGCGTGACGTTAATCATCGATGCGCTCGATGGTGGCGCCCAGGGCCCTGAGCCGCTCGTCGATCTTCTCGTACCCCCGGTCGATCTGGCCGACATTGTGGATGGTGCTCTCCCCCTCGGCGCTCAGGGCGGCGAGCAGCATGGCCATCCCGGCCCTGATATCGGGCGATTCCACGACACCGCCACGCAATGGCGCCGGTCCGGCGATCACAGCCCGGTGGGGATCGCACAACACGATCCGGGCGCCCATGCCGATGAGTTTGTCGACGAAGAACAGCCGCGACTCGAACATCTTCTCGAAGACGAGCAGCAGGCCTTCGCACTGCGAAGCCGCCACAATGGCGATGGACATGAGGTCGGCCGGAAACGCGGGCCAGGGTCCGTCTTCCAGCTTGGGGATATGGCCGCCAAGGTCGGTGCGAATGCGCCGCTCCTGGTTGGCGTCGACGACGAGCTGGGAGCCTTTGATCCGTGGCACGATGCCCAGTCGCTCAAAGCCCATCAACGTGCTTCGGAGATCCTCGGGCCGGACCTGGTCGATGGTGAGCTCACTGTTGGTGACGGCGGCCAGGCCGATGAAGCTGCCGATCTCGATGTGGTCCGGTCCCACGGTGTAACTGGTCCCGGACAGGGTCCTGCCGCCCTCGATGACATAGGCATTGGAACCGATGCCTTCGATCTGGGCCCCCATCGACACCAGCATGCGGGCCAGGTCCTGGACGTGGGGCTCGGCAGCGGCGTTGCGGATGACCGTTCGTCCCGAAGCCGCCACCGCGGCCATGAGCGCATTCTCGGTCCCGGTGACGCTGGGCTCGTCCAGAAAGATGTCCGTCCCCGTCAGGGTCTTGCCTTCGAGTTCGTAGCGGTCACCCATGGTGATGCTGGCCCCGAGCCGCTCCAGCGCCAGAAAATGGGTGTCGATCCGGCGGCGCCCGATGACGTCGCCCCCAGGCGGCGGGAGCACCACCGTACCGAACCGGGCCAACAACGGACCCGCCAACAGGATCGAGGCACGAATCCGGGCGCACAGTTCGGGGTCGAGCGCCTTGCTGACGCAACTGGCGGTGTCGACGCGGAGTGTGCTGGCGGCGGTCCATTCGACCCCGGCCCCGAGGTCCTCGAGGAGCGCCACCATGGTCTCGACATCGCGGATGCGGGGGACGTTGTCGAGGGTGACGGGGCCCTCGGCGAGAATGGTCGCGGCGAGAATCGGCAGGGCCGCGTTCTTGTTGCCCGTCGGTCGCACCGTACCGCTGAGGGTCTGGCCTCCCGTGACGACGAAGCGAGGTGACATGGCCGCAAGCTCGCCTGCCCGGCTGGGGCCGTCAAGCGCCCGCCGGGGATTTCCGTAACCCGCCGGTCGGGGTAAACTTGCAGGGATGGAGGCAGACGCACACCGTCATCCCGGAGGTATGCCTCGTGTGGTTCATTCCTATGGCCGTCCAGGACCCCGTCGCCGGTTGGATCGGTCCGACCATCGCCACATCCCTGGTGATCGTCGCGGCGGCATTCATCGTGATCGCCGTCGTGACCGTGGTCACCTTACGGGCTCTGCGGGACGTCTCCGTGGCGGTCGGGGAAACCGTCGACCGGCTGGAACGTGACGCAGGCCCGGTCCTGGACGCGGCCAGGGAGGTTCTCCAGGACGGCCGTGAGGTGTCCGGCATGGTCCGGAAGGAAGCCAAGTCGCTGGTGAAGACCTCCAAGCGGCTCCGGCGCAGTGTGCGGGATGGCGCGGACCGGGTGGAGGGCCGTCTGGAAGATCTCGACGCCCTGTACGAAGTCGTCTATGAGGAAGTCGAGGATACGGCTCTTGGCGTGGCGGCTTCGCTACGAACGGCCCGGCGTGCCCGCCGGCTCCTCAGTCCGCTGTCACGCCTCTGGCGCGGCCGCCGGTGACGCTGGTGCGTTTCCTCGGTGCGCTGGCGGCGGTGAGCGTCGTGGTGCTCGCAGCCCCGGATGCGTTGCATGCCTGGACTCCGGCCACCCATATCTACCTGGGCCAGAGTATCCTCGAGAACCTGGCCCTGCTTCCCGTCCCCGTCGCCGATCTGTTGCGGGCGTTTCCCTACGACTTCCTGTACGGGAACATCGCCGCCGACAGTTCAATCGCGAAGAACTATGCCCCCGTCAGCCGCCATTGCCACCATTGGCACGTCGGCCAGGAGATTCACGATCATGCGGAGGCCGACGCCCTCCGGGCCTTCGGTCTGGGCTACCTGTCCCACCTGTCCGCCGACGTCGTCGCCCACAACCACTTCGTGCCCCGGCAGCTCGCGTTGACGAGCAGCACTCCCACCGTGGGGCACGCCTACTGGGAAAGCCGTTTCGAAGCTCATCTGGGCGACGCCTACGCCGGTCAGGCCAAGGCCGTCATCAAGCTGGATCATCGGCAGGCCGACGGGCTGCTGGATCAGATCATCTCGCCCACCATCTTCAGCGTGCAAACCAACCGCCGTCTCTTCCGGGGCATGGTCCACCTCACGGACAGTCAAGGCTGGCAGACGGCGTTCCGGGTGGCACGCGAGCAGAGTCGCTGGGATCTGACCGACCATGACGTCGAGGGTCACATGGCCTGGTCGTTCGATCTGATCGTCGACATGCTCACGGACGAGAACCGCGTGGCCCGGCACCAGGATCCGTCGGGTCACGACGCCCTGCGACGCTCCAAAGAACTCCGACGAGAGGCACGGCGCATCGGCGGCGTCGGGAACGGACGCTCCCTGGTCGACACCGTGACCGCGTCCTTCGGGTTGCCGGACGCCCGGCTGGGGCACTGGGACGCATCCAGCAAGACTCGCCCCTGGGCCGGAGACCCGGCGTCCCATGGAGTGGCCCCGTGAACGAGTGGAACGACCAGCTTCCCGACGAGGGCGGCACACCGCCGCCGTTCGTCATGGTCACGACCAGCGCGGCGGTCGACATCAGCGTGCGCGAAGTGGAAGACGAGCGGACCCCGTCCGACGCGGTGTGTCTTGGCACTTTCTACGACGGGCGGCTGATCGCCCGGTGCGTGGTCCCCCCTGAGGCCCTCAGCGCCGTCGAGGATCACGCTCTGTTCGACCATCCGGTCCACCTTGGCCTCCTCGGGTTCGAGGAGCCTCCGGGTCTTCAGTGCCGGCTGTTGGCGTTCGTCAACGCCGACCTCCTCCCCGAGGACCCCGAGGACGATGACACCGAAGAGCCGTGGCAAGCCTCGGTGCCGAAACCCGATTTCGAGACCGGACCTTCCGGAGACGGCGTCGGCCTTGGTGAGCCCGAAGGCACCGTCCCCATTCTGCTGGGGCACATCGTGCGGATGAGCGCCGACCGGAAGCACCCTGAGGACCTGGCGCACGAAGCCATGGATGTACTCGCGACCATCCTGACCGGCTCCGTGACGGAAGTCGTGGATCGGGTCCTGGAGGACTTGCTGGGCCCGACCAGCACCGAGCCCGGGGAGCCCGGGACGGCAGCACCGGACGAGACCGAAGGGAACGAAGATGACCACGAGAAGGGCCCGGACCTCAGCCACTGATCCGGGCCCTCGATTACGACCGCGGCTGAGACGCTAGCCTCCCAGCTTCTCCCGCAGTACCGGCTGGACTTTCTTGGGATCGGCCTTGCCCGCGCTCCGCTTCATGACTTGCCCCACGAAGAATCCGATCAGTTTGGTTTCGCCCTGACGGTAGCGGCCGACCTCATCGGGGAACGCGGCCAACACCTCATCGACCCATCCGCCCAGCGCGTCGGAGTCACCCACCTGAAGGAGGCCGAGTCGGTCGGCCACCGCCGCGGGATCGGCGCCGGCCCCGGCCTCTTCGAGCTCGTGGAAGACTCGTTTGGCCGCCTGGTGACTGACGACCCCGTCCTCGACCATGGCGATCAACTGGGCCAGGCGCCGGGCCGTGACGATGAAACGGCCGTCCTGGTTGTACCGGCTCATCACCTCGCCCATGACCCAGTTGGCACTCGTCTTGGGTGCGGCGCCGGCAGCGATGACGGCCTCGAAGTACTCCGCCAGCACAGCATCACTGGTGAGAACGCTCGCGTCGTACGGGGACAACCCGAAGGCGCTCATCAGGCGGTCACGTTTTGCTTCGGGCAGTTCCGGCAGTTCGGCCCGCCGCGTCTCGATCCAATCGGACGTCAACACGAGGGGTGACAGATCCGGCTCCGGAAAGTACCGGTAGTCGTGGGACTCTTCCTTGGATCGCATGGGTCGCGCGGTGCCGGTTGCCGCGTCGAACAGCAACGTGGTGTGGTCGACCTGACCGCCACCCTCGACCAACGCAATCTGGCGTTCCCGCTCGAACGTCAGGGCGCGCTCGACGTTGGCGAAGCTGTTCATGTTCTTCACCTCGGTCTTGGTTCCCAGGCGATCGTCCCCTACCCGCCGGACCGACAGGTTGGCGTCGACCCTGAGGCTTCCCTGCTCCATGCTGCAATCGCTGGCGCCGGTGTACATCAACAGCTGTTTCAGCGCGTTGAGATAGACACGCGCCTCTCCCGGCGAGCGCAGGTCCGGGCCACTCACGATTTCCGCCAGTGGCACTCCGGACCGGTTGAAATCGACGGCGGTCTTCCCCGGGATCCGATCGTGGAGCGATTTGCCGGCGTCCTCCTCGAGGTGGAGCCGGGTGATCGACACGGCCAGGGGCCCCCGGTCGGGCGACGCGAACCGGACCACCCCGCCCGTGGCCAGCGGTTCGTCGAACTGAGAGATCTGATAGCCCTTTGGCAGGTCGGGGTAGAAGTAGTTCTTGCGGGCGAACACACTCCGCTCGTGTACGGTGCACTCAAGCGCCAGTGCCGCGCTGGCCCCGAGTCGAACCGCTTCCCCGTTGGGCGCGGGGAGGGCGCCCGGCAGCCCCAGACAGACGGGGCATACGTTGGTGTTGGGTGGATCACCGAATGCCGTGGAGCAACCACAGAACATCTTGCTCCTGGTGGCAAGCTGGATGTGGACTTCCAACCCGATCACCGTCTCCCAGGTCATGGCCGCACCTCCGCGTCCCCGTCCACCGCCTGCTCGACCACGGCCGCCGCCTGCAACAGTCCGGTCTCGTCCAGTGCCGGCCCGATGAAGTGACCGCCGACCGGCAGGCCCTCGCTGCGGCCGATGGGGATGCTCAGCGCCGGCAACCCGGCCAGGCTCACGGCGCATACGAAGATGTCGGCCAGATACATGGCGACGGGGTCCTCGGTCTTCTCCCCGGCCTTGAACGCCACCGTCGGCGTCGTCGGGGTGAAGAGATACGACACCCCCTCCTCCCGGAACAACCGGTCGAAGTCCCCGGCGATTCGATTCCGGGCCTGTTGCGCTCTGGTGTAATAGGCGTCGTAGTATCCGGCGCTGAGGACATAGGTGCCGGTGATGATGCGGCGCTGGACCTCGGCCCCGAATCCCTCTCCTCGGGTCGCCCGATACAACGTCGGGAGATCGACGCCGTCACCACGGCGCTGGCCGTAGCGCACCCCATCGTAGCGGGCCAGGTTGGCCGAGGCTTCGGCGGGGTTGATCACGTAATAGGTCGCCACGGCGTAGCGGCTATGTGGCAGCGACACGTCTCTGACCTCGGCGCCGAGCGACCGCAGCCGTGCCACCGTCCGATCACAGGCGGCGCGGACCCCCGCGTCCAGGTCGTCGGGAAAACACTCGCGCGGCAGACCAATGACGACACCTTCGAGGTGGTCCCGATGCTCCGGGATGGCCACCGGGGGTGCGTCCACCGTCGTCGCATCGTAGGGATCGGGTCCACTGATCACGTGGAGGAGCGACGCGGCGTCGGCCACCGTGGCTCCGAATACTGAGACACAGTCCAGCGACGACCCGAACGCCACCAGGCCTGACCTGCTCACCCGCCCATACCCGGGCTTGAGTCCGACGATCCCGCAGAAGCTGGCCGGTTGCCTTACCGAACCGCCGGTCTCCGATCCCAGAGCCGCGGGCACGACGCCGGCCGCCACGAGCGCGGCCGACCCGCCCGAGGATCCGCCCGGCACGCGCTCCGCGTCGAGCGGGTGCCGCACCCGGCCGTAGGCCGAATGTTCGGTGGAGGATCCCATGGCGAACTCATCCAGGTTGGTCTTGCCGGCGATCATGGCACCCGCGGATCGCAGCCGTTCAACGACGGTGGCGTTGTACGGGGACCGATAACCCTCGAGGATACGGGAGCCACATGTCGTGGGTTGCTCTTCGGTGACGATGTTGTCCTTGATCGCCACGGGCACGCCCGCCAGGAGCCCGTCGCTGGTCCCCGCCGCTACCCGTGTGGCTTCCTGCTCCAGCAGTTGCGGCGACCAGTGCAAGGTGGCGTTGAGCCCCGCGGCGTCCGCCGCGGCCAGCCTGACCCCCGTATCGTGCGCCACGTCCGCTGCCGTCACGCGGCCTTCCCGTACGGCCGCAGCGATGTCGGCGACGCTCTTCATTCCCCCTCCATGGCGCCGAGCCTGGGAACGACGTAGAGCCCACCCACGAACTCAGGTGCCATATCCGCGGGAGGGTGCGCCAGGGGGATGGGGGCGACGACGTCCTCGCGCAGCCGCACCTGGGCCGGCCCCGGAACGAACGGCCGGACGCCCTCTTCCACTGGCAGTCCCTCGAGCAGCGACACGTATTCCACGATTGCGGCGATGTCTCGCGCCAACCGCTCGGCGTCCTCCTCCGCCACACCCAGTTCGGCCAGGGCGGCCACGCGTAGCATCTCTTCCCGGCGAATCGTCATGCGCTCTCCCATTCACGTTCCAAGCCGGCATAGGCGACCAACAGCTGTTTGACACCGACGTCCTCGTCCTCGAACGCGACCGACACCTTCAGGGACTTCCCCTGGCCGCTCAGTCCCCGAATGACACCGCTTCCGAAACGACGGTGTCTGACCCGCTCGCCCTTGATGTATCGCGGAGCGTCCTGGGATTCGTCTTCGGGACCGGTGTGGGTGTCCTCGGAGGCCACGAACCCGCTCCCCCAGGCCTCGCCGATCCAGCCGCCACTTCGACCCGTGTCACCCAACCGGGAGGGCGACCACACCGACGATGTCCGTTCCTCCGTCACGACCTGGGGGGGAACGGCCTCGAGAAAGCGTGAGGCGCGGTTGGGGTGCAACTGGCCGCCGCGACGCCGGGTCTTGGCCCAGGTCAGATACAGCTTGTCCTTGGCGCGCGTGAGTCCCACGTAGCACAGGCGCCGCTCCTCTTCGATGCCGCCTTCCTGCTCTTCGGCCCGCGCCAGGGGGAAGAGCCCGTCCTCCAGACCGGCCAGGACCACCACCGGCCACTCCAGGCCCTTGGCCGTGTGCAACGTCATCAGGGTGACGCCTTCCTCGGTGCCCTGCTGCCGGTCCGTGGCCGTCATCAACGCCGCGTCGGCGAGGAATTGCTCCACAGGAGAGGCGTCCGGGTCTCCCTCTTCGATGACCTCGGACCAGGATGCGGCGCTGGCAATCAATTCCTTCACGTTGTCCCACCGGTCTGCCCCCTCGGGACCTTCCGCGTGCAGCACCGCTTCGTAGTTGATGGTCTCGATGACGTGCTCCAGGGCTTCGGCCGGGGGCATGTCGAGGACCGTGGCGCGCAGCGAGTCGAGCAATTGGGCGAAGTCCGCGAGGGCTCGCTTTGCCTGGGGCCGCAGGTCGATGATACGATCCGCGACGGCGGCGGCCCGAAGCAGTGGCATGCGCCAACGCTCAGCGGCGTCGGACAGACGGACCAGGCTGGTCTGCCCCAAGCCGCGTTTGGGAACCCCGACCGCGCGAAGAAAGGCCTGGTCGTCGTCCGGGTTGACGATCAGGCGGAGATAGGCGAGCAGGTCCTTCACTTCTCTGCGGTCGTAGAAGCTGATGGACCCGACGATCCGGTAGGGCGTCCCGGCGCGGCGGAACCCTTCCTCCAGGGCCCGCGACTGGGCGTTGGTCCGATAGAGGACCGCCATTTCCGGGTAAAGCCAGTCCCCGGCCCGATGGCGCCGGCCCAGTTCGCGCACGATCCATTCGGCCTCATCGCGTTCATCCGCTGCAATCGTGACATGCACCAACTCGCCGCCGGAACGGGTGGTGCGAAGCGTCTTGCCGATTCGGTCGAGGTTCTGTTCGATCACCGCGTTGGCCGTGTCGAGGACGACCTGGCTGGAGCGGTAGTTCTCCTCGAGACGCACCAGTCTGGTCGTCGGGAAGTCACTCTGGAAGTCGACCATGTTCTTCACCTCGGCGCCGCGCCACCCGTAGATCGACTGGTCGTCGTCGCCAACCGCCGCGACATTGCCGTGGCTTCCCATGAGCCGTATCAGGTCGTACTGCGCCCGGTTGGTGTCCTGGAACTCGTCGACCAGCAGGAAGGCGAATCGGTCGCGGTAGGCCGCCAGGCGGTCGGGGTGTTCCCGGAACAGGGTGAGTGGGTGCAGCAGCAAGTCGTCGAAGTCCATGGCGTTGGCGCCTTTGAGGGCCGGTCCAAGGTCGGCGTACACCTCGGCGGCCACCGCCAAGAGCCGGTCGAACCCGGCCTCGGCGGCGAGTTCGCTCGGGGGCACCTGACGGTTCTTGGCGTTCGAGATGATGCTTTGCACTGCACCGGGAGAGAAGTTCTTGGGGGAGTGGCCCAGCTTTCCCAGCAGGCGGCGGATGAGCGCGAGGCGATCGGTTTCGTCGTAGATGGTGAAGCGCGACGTGAACCCGAGCAACTCCGCCTCCCGACGCAACAGGCGTGCGGAGAGTGAGTGGAAGGTGCCGATCCACAGGCCGGCGGGGTCACGGCCCAGCAAGCGGCCGACCCGTTCCTTCATTTCGCCGGCCGCCTTGTTGGTGAACGTGACGGCGAAGATGCGCTCGGGCGCCACTCCGCGCTCCTCGATCAGGCGCGCGATGCGCATGGTGAGGACTCGCGTCTTCCCCGATCCGGCACCCGCCAGTACCAGGAGCGGCCCCGTCACATGGGCGACCGCGTCCTGCTGTGAGGGATTGAGCTGACGATCCACCAGGGTGGTCACGTGGACTCCGCCCCGATCAGCGGGAGAGTGATCTTGAATGAGGCCCCGGAGGACCCCGGGTCGGTGGGTTCCAGCGTCAGGCTGCCACCATGGTTCTCCTGCACGACCCGCCGGGCCAGCGCCAGCCCGATGCCCCAGCCGCCCTCTTTGGTACTGGTGCCCGGCTGGAAGATGTCGCGTCGGCTGTCCTTCGGGACGCCGGGGCCGTCGTCGATGACCCGGAGCGTGGCCTTGGTCTCGTCCGAGTCCACACGCAGGACGATGGTGCCGGGCCGGCCCTTGAGAGCGTCGATGGCGTTCTTCACCAGACTCTCCAGGGCCCATTCCAGGAGGATGGGGTCGCCTTCGACGTCGGGGCCTGGGCCCGCCGCCTCGACCTTGAGTTCGATGGCGTTGGCATGCCGGGGGAGGCGGGGACGGAAGTACCCGGCAATGCGATCCGCCATGGCCCCAAGCGCGACGGGGTCGCGGTGCGCCGGATTGCCGATGCGTTCGAAGCGTTTGGCCACCCGGTCCAGCCGCTCGGCATCCGCGCTCAGGTAGTCCGCCAATCCCTCCGGCGGGGTCGGGCGCGACCGTACCTGTTCGATCCATCCCTGAAGACTGGTGAGCGGCGTGCCCATCTGGTGGGCGGCTTCGCGTGCCATGGCGACCCACAACCGGTCCCGTTGCGCCATCATGGCGCTCCGGTACGCGAAGGCCCCGACCGCAACCATGGTCGCAATGGTGAATGCCTGAAGGATGGCGAGGGCGGTCAATTGCCGCACCGCCGGGATCGGTCCGTAGTGGATGACGTTGACGCCTTCCCGGACAGGGACGTTTCGGGCGTCGAGCTCACGAGCGAATTCGAGGACGCGCGGGTCGTCCAGCGGAACATCGAACGGCAGGTTTTCCGCTGCCGTCACGTTGCCCATGCCATCGGTCACGATGAGGGGGATCCCGGAGCGGGTGACCATCTCCGACAAACTGAACAGAGCCTCGGCCTCGGCGCCGGGCCGACCGCTCAACAGGCCCTCGTACAGCCGCGAGTAGATCCGGCTGGTGGAGATGGCGTCCTGGCGAAAGTGCCGCGCCACGATGAGGCTGCCACCAACGCTCAGTCCCACCAGCAGCGCGACCAGCGCCAGCACCAGGATCGGGGCCAGCCTGCGGTTGCCTGCCCTACGCACTGGGAGTCAGACGATCCATCCCCAGATACGGGACCAGCGCCTCGGGAACGACGACATGCCCTTCGGCCGTCTGGTAGTTCTCCAGGATGGCAATGATGGTGCGGGGAAAGGCCACGCCTGAAGCGTTCAGCGTGTGCACGAACTCCGGCTTGGCACCGTGTTCGGGCCGGAACCGGATGTTCGCGCGCCGCCCCTGGAAATCCGTAAAGGTGCTGGAGCTCGACGCCTCGAGCCAGGTTTGGACTCCCGCGGCCCAGACCTCCAGGTCCAGGGTCTTGGCACTCGAGAACCCGGTGTCCCCTGTCGCCAGCAGAAGAACCCGGTACGGCAATCCGAGTCGCTGCAGGACCGCCTCGGCGTGTCCGGTGAGTCGCTCGTGCTCCGCAGCGCTGTCATCCGGCCGGCACAACCGGACCAACTCCACTTTGTCGAACTGGTGCACGCGGATGAGGCCGCGCGTGTCCTTGCCGTGGGCGCCCGCCTCGCGCCGAAAGCACGGCGTGAAGGCGGCGTAGGCAACCGGCAGCCGGTCCCCGGCGAGAATCTCATCCCGATGAATGTTGGTAACCGGCACTTCCGCGGTGGGGATCAGGAACAGGTCATCCAGGTCGGCGCGATAGAGATCGTCCTCGAACTTGGGCAGCTGACCCGTCCCGACCAGCATGTCGCGCTTGACCAGCAGCGGTGGGCGCACCTCCTGGTAATCGTGTTCCCGGGTGTGCAGGTCCAGCATGAAATTGGCCAGCGCCCGTACCAACCTCGCGCCCGTCCCCGTGAAGAGTGGAAACCCCGATCCGCTCAGGACGGACCCGCGCGGCAAATCGAAGAGGCCCAACGTCTCCCCGAGTTCCCAGTGAGGCTTGGGCTCGAAGTCGAACTGCGGGGCCTCTCCCCAACTCCGCACCACGGTGTTCTGGTCCTCTCCCCCGTCAGGGACGTCCTCCAGCACGGGGTTGGGGATGTCGAGCATCGAGGCTTCGAGGGCAGCATCGATGTCGCGCATGGCGGCATCGAGCTCCTTGATGCGGTCGCTGGCGGCCTTCAGAGAGGCGAACAGTTCCTCCGCCGATTCGCCGGCCTTCTTGCGGCGCGCTACTTCCTGGCTGGCGCTGTTGCGTTCCGCTTTGCGGCGCTCGACCTCGGCCAGCCCCTCACGCCGCTGCCGGTCCAGATCCAGCACCCGGTCGAGCGCCGTCCCCAGGGCGGGGTCGCCGCGTCGCAGAAGTTCCTGGCGGAACACCTCCGGGTCGCGTCGTACACGCTTGATGTCGATCACGGATCGGTCAGAAACCCGGGAGACCTAGCTGCAGGCTGCGATAGCCGCAGTTCTGGTTGTTCAGAATCTCCACGGTGACACTGAGGGTGTCGGGATCGGAGTTGATGCCGATGATGCCGAGCTTGGCATACTTGGGCACACCGATATTGCAGACGATCCGTGACCGCAGCACGTAGGTGTTCCCGATCGCGATCGGAATACTGTCCTCTCCGAGATAGCCATCGAAAGGCGCCTCCGTGATTTGCTCGAAGGCGAGCCCACCGGCCGCCGTGCCTTGAGGCAACAACCCGGGGTCGAGGCTGGCCACCGGCATTCCAACCACCACGGCCGGGAGGAGCCACGACTGTCCGGCCGCATCCACCGTGTACACGATGTCGAAGGCGGAGAACTGGTCGGTCCGTATGGGCAAACCCGCCTCGATGGCGTAGGCGCTCGGCTGGTTGACCGGGGTCCCATCCAGCGAGTAGAGCGTGATGGTGTCGACCACGTTGGTCTCGGTGGCCGGCGGAAGTTCGTTCGGGTCGCTGCAGGCGGCGACGGCGATGCCGAGGAGGACCGCAAAGCGGTATGCGCGATACATATACGGGGAACTGTACATGCGCTGTGAGAGCGGGTCAACCCGCTCGAATTGCTTGACTTCGAGGTGCCGGGTTCCTACGTTCCGCGAGCCGTATCCCCCCTTTCTCCACAGGTCGCCATGGCAGGTCTGCGCAACCTAATCGAGGGCGTGGCCCATCGACCGGGCGTCATCGCCGTGGCCCTCGTCAGCACCGACGGTCTGGTCATCGATCGCGTGGTCACCGGCTCGCTCGACGACCACGAGGAGGTCGCCGCCCTGAGCGCCACGGTGGCCGCCCAGGCCGCCTCCCTGGGCCTGTCCGCCGGCCGTGGGTCGTTCCAGACCGGCGTCATGGAATACCAGCACGGCATGGTGATCGTGTCTCGTGCCGGTGACGAGGGTTTCCTGGTGGTCCTGGTCGACCCCGAACACAACGTCGGCGAACTGCTCTACCACCTGCGCCAGCACGAGCCTGCGCTGGCCGCCCTGCTGTAGCGTCGGATGCGATGGGCCGTCATTCTCGCGGGCGGCGCCGGCACTCGGTTCTGGCCCCTCAGCACCCCGGCGTCACCCAAACAGGTTCTGCCTCTGGCAGGTGATCGCCCGTCAATTCAGGAGGCCGTCGCCCGGCTAGAGGGCCTGGTGCCCCGTGAGCGCATCCTCCTCGTCACCGGGCGATCGCTGGTGGACCAGCTCCAACGGCTGATCGGACTGGACGACGCCAATCTCCTCGTCGAACCGCGGGCTGCCTCGACCGGTCCGGCTCTGGTGTGGGCCACGAAGGTGGCCCGCAGGCGAGACCCCGACGCCGAAATCCTCACCACGCACGCCGACTGGGCGGTCCCCGATCCGGTCGCTTTCCGGCACGCGGCGGACCAGGCCCTGCAGGCGGCGGTCGAATACGACCAGCTCGTCACCGTCGGTATCGTTCCGTCGCGCCCCGAGACGGGGTATGGGTACATCGTTCCCGGACCGACCCTTCACGACAACGTCCGGCAGGTCGCGCGCTTCACCGAAAAACCGGACGCCGCCCGGGCCCTCGACCTGATCGCAGCGGGCGCCCTCTGGAACAGCGGGCTGTTCGCCTGGACGGCACAACGCCTCGAATCCGAGGTGACCGCCCACACACCGGAGATCGCCCCCGCCCTGCCGCGTCTCGACGCGGGGGACGTCGACGGCTTCTTCGAACAGGTCACGCCGATCTCGATTGACGTGGGCCTCCTGGAGCGCAGCAACGCCGTCGCGGTGGTTCCGGGCGGCTTCGCCTGGGACGACATCGGGACCTGGGAAGCCGTGCACCGCATCCGCGCCAAGGACGACCGCGGCAATGTCACCTTCGGCGCGGGGTTCGCCCACGACTCGGAAGACTGCGTCATCTGGTCGGATGGTGACCCCATCGTCGTCGACGGTGTCAGCGATCTTGTCGTGGTCCACGCCAACGGCCGTATCCTGGTGACCTCGAGGAGTCGTGCCGCGGACCTCAAGCGAGTTCTCAACCACTTGCCGCCTGAGATTCGGCGGATCGGACCCGAAGGCACATGAAACTGTTCCTGCTCGACCCCGCGGATCCCGGCCCGGCCTGGGCGCCGTTTTCCGGCGTCCGCCCCATCGCCGAACTGCGTGTCGGAATGCTCCGTGTCCGCGAGCGCTGGGAACGGATTCTCGGGAGGCCCACGGACGGTGTCATTGCCGGCCACACGGCCGAAGCCCTGGATGTCGACGCGGCGCCGGTCGTTCCGGTGACCGATGTCGTCGGACCGGCATGGGTGGTCGACGCCAGGTCCGCCCCGACACTCGACACCGTCGCCCCCTCCCCGGCCGACGGTCGGCTCACCATGCGGGGGCGGACGGTCGCGTGGACGCTGGCCGACGGCCAAGCCTGGTCAGGGCCGCACGAAGACGGCGCGGGGCGCGAGATCGACGGCATCCTGATGACCCAGGCGGCCGATCTCCTCGACGGCATCGAGGCGTTACTCCCGGGGGACATCGCCCACACCTCCCCCCCGACCAGGGACATTCCCTCAGGATCGATCGTTCTGGGGTCGCCGGACCAGGTGTCGCTCCGGGACGCCATCATCGAACCGGGGGTCGTGTTCGACACCCGGAACGGACCGATCGCGATCGACCACGCCGAGGTCCGTCATGGCACCCGGCTCGAAGGCCCTCTCTACGTTGCGCCCGGGTCCATCATGGTGGGCGGATTGGTGCGCCGGTCGGTGGTGGGACCACAGTGCCGGGTGCGGGGCGAGGTGGCGTCCACCGTGTTCCTCGGCTACGCCAACAAGGCCCACGACGGATTCGTCGGACACAGCGTCATCGGACACTGGGCCAATCTCGGTGCGCTGACGACGACTTCCAACCTCAAGAACACCTACGGCGCCGTCCGGCTCGAGTGGCAAGGACACCGCTGGGACACCGACCGGCAATTCCTCGGGAGCCTGATCGGGGACCACGCCAAGACGGCCATTGGAACCATGCTGGGCACCGGAACGATCATCGGCGCCGGGGCCAACGTGTTCGGGAGCGCGGCCATCCCGAAGGACATCGCGCCATTCGCGTGGGGTGCGACCGGCGCTGAGCGAATGAGCCTCGAGGGCTTCCTCACGGTCGCGGAACGCGTGCTGCCGCGCCGCGCGGTGGAGTGGACGGACGACCGCGCCGCAGGGCTGGCAGCACTCTACCAACGCCTCACCCGGTGACGCGCCTTTTCGTTCTGGGCTCGGGGTCCAAGGGCAACGCGTTCGTCCTCGAACACGACGGAGCCGCACTGCTCATCGACGCTGGCTTCAGCGCCAAGGAACTCCGACGCCGGGCAGCCGTGGCCGGCGTGTCCCTGGACCGCCTGGTCGGCATCGCGCTGACCCACGAGCACAGCGACCACACGACCGGCGTCAGGGTCCTCACGAAGCAGTTCCCCGCCCCGGTCATCACGTCACCCGGCACCTGGCACCGACTGGGCGAGCGCCTGGCGCATTGCGAGCATCGGCCGGCGGGTCTGGCCTCGGTCGTGGAGGTCGGGCCCTTCGCCATCGAGGCCTGCCTCACCAGCCACGATGCTCTCGAACCGCTCGCGTTCACCATCCGGGTGCCGGATGGCGTGGCTTTGGGAGTTGCCTACGACGTGGGGCGCCCGACGGCGGCCATGCGCTATCTATTGCGGGACGCCACCGCGCTCCTGGTCGAAGCCAACCACGACGAGGTCCTGCTCCGCATGAGCGAGTACCCCCCGGTGGTTCGGCAACGAATCGCGGGCTCGTCGGGCCATTTGTCCAACCGGGCCAGCGCCGATCTCCTGGGCACGCTGCTGCACCCTGCGCTCAACACCGTGGTCCTGGCCCACCTCAGCAGCTCGTGCAACACCCCAGACCACGCCCGGGGCACCGTCGAACCGCCGCTCCGGGCTGCCGGATTCCGCGGCGCCTTGCACGTCGCGCTGCAGGAACATCCCCTGGACCCGATCGAACTCCCGGTCTCACAAACGCAGCGGGGCGGCGCCGCGGCACCGCCCCCACCCCTGCTCCTGGATCTCTGACGCCGGGCGTCAGAAGCAGACGTCCGATTCCCCCGGCATGGGGTCTTCCGGCACGGCCACGGTATCGGGCCTGGCGCTGGGAGGTCCGATGCGCGTCAGGGTGATCGGTTCCTGAAGGTCGCCCTCGGACAGGGTCATCTTGTCGCCCTTGAGCCGGAGACGATAGCACACCCATTCACCGCCCAGCGCAATCAGAATGGTGTCGGACTGGACGCGCCACCGGACCGTCTCCGTCCCGTAGCTGGCGCTCGAGTCCTGGCGAATGATGATCTCGTGCACTTCGGCATCGGCCTTGGCCTCCCAGGTGCCCAGGAGGCTGGCCGAGTCGCCCTGCGCGCTGGAGACGCCCGGTGTCGCCAGGGCGAGGAGGCAGAGTGCGGCAACGATACGGAACGGCATCGAGACTCCTTGGAGGGAACGGCGGTCTCTCGAAAGCTAATGGCGCCGGGGAGCGCCTGGCCAGACCGGGCGCCCGGGGCCAAAAGCGAAACGCCCCGGAACCCTGGGGTTCCGAGGCGTCTCGTGATCCGGCAGCGCCGGTCTAGTACATGCCACCCATGCCACCGCCGGGCGCGGCCGGCATGGGCGGGGTGTCTTCCTTCATCTCGACGACCACGGCTTCGGTCGTGAGGAGCAGCCCGGAGATCGACGCGGCGTTCTGGAGCGCCGTCCGGGTGACCTTGGTCGGGTCGATGACACCGGCCTTGACCATGTCTTCGAACGTGTCCGTGGCCGCGTTGTAACCGAAGCTCAGGTCCTTCGAATCGCGGATCTTCGCGACGACGATGGCACCTTCGACTCCGGCGTTGGCCGCAATCATGCGCAACGGCTCCACCACGGCGCGGGACACGATGTCGACGCCGATCTTCTCGTCGTGCGTGCCCTTGACCTTGCTCAGTGCCGAAGCGGCGCGCATCAGCGCCACCCCGCCCCCGGGAACGATCCCTTCGTCCGCCGCGGCCTTGGTCGCGTGCAGGGCATCCTCCACCCGGGCCTTCTTCTCCTTCATCTCCGTCTCGGTGGCGGCGCCAACCTTGATGATGGCCACTCCGCCGGCGAGCTTGGCCAACCGCTCCTGGAGCTTCTCGCGGTCGTAGTCGGAGGTGCTCTTCTCGATCGCGGAGCGAATCTCGCTGATCCGGCCCTGGATCTTCTCGTTCTCCCCGGCGCCGTCGACGATGGTCGTGTTGTCCTTGTCGAGCACCAGGCGCTTGGCCTGACCGAGATCGTTCAGCGTGGCGTTCTCGAGCTTGAAGCCCACCTCTTCGGAGATGACCTGGCCGCCGGTCAGGACGGCGATGTCGCGCAGCATTTCCTTGCGACGGTCACCGAAACCGGGTGCCTTGACGGCCGACACCTTGAGCGTCCCGCGCAGCTTGTTGACCACCAACGTCGCCAGCGCCTCGCCCTCGATGTCCTCGGCAATGATGAGCATCGGCTTGCCGGTCTGGGCCACCTTCTCCAACACAGGCAAGAGATCCTTCATGGCGGAGATCTTCTTGTCGTGAATCAGGATGTAGCCGTCATCCAGCACGGCTTCCATCTTCTCCGGGTCGGTGACGAAGTAGGGCGACAGGTACCCACGATCGAACTGCATGCCGTCCACCGTCTCGAGCGTGGTGTCGAGGCCCTTGGCCTCCTCGACGGTGATGACACCGTCTTTGCCGACCTTCTCCATCGCCTCGGCGATCAGGTCGCCGATTTCCGGGTCGTTGTTGGCGGAGATGGTCCCGACCTGGGCGATCTCCTGCTTGCCCGACGTCGGCACTGACATGCCCTCCAACTCGTGCACGATGCTCTCGACGGCCTTGTCGATACCGCGCTTCAGTTCCATCGGGTTGGCGCCGGCCGTCACGTTCCGCAGTCCCTCGCGGAAGATCGCCTGGGCCAGCACCGTGGCCGTGGTCGTACCGTCACCAGCCAGATCGCTGGTCTTGGTCGCGACTTCCTTCACCATCTGGGCGCCCATGTTCTCCACGGGATCCGGTAACTCGATCTCCTTGGCGACGGTGACGCCATCCTTCGTGACGGTCGGGGAGCCGAACTTCTTGTCGATGACCACGTTCCGGCCCTTGGGGCCGAGCGTGACCTTGACGGCGTCCGCCAACTGATCGACGCCGGCCTTGAGCTTGGCCCGGGCGTCGGTGTCGAAATGCAGTTCCTTTGCGGCCATGATGTATGCCTCTCCTGTAATTCCGAAAGAACCCCTAGCCGAGCTTGGCCAGGATGTCTGAAGCCTTGATGATGATCACTTCGTCGTCACCCAACTGGAACTGGGTGCCGCTGTACTTACCATAGATGACCTTGTCTCCTACCGCGAGATCCATCGGGACCCGATCGCCCTTCTCCACCCGCCCGGGACCCACCGCGATGACCTCGCCCTGGGTCGGCTTTTCCTTGGCGGTATCCGGGATGTACAGCCCGCCGCGCATCTCCTCAGCGTCCTCGTTCGGCATGATGACGACGCGATCCTCCAAGGGCTGAATCCCAACCTTGGTCGCTGTGGCCATGGTCGTTTCCTCCACAATAATAGAAGTTGTTGAACGACAACTAGTTACGTCGCAATCCTAGCAGTCTGTCGCTGCGACTGCTAACGCTGGTGGCGTAAGATATGAGGCTTCTTCCCTAGGGTCAATCCCTCCGGACACAGCCGACCCGGGATTGGCCCCGCCACGATTGGCCGGGAGGGAGGGAGGCGCCTCACAGGCCTGATCTTCACGCGAGATTCACGGTCCCCTCACCCGTGATACCGTTGACTTGCATCCGAGAAGTACCGACCTTGCCCGGTTGAGATCGGCACCCTCCAACACCCACAACTGACCGTACCCTGGAGTAGAGAATCATGGTGGTAGCATCCGTCCTGGCAGCCGTTGCCCTCGTAGCTGGCCCACCCGCGGCCCGCGACACGGCGGCACTCTCCGTATCCGTGGATTCTTCGGCCAAACAGATCATCCTGACGGTGGGACCGTTCCACCTGATGGACCGCTCCTCTGAGGACGCTCACGACCACTCGGGCGCCGGGCACGACACCCCGGTGTACCGGTTCAACTGGCCCATCGAGGGCTGGCTGCGCGGCTTCGAGATCGAGGTGGTCGATGGCGCGGGAAACGTGCTGCCCCGCCACATCATGCACCACATGATCATGGTCAATTTCGACCGGCGGCAGCTCATCTATCCGGCCGCCGAACGCATCATGGGCGCGGGCTCGGAGACCATGGACTACAACCTGCCCAAGACCATCGGTGTCCCGGTGCGGCCCGGATCCGAACTGGGGATGTACATCGCCTGGCACAACGACACCGGCGAGCACATCGATGACGTCTACTTCCGCATGGCCCTCAACTGGACGCCACGGAACCAGATGCCTCAACCGGTCAGTAGCATGCCGGTCTATTTCGATGTCAATCTGACGGTGGGGGGAACCAATACCTACGACATCCCACCCGGTGTCTCGGAGAAGGCCTACGAGTTCAGCCTGCCGGTCGGCGGGCGCCTGCTCGGCGTGGGCGGCCATATGCACGACTACGGGTCGGAGGTGCGTCTCGAGGAGGTGGTGTCCGGCAAGGTCATCGCCACCGTCAAGGCGGATCGTGACTCTGCGGGCCGGGTCCTGGGCATGGAGCGCACCCTGTTCGGCGTCAGCGGGCGCGGAAGGAAGCTGGAAGCCGGACGCGAGTACCGGGTCGTTGGGGTCTACGACAACCCGACCGGCGAGACCATCGATCTTGGCGCCATGGCCCACATGGTGGGGTTGTTCGTTCCGGAAGACATGGACCGGTGGCCCGTCGTGGACATCGCCGACACCGAGTACCAGAAGGACATCGCGTCCCTGGCCGACGTCAACAGCAAGATCATGAAGACCGACCACGCGCCCGAAGAGGGAGAGCACCAGCACGACGACTGAGTCTCTGCGGGACCCTGAGTCCATCGAGCGGCCCCACCATCCGGTGGGGCCGTTTCGTCAGCGGCCTACTCGAGGACGCGCCGCGCCCCGACCCAGCGACGGAACCACCACTTGCCGTAGACATCATCGGGACTCAGACGGCTCATCTGCACCCCGTTTGACGCCGAATGGATGAACTGGCCGTCGCCCACGTAGAGGCCGACGTGGGTGACCGGACCGCCGCGGGTGCTGAACGTGAGGATATCGCCCGGGCGCAGGTCCGCCACCTTCTTGTCCACCTTGCGGCCCACCCTGGCCTGATCCCGACTGACACGTGGGATGGAGATGCCCTGGGTCCCATAGGCGTACTGGATGAGGCCGGAGCAGTCGAAGCCGCCATCGGCTCCACCGGTTCCGCCCCAGACGTATGGCGTTCCCATCGCCCCGGTCGCGGCGGCCACCACTCCGCTGAGCCGCTCCGCCACGTCTGCCGTGGCACCCGACGCCGTCAGCGCATCGCGGACCTCGGGCTGCCCGGGCACCGGGGCGGCGGGTCGGGTTTCGGTGTAGGCCGGCTGAGGAGGCGGGCCGCCGGTACTCCAGAACACCTGCATTCGGGCGCCGACCTCGACACCCGCGACATCCATGGGACTCAAGGCGTGCCAGCGCGCCTCTGCTGCCAGCGACAGGAACTGGAGCGGCACCACCTCGAATCCGGCACCGGCCCACCAGCCGGTCCATACCGGGCAGCACGGCCCCGTGTCGGTCCCGCTCTCGACCCCACCCATGAGGTAGAACCCAGGAGCCCCGCCCTGGAACAACGTGATGGCCAGGCCAAGCCCGTACAGGTCCCTGGTCTGACCATCCCGCGGCTTCATGACGGTGCCGTAGACCTCGGTGCCGAGCGGCCCGATGAGACGGTGGGTGTAACCGAGCCGGTAGGACGACCAATCCGGGTCCGCCAACAGTCGGCCGGCATCGAGCGCGATGCCCTGGCCTGGCAGGGGTCCCGGCGCAACCAGGACGACCAGAAGCCCGGCCATCGAAAGAGCGCCGTGTCGGCGTGACGCGGTCACGGCACGATGGTCGGCCTGCCGGTGCCAAGATGGACCAGGTAGGTCCGGCCCGGAGCGCAATCGAGCCACAGTTCGGCTTGCATCGTGGTGTCGTCCACCAGCACCGGGGCCGCGCCCGTGTAGAGGAGCGGTACGATCAGGGTATCCGTGCCGGACCGAATCTGCATGCTGCGCTCGACACAGGCTTGCCCCTCAGCCCCCTGCCCGTGCCGACCGGTGGTGAACCACACCTCCCGCCCGCCAGGAGCCGTCAGGACGAGCGAGTCACGCCACGAGGCGGACGGCGTGATGACGACCGCCGAAGGCCGGTCGCTTCGTTCCTCGGGCGTGTCCGAGGAGCAACCGGATAGTAGAACCAGGCCCAGGCAGAGCCCGGAGAGCCGCTTCATGCATCACCCAGGGAATCGGTTTCGGGCGTCGCGTCTTCTGCAACGTGGAGGGCGTGTCTCAGACCCGGCGATCGCCGCAACAACCGGATCCACAATTGCAGTCCCAGCAATCCAGATAGGGCCGCCACCAGGATGGTCATCGCCAACCCGAGTCTTGGATTCGGGATGCCGCTGGCGATGGTGGCGCCAACACCCCCTCCAAAATGTGAAGCTGCCCACGCCACCAATGGCGTGAGCAGCCAACCTGCAACCCTCAAGACCAGACGGACCAGCTGCATTCCGTCAGGCGCGCCGGCGAGTCACCGTCGAAAGGAGTGCGGCGAGTGCGAACCCCGGCAACAGCGCGACCCCGAACGTGCCGAGGTTCCATCCGGCACCCGGGAAATGGATGAGGACGGCGATACCCCCGACCACGACGCCGGCGATCGTAGCGGGAATCATCATGCCAGGGATGGATGCTCCTGACCTCTCCGAGTGCTTGGCCATGATGACCGCTCCCATCCAGGCCAGGTAGGTTCCGGCCATCCACCAGACGGGATGGTACCACCAATTGCTGCCGCCACCGATTTCCAGCCACCGGTTGGTGTAGGTCCCGATGCGCTGCAGCAACACCACGTCCATGGCCATGAATGTTGCCGTGGCCCCCAACCCGATCCCCGCGGCCACGGCGATGCCGGCGCCCGTCCGGGCCCGGGTCCACAGGGCCGGAAGCCCGGCCGTGGCAGCCACGCCCACCAGGACGATCACAGCCCCGAGCGCGAATTCGGCGGCCCCGCTCAGGTACCTCGAGACCAACGAAAACACGAACACCATCACGCCTTGAATGATGCCCAGCTTGATCGACGAACGCACGATGAGAGGGATGTCCCCGAGGTCGTAGGCCTCCTGGGATTCCACCGCCACACTCATGGAAACTCCGGTCGATGAGGAAGAAGTGTAGTATAGCCCAGAGCCACTGGCCGTGCCACGCCTGCGGTCACCATTGCAGCCCGAGGTGGCGCGCGGCAACCCGGATGCCTTCCAACGTCAATCCTTGCGCGACCTTGGCCACCTCTTCGGTGAACGGGACCAGCACCTCGGCCAGGCCGCCCGTGGCCACCACGGTCGGGGGCGTGTCGGTCGGCCACTCCTCCCGGATGCGGCGGATCATGCCATCGACCGCATCCGCCGCTCCATAGAGCACCCCTGCCTTGATACAGTCGTCCGTCCGCCTGCCGATGACACGGGAGGGGGCCGTAAGATCGGTGGCTGGTAGCCGGGCGGCCTTCTGGGTCAACTCCTCGGCCGAGGTCCGGAGGCCAGGCATGATGGGGCCGCCAATGAAGCGCCGGTCCGCCGTGACGCAATCGAACGTGGTCGCCGTGCCGAAGTCGATGACCACGGCGTCACCGTGCCACAGCTCCAGCACCCCAAGGGAGTTGGCGATCCGGTCGGCGCCGACGGCCAGTGGCTCATCCACGTCGAGAGTGAGCGGCAGGTCGGTATCGCTGGCCAGTTCGGCAACCGGTCCGCCCGTGAGCCGCTCCAACCCCTTGCGCAGGCTGCTGGTGACGGCCGGCGCGACCGACGCCAGGCACGAGGCCCTGATCTCGTCCGGTTGGTAGCCCGCCTGGAGCAGGAAACTCCCGATGGTCACGCCCCATTCGTCGGGTGTCCTCCCCGGCTGGGTCGTGAGTCGCCACTGGCGGGCCAGCTTGCTGGCCACGAACACACCGGCCGTGGTCTCGGAATTACCGACATCGAACGTCAGGAGCATGCTGGCGAATCTAATCTCAAATCGGCTGAATGGAGGGCGTGCACTTCGCCACCGGCCGTCTCTACCGTCAACGCCCCGGTGCCATCGACTCCGCGCACGACACCGGACACCGGGTCCTTCAGCAGACGCCCCCGGAGCCAGTCTCGGGCCGCATACCGCTCCCGTTCTTCCGGGGTCAGCATCGTGGTGACGACGTCCAGCCGACGCAGCCGCTCGGTGAGAGGTTTGGCCAGGACGTCCGGGCTGGTGTCCGGGCATCGCCCGGTCAGGCTCGTGGCAGAGTCGATCAGGTCCTCGGGGATGGCGTTGGCCACGTTGAGTCCGACGCCCACCACCAACCAGGACGGCTGGTCACCGTGCCAGCGCATCTCGCACAGGATACCGCCGAGCTTCCGATCATCGACCACGATATCGTTGGGCCACTTGAGTGCCGGCGACACGCCGGTGAGTTCGTCCAGGGTCTCCGCTACGGCCAGCCCGACACGCAGGCTGATGACGCCGGGCTCCATGCCCACGACCGGCCGCCGCAGGACGCTGAGCCACAGGCCCCCAACCCCGGCAAACCCCGGCAGACCAGTATCGTCCTCGTGACCCGCGCCCCGCCGTCATCGTGTCCGCCATCAGCGCCGACCCGTCCGGGGCCCCACCTTCAGCGGCGGCGTGGAGGTCGTCGTTGGTGGAACCTGTCACGGCCACGCGCCGGAGGCCGGTGTCGGTCACCGCAGGAAGGCCCACAGAAGCGTGCCGATACCCAGCGCGGCGCAGTATGGGGCGAAGAGATAGAACCGACCGCGCCGGAGCAGCATCACCAGGAACATGATCGCCACCACCCCGGACCCCAGGGCAGCCAGGAAGGCCCAGAACAGGCCGGGTTCCATCACGAGCTCGGCTTCGCCCGACAACAGGTGAAGCCCTTCGAGCAGACCGGTTCCGGCGATCACGACGACGGCCATCAGGAAGGAAAACTCCGCTGAGGCCCTGGCACCGCCCCCACTCCACAGCCCGGCCCCGATGGTGGCTCCCGATCGAGACACCCCTGGGAGAATGGCCAGCACCTGCGCCAGACCCATGGCCACCGCCGACCGCCACCCGACCGGAGTTTCCTCCGGGTACCGGGGCAGCCCGCGCGTGCTCCAGAGAATTGCGGCGGTCATGAGAAAGGCCGACCCGACCGCGACGGGAGATTCGAATTGTGCTTCGAACACATCGCGGAACAGCAGCCCCGCGATCGCCGCCGGGATGGACGCGAGCATCAGGAGGCCGGCGAAGCGCCATGCCTCCCCATCCCTGGTGAGCATCCCGTGCACCAGCCACCCGACCCGGCGCCGGTACACCAGCACCACGGAGAGCAGCGTGGCCACGTGCAGGAAGACCTCGAAACTGACTCCAGGCGACTGGTAGCCGAGGAGCCATTGCGCCAGCACCAGATGTCCGGAACTCGAGACCGGGAGAAACTCCGAGAGTCCCTGGACCACTCCCAGGACGATGCCTTGCCACCATGGCAAGGTCATCCAAGCGCCTCCTGGTAGGCCCGCTCGTATTGGGGGATGATGTCGTCGGCACTATAGGTCCGCGCCGCCTGGATCCCTGCCTCGCGCATGGCTGCGTACCGCGCCGGATCGCGCAACAGCTCGAGGGCCCGTCGCCCCATGGCCTCGACCGATCCCGGCGGCTCGAGAATGCCACTGACGCCGTCCTGCACGACCTCGGGGAGACCGCCGGCCCGGCTGGCGACCACGGGGCAGCCGCACGCCATGGCTTCGAGGGCCGCAAGGCCGAAGGACTCTCCTTGCGACGGCAGCAGGAACAGATCCGAGGCCTGCAGCAGGTTGGCGACGGAGTCGATGCGCCCGAAGAACCGCACATCCGCGTCGACGCCGAGGGCACGCGCCTCCGCTTCCGCGTTGTCGCGCTCCGGGCCGTCGCCGATCATCAGCAGAGTCGCCGGCATGGCATGCCGGACGCGGGCAAAGATGCGCACCACGTCCTTCACCCGCTTGACCTCACGGAAGTTGGACATGTGGGTGATGATCTTGTGCCCCGCCGGAGCCAGTCCGTCACGCTTGGCGCGGGGGTCCTCGGCGGGATGGTACTCGTTGAGATTGACGAAGTTGGGAATGACCTTGAGGACGCAATTGCCGCATCCGAAGGCGCGTTTCGTCTCGTCCCGCAAGTAGTCGGAGACCGCCGTGACCATGTCCGAGCTTTCGATCGAGAACTTGGTGATGGCGTAGAAACTCGATTCCTGCCCGACCAGGGTGATGTCGGTGCCGTGCAGCGTGGTGATGACCTTGATCGGGTGCCCTTCCTGTTTCAGCATCTCCCGGGCCAGCCACGCCGTGGTGGCGTGCGGAATGGCGTAGTGCACGTGGAGGATTTCCAGACCCTCACGCAGCGCCACTTCGTGTTGTTTGGAGGCGAGGGCCAGCGTGTAGGGGTAGTACTCGAACAAGGGGTACCGACTGATCTTGGTATCGACCTCGTGGAAGAACACGCCTTCCGTGTACTCCCGTAGCCGGAAGGGCGAGGCGTAGGTAATGAAGTGCACTTCGTGGCCCCGGTGCGCCAACTCCAGACCCAACTCGGTTGCCAGAGCGCCCGACCCGCCATAGGTCGGGTAACAGGTGATGCCAATCTTCATCGTCCGTCGTCACTCCCCTCTCGCTGCCGCCAGCGGGCGGCGATCACCTCAGCCAGGCGCTCTGGAGCTCGTACCGAATCGAGCAGCAGAATGTCGCCCCGCAATTGATGGCGGAACCATGTTTCCTGCCGTTTGGCGTAGCGACGTGTGGCCACCGCGATGGCGCCGGCCACCGACGCCCGGTCCCTGGTGCCGTGAAGATACTCGACCGCCTCCCGAATCCCGATGCCGTCCAGTCCCGGCGCATGCGGCGCGTGGCCTTCCGCCAACACCGACGCCACCTCTTCGACCAGGCCCCGATCGACCATCGTGGTGGCCCGCTGCTCGATGCGCTGGTGGAGCACCTGCCGGGGGGCCGTCAACACCACGTACCAGGGGTCGACCGCGCCTTCGGCACGGGCGGCCTCCTGCCAGTGGGACAGGGGCCGCCCGGTGAGCAGCACCATCTCCACCGCCCGGATGGAGCGCTGGCGTCCACCACCCTGGAATCCGGGGTCGAGACGGGTCGCCCATCGGACCAGTTCCCGGGCGTCAAGACCATCGGCCCAGGCCTGGACCGCAGCCCGGGCTTCGGGAGCCATGGGCGGTTCCACGAACAAGCCCTCGACCAGCGCGCGAATATAGAGCCCCGTGCCCCCGACAACCACCGGCAATCGACCTCGCTGGCGGACGTCCTCGATCCAGCCCGCGGCGTCCCGGGCAAACCGCCCAGCACTGTAGCGCGTCCCCGGATCGACGATATCGACCCCGAGATGCGGTACCTGCTGTAGTTCCTTCCGCGATGGCTTGGCGGTGCCGATATCGAGCCGTCGATACACCTGGCGGGAATCGGCCGAGATGACCTCGAGCGGCAGGAGACGGTGGAGCGCCAGGGCCACGGCTGTCTTTCCGACGGCCGTGGGACCGACGATGATGGGAATTCTACCGACGGCCAAATCGGCGCTCCAGCTCCTCCCGGGACAGCTGAACCATGGTGGCGCGACCGTGCACGTCGTGTGGAGGCAGCTTGGTGCTGAACAGGCGGCGCAGCAACTCGCGCATCTCCCGCTCATCGAGCGTCTGTCCGGCTTTGACCGCGGCCCGGCACGCGAAGGTGGCGGCGAACCGCTCGAGCTGATTGGCCCAGCCGCCAAATCTGCCCCGTGCCAGGTCGGCCACCATCTCCCGGAAACAGGCCATGGCGTCGAAGCGCGGGTGCGGACTGGGTACGGTCGTCAGCTTGACGGTGCGACCGCCAAACGGCTCGACCTCGAACCCGAGGTCCCGGAACTGTCCGGCGTGCTGGTCGAGCACCTCGAGCTCCTCGTCGGTGAGGTCCACCGTCAGTGGGAGAAGCAGGTGCTGTGCAGGAGCCTCGGCGCCACCGAGCTGGGCCATGACGTCTTCGTAGATGACGCGTTCATGGGCCGCGTGCTGGTCCACGATGACGATCCCCTCGCGCCCCTGATACAGGATGTAGGTGTCGAAGAGTGAAAACAGGGGTGTGCCGTCGGCTTGGGCCCGCATCTCGGTGGCCGGATCGTCGTCGGCCTCCTCCGGAGACGCCTGGGCCGCGGGGGCAGCGCCATCGTCACCAAGATCGAACAGCGTCGTGGCGTCGACTTCGCTCCCCACCGGTGCCGGCGCCCAGGTCTCGAGCCGGACGGCCGACTGCAGTTCACCCAGGGCCTGGCGTACCGCGTCCTCCACGACCCGTTCCAATCCCAAGCGGTCACGGAACCGGACCTCCAGCTTGGCTGGGTGCACGTTGACGTCCACCTGGTCCGGATCCACTTCGACGGCCAGGAACAGCGATGGCCGGTCCCCGGGGTGTATCGCCGAGCGGTACCCCGCTTCGGCGGCCCGGACGAGGAAGTGATCGCGAAAGGGACGGCCGTTGATCAGGAGCTGCGTGCGGCGCCCCGTAGGCCGTGCCTCGCCGGGACGCTGAATGAGGCCTTCCACCCGGAACGCTCCGGCCGCATGCTGGACGGGGATCAGGGAATCGGCGATGTCCGGACCCCAGACCGCGCTGAGTCGTTGATCACGGGTCTGCCCGGGCTGTACCTGCATCCGGGGCCGACCATCCA
>JBDHIK010000018.1:0-31530 GCA_039587475.1 Gemmatimonadota bacterium | reverse complement strand
CGTGTTGATGGCGTGGATGAACATCAGCGTCGCCGTCGCCAGCCGGTCGGCCGGACCCGAGGGGATGATGAGCACCCGCATGTCGCCGTCCGGCGACGGTACCGGAGTCCAGCTCAGGTTCAGCACGTTGCCGGTGGCCCAATGCCAGTCCTCAACGAACGACAGCTGGGCCGCCAGAGCCGTGGGGCCTTGGATACGCACGTGGGTGTCCCGCCAGTGACCGAACTTCGGGTCCCGACCCAGGTATTCGTCGCCCACGTTGTGCCCCCCGACCCAGGTGGTGTGGCCGTCGACCACCACGACCTTCCGGTGATTGCGGAAATTGAGTTGGAACCGGTTGCCGCGTCCCCTGCGGGTGCCGAACTCGGAGACCTCGGCCCCAGCGGCCCGAAGCTCTTCCTTATAACTCTCGGGGAGGTCGTGGCTGCCGACCTCGTCGTACAGGAAATAGACCCGGACGCCTGCCTTAGCCTTGGCGATGAGGTGTTCCTTGACGCTCCGGCCGATGTCGTCGTCGTGGACGATGAAGAATTGGAACAAGATGTAATTCTCGGCGGCGTCGATGCCCTGGAGGATGCTGGCGAAGGTGGCGTCGCCGTCGATCAACAGCTCGGCCGAGTTGCCCGATAGAAACGGCATCCCCGCCAGGTGCTGAGCCGCTCGGCCGGCCTCGACGTTCGTCAGCTCGGCCTCCGGCAGAACGTAGGCGCTGGCGCTGTCCCCCGCTGCCAGGCCCACCGGGTGGATCTGGGCATCGCCCGTTTGCCGCGCGGTGACATAGCCCTGGAACTTGCTGCGCCCCAGAATCCAGTAGGCGGGCACCGCCAGGTACGGGAACGTCACCAACGACACGCTCCAGGCGATGGCGCCCTGGGACGTGCGGGTGGTCATGATGGCGTTGATGGCCGACAGGATGCCCAGCACGTGGGCCGTGACGATCACCGCAAACCACATGCGGCGCCTCCGGTGTTTGGGTGTCTTCTTCGGTGTTGCGGTCTCTGACGGCTGCTTCGGTGTCTCGGCCATTTCCCATCTCGAGCGGGTGAGTCAATGGGACCGGGCACCGTGCCGCAGTCCACCCCAGCAGGAACGTACCCCGAACAGTAACGTGTGCCAGGACGCCGATCGCCGTGTGCCTCGACCACAACGGCCGTCGAGATCGTGAAGCTTGTGTAATAAGCCCCGTGGGAAGATACGCGGCTAGACCCGATCTGGAGTTGGGCCAAAACGGATGGCCGGTAGGTGAGCCCTGCATTGTTGACCACAAGGATCAGAAATCGGACCCTCGGTGCGTTTCAGTTCGAGCTTGCGTCGGGATGGGGGAACCCTCCACGAAGGGCGGAATGAGAGGGAGCGGCACAAGGCTGAGTCCGACCCTCGATCCTAGTATATTGCCGCTGTCGGGCAAACCGAATCTCATGATCCAAAGGAGCCACGATGACCACCCGTCGAGTCATGACCCTGCCGATCGCCCTCGCCCTGGTGTTTGCCACCACGGCCCTTGAGGCCCAGGAATCGCATCCCGTCAACCTGGCCCTGGTGACGCCCATCCAGATCCATGCCGCCGAGGACGTCATCACCGCCTTCCGCTTCAACCTGCTCTATGGACGCAACGCCGGGATGTCGGGACTCGACCTGGGGCTGGCCAACCACGTCACGGGGCACGTGAAGGGGGTGCAGTTGGGTGCGGTCAACCTGACCGGGTCGGGCCTGGGCGTGCAGTGGGGCATGGTCAACATCAACGAGGGGGAATTCGAGGGGGTCCAGTGGGGCACCATCTGGAACCAGACGGGGCTCAACAACGGCCTGCAGCTCGGCCTGGTGAACTACGCACAGCGGGCGAAGGGCGTTCAGGTTGGCCTCATCAACATCATCAAGGAGGGGGGCCAGTTCCCCTTCATGGTGATCGTCAACTGGGGCAAGAACAAGTAGACGGACACGACCGGTGCCCGGCTTGCGTCGCGTGGAGCGGCCGGGCACATTCTCCCCTTCACCGCCCCATCGGGCAAACATGATCCAGAGCACAATCATTCGGAGGTGACGTGCAGCTCTCGCTGTGGGACGGGATCACCTTCGTCACCTTCATTCTGTTCGTCATCGGCGTGTCGCTCTACGCCTCCAGGCGCGAGGAAGGCTCGGAAGACTACTTCCTGGCCGGCCGCAACCTCACCTGGTGGTTGATCGGCATCTCGCTCATCGCCTCCAACATCTCCACCGAGCACTTCATCGGCATGGCCGGGGCGGGATATGGCTCCGCCGGCCTGGCCATCGCCTCGTACGAGTGGATCGCCGCCGTCAGCCTGGTGGTCGTGGGCCTGGCCCTGCTACCGCTGTTTCTCCGCATCGGCATCTACACCATGCCGGAATTCCTGGAGCACCGCTTCGGACACCAGGCCCGCACCGTCATGGCCCTGTACATGATGGCGGCCTACGTCGTCGTGGCGGTGGCGGGCGTGCTCTACTCCGGCGCCATCGGTCTCAAGACCATCTTCGGCCTCGACATGACGGTGGGCATCTGGCTCATCGGTATCCTGGCCGGCGGCTACACCATCTACGGCGGCCTCAAGGCCGTGGTGTGGTCGGACCTGATCCAGGGCTCCGCGCTGCTGATCGGCGGCCTCCTGGTGGCCTGGGTGGCGCTGGGCCACGTCGGCGGGCTGGGCGAGTTCCTGGCGGCCAACGACGACAAGCTCCACATGGTGCTCCCGGCCGACCACCCGGAGATCCCCTGGACCGCGCTGCTCCTCGGCATCTGGATTCCCAACTTCTTCTACTGGGGGTTCAACCAGTTCATCACCCAGCGCACCCTCGGCGCCCGGTCCCTGAAGGCCGCCCAGAACGGGATCATGCTGGCCGCGGGGCTCAAGCTGCTCATCCCGTTCATCGTGGTGTTCCCGGGCATCATCGCACTGCAGCTCTTTGCCGACAAGATCGATTCGGGGGATCAGGCCTATGCCGTGCTGATTCAGGAACTGGTGCCCTCCGGCCTCCGCGGCATCATGTTCGCCGCCCTGTTCGGCGCCATCATGTCGAGCCTCGACTCGATGCTCAACTCGGCGTCGACCATCTTCACCATGGACCTCTACAAACGCTACTGGAAGCGCGACGCCACGCCCCGTGACACGGTGAGGATCGGGCGCTGGGCCACCGCCGCCTTCGTGCTGGCGGGGATCATGCTGGCCCCGCTGCCGGGGCAGTTCGAGGGCGTGTACCGTTACATGCAGATGATCTGGGGCTTCATCTCCCCGGCCATCACCGCGGTCTTCGTGTTCGGCATCGCCGTGCGGACGGCACCATTGGCGGCCGGGATGGCCGGCCTGCTCCTGGGGCCGGTGATCTACGGCCTGTTGCTGGTCCTGGCCCCCGACATCGCCTTCCTCAACCACATGGCCATCACCTTCGTGTGCCTCATCGCGGTGATGTCAGTCATCACGGTGGTCCGACCACTGCCGGTGCCGGTGACGTTCGCATCGCAGCCGCCCATCGACATGACCCCGAGCCGTCACGCCAAGGGCCTGGGCCTGACGGTCGTGGCGCTGACCGCGGCGCTCTACGTGGTATTCTGGTGATCATGCCCGTTTCCTCGAGGACACTGCGCCGCCTGACCGGCACTGCGCTCCTGAGCGCCGCACTGACCGCACCGCTCGCGGCCCAATTGGAACGCATCGATGTCCCCAAGGGGGCCGTCCGCATCGACATCTATGGGGCCTTCACGAACGCCGGCGCCCGCTTCAACGACGGCACCGTGGAGTCGCTGCTGGGTCCACCGGTCGCGCCACTGATCGGCGCTGAGATGGAGACCAACTTCACCACCATGGGCGTCGGGGCCGCCCTGGGCCTCCTGCCGGGCCTGACGGTGTATGGCAGGGTGCCCTTCGTGCGACAACGGATCCGGGCGGTCCTCACAGACTCCACGGCCGACACGCGCATCGACACCACGTTCACGTCCATGGGTGACATCGAGTTCGGGGCATCCTATGCCCTTCTGGACAGATGGGACCGGGACGAAGGGCTGGGAGGCATCCGGCTGGGAGTCAGTGCCCAGGCCCGACTTCCGACCGGCCAACCGAAGGATCCCTACGATCCGCTCGACATCGGCACCGGGACGGGCCAGACCGACGTGAGCCTCGGGGCCGTGTTCGACTGGGGTGCGGGCCGCTGGGGCGCCCGCCTGACCGGCAGCTACACCCTTCGTTCGGGGGCAACCGTGGAGAGGCCGGTGCGGTCGCCCCGGGAACCGACCAACTTCGCCGCTCCCATCACGGTGGTCACCTGGTCCCCCGGCAGCGTCGTCCAGTTGGGCGCTCGCCCCTTCTTCAGGCTGGCACCGGCCATCGCGCTCCAGGCGGGAGTCATCTACCGCCGGCACGCCGTCGACGACTTCCAATATGCCAGCCCCGCCGACGCCATCCCCGGCCTCGACCCTGCGATCATGGCGGATGGAACGCAGCGCGACATGGTCATCATCGGTGGCGGCATCAGCTACTCGAGCCCCAGTGCCTCAGACCCGCTCGGCAAGGGTCTCCCCATCGAGGCTACCTGGACCTACGAACAGGTGGTCTCCTCGGGAACCGGCGTGGTCCCCAAGAACATCATCGTGCGGGGGGGCATCCGCCTGTACTTCAACCTGTGGGGCCCGCCACCGGCCCGCTAACGCCATGTCGGGAATCACTTTCATTAATATTCCCTCATCGTCTCCCCCTAGCCGCTCATGCCACGACCGGTAGATTCTGCCATGTTTGCCGCCGCCACGAAGTTGCGTGGCTTTCCCCGGGAGGAATGACCGTATGGGCCGCCAGGACGTCACCACCAGTCAGGACCCGCTACAGTTTCGCGCCTTCACCAAGGCGTTGCTGACGGATCTGCGGGCGCTTGACCAGATGATCCGGGACGGCCGGATCGAGTCCGGCGTGCGACGCATTGGCGCCGAGCAGGAGATGTTCCTGGTGGACCGCGGATGGCGCCCGGCGCCTCTGGCCGACGAGGTGCTGGCCAACCTCGGGAAGGAATTCACCACCGAGATTGCGCTGTTCAACCTCGAGGTCAACTTGCCGCCCCTGGACCTGGGAGGCGATTGCTTCTCCCGGCTCCACGCCACCTTGAACGAGAAGCTGGGCCTCGTCCAGGCCGAGGCACACAAGCACCGGGCCGAGGTGGTGCTCACCGGCATTCTGCCGACGCTGTCCAAGTCGGACCTGAGCCTCGACAACATGACGCCCCGCGAGCGCTACCAGGCGCTCAGCACCGCCATCAACCAGATGAGCGGCGGCGTGTACCGTGTCCAGATTCAAGGAGCCGACGAACTCAACTTCGAACACGATTCGGTCATGCTGGAGGGCGGCAACACCAGCTTCCAGGTGCACCTGCAGGTGGACCCCGCCGAGTTCCCGTTGATCTACAACGTGGCCCAGGCCGTCACGGCCCCATTGGTCGCGTGCGCGGTCAACTCGCCCATGCTGTTCGGCCGCCGCCTCTGGGCCGAAACCCGGATCGCCCTGTTCCAGCAGGCCATCGACACCCGGCGCTCGACCCGCCACGTCCGCGAGCTGGCTCCCCGGGTCCGTTTCGGCGAGCAGTGGGTGAAGGACTCGGTGCTCGAGGTGTTTCAGGAGGACATTGCCCGCATTCCGGCCCTGCTGGGCTCGGTGACCCACGAGGATCCCCTGGAGCTCTTGCGAGAGGGCAAAGCCCCTGACCTTTCGGCCCTCCAGTTGTACAACAGCACCGTGTACCGCTGGAACAGACCGTGTTATGGCGTCCACAACGGCGTGCCCCACTTGCGTATCGAATGCCGGGTACTGCCGGCCGGTCCGTCGACCCTGGATGAAGTCGCCAACGCGGCGTTCTGGGTGGGGATGCTGGTGGGCGGGGTCAAGGCATACCCGGACATCACGTCACGCATGGCCTTCAGCGAGGCCCGGGCCAACGTGCTGGCCGCGGCACGGCGTGGCCTGAACGGTGGCTTTACCTGGCTCGACAGCAAGCCGGTCAGCGCACCGGACCTGATCCTCGAGGAGTTGATCCCGCTGGCCCGGGTGGGGCTCGAAGAGTCGGGGATCGCCGGTGCCGACATCGACAAGTACCTCGGCGTCATCCAGGAACGTGTCGAGACACGCATGACCGGAGCACACTGGCTCGAGCGTTCGCTCGAGGAGTTGGGCACCGATGGGACCCAGGGCGAACGCCTCGCGGCGCTCACGGCGGCCATGTCCCACTACCAGCAGTTGGGTCTTCCGGGGCACCGCTGGGAGGCCGCCTCGCTGTCCGGCAGCGCCAACTGGCGACAGCACTACGTCCGGGTGGAGCAGTACATGACCACCGACCTGTTCACGGTCAAGAAGGACGAACTGGTGGATCTGGCCGCCCTGCTGATGGACTGGAAGGGCGTTCGCCAGGTGCCGGTGGAGGACGAGGACCACCGCTTGATCGGGTTGTTATCTTACGGGGCGGTGCTCAGGGCGCTGGCCACGGCCCGGCCGACGGAGGGCGAACTGACCATCCCGGTCCAGGACTTGATGGACCCGGCCCCGGTCACCGTCTCGCCCGAGACGACCACGCTCGAGGCCATCGAGCTGATGCGGGCCGGCAAGATCACCAGCCTCCCGGTCGTCAAGGATGAAGTGCTGGTCGGCATCGTCAGCATCGGAGATTTCATGCCCATTGCCCAACGACTCCTGCAGGAGAAGCTGGGCGAAGACCTCTGAACCGGGAGTAGCGTGACTCTGACCAGCAACCCCGACGTGACCACCACACGCCTGCTGGGACGGCTGGACGGGCCTCGACCGGGGCCCGTCCTGGTGTGTGTGGCAGGCATGCACGGCAACGAACACGCCGGGGTCGAAGCCCTGAGCAGGGTCCTCGCCGAGCTGTCGGCGGAGGGGTACGCCCTGAGTGGCACCTTCGCGGCCCTCCGGGGCAATGAGCCGGCCCTGCGGCAGCACCGGCGTCAGATCGACGCCGACCTGAACCGGCACTGGACGCGCGAACGGATGGCCCAGCTCACGCTGGACCGCGAACCCCGCCCCGAGGTCTCGGAAGACACGGACCTGATCGAACTGCACGACACCATCTCGGACCTGCTGGCTGCCGCCGACGGCGAGACCTACCTCCTGGACCTGCATACCACCTCAGGCGAAAGCGCCCCATTCGCCACCGTGGGCGACACGCTTCGGAACCGAGGCTTTGCGCTGCAGTTCCCCATCCCCCTCATCATGGGTCTGGAGGAGCATCTCGAAGGGACCATGCTGGAGTATTTCAACGACCGCGGCCATATCACCCTGGGGATCGAAGGCGGCCGCCACGAAGCGGCCTCATCGGTCGACGCCATCGAAGCGACCATCTGGCTGGCGCTGTCGTTCTCGGGAGTCCTGACCGATACGCGTGCCGAGGATCGGGTGGCGCAGGCCAGGGCCTTTCTGGCCGGGATCGACCCCTCGCTGCCGCGCGTCCTCGAGGTACGACACCGGCACTTCGTCGGCCCCCAGGATGAGTTCGTCATGCAGCCCGGCTACGCCAGCTTCCAGCCGGTCGTCGAAGGAGAACACCTGGCGATGGACGAATCGGGGGCAGTACATGCTCCGGAGAAGGGCCTGATCCTCATGCCCCTCTATCAGCCGGTCGGTGATGACGGCTTTTTCATTACCCGGGAGTTCAGTCGATTCTGGCTCGGCGTCTCCGCGCTGCTGCGCCGACTCAAGGTCGACGTGCTGCTCCCACTGCTCCCCGGCGTCCAGCGGGACCCCACTCGCCGGGACACCCTGCTGGTCAACGGCCGCGTGGCGCGCTGGTTCGCGCTGGAAGTGTTCCACCTGTTGGGATACCGGAAACGCCGTCAAATGGGAGACGTGCTGGTGGTGACCAGACGGCGGGAGTCGAGAGAGACCTAGGGCGAGGGTGCCCGGGGCCGATCGTTACCGGCCCGTGGTCAGTAGTTCCTTGGCGTGTTTCCTGGCCGCGGCGCTCTCGGCGCTGCCCAGCATCCGCGCCAGCTCCAGGACCCGGTCCTCGCCGTGAATCACCGACACATCGCTGGTCGCCATTCCCTCGTCAGAACCCTTGGCCACCACCAGATGCCGGTCCGCCTTGCCGGCGATCTGCGGCAGGTGCGTGATGACGAGGACCTGGCGCCGGTCCGCGATCCGGGCCAGGGCCTCTCCAATCTGACCTCCGACCTCGCCACCAATACCCTGGTCCACTTCGTCGAAGACCTGGGTGCCGATGCGGTCGTGTTGCGCCAGCACGACCTTGAGCGCCAGCATGATGCGTGACAGCTCCCCCCCGGAGGCAACCTTCCTGAGGGGCCGTGCCTCCATCCCTTCGTTGAGGCAGACCAGGAAGACGACCGCCTCCTGTCCCATCAGGCCGGGGGCCGCCAGAGGCGGGAGGTCGACCCTGAGCGTACCACCCGGAAGTCCCAGCCCGGGCAGGAGCTTGTTGACGGCGCGTCCCAGCCGACCGGCGGCGGTGGCGCGCTTGTCGGTCAGTCGCCCGCAGGCGGCCGCCAAGGCATCCTGCGCCGCCGCGCGCCTGGCCTCGAGGGCCGCCAGGTCGACGTCCGCGGTGTCCAGGACGTTGAGTTCCTCCCGAGCCTTGTCCTCGGTTTCCAGCACGGCGTCGAGCGTATGGCCGTACTTGCCCTTGAGTCGGGCCAGGACGTCCCGGCGGTTCTCCACTTCCGCCAGCCGTTCCGGGGAGTGGTCGATGTCACTGGTGTACTGCGAAGCGGTCCGCGCCAGCTCGCTCAGATTGGCGTAGGCGCCATCGAGCAACTCACGCCAGGCGCCCACGGCCGGGTCGAGCCGCTCCAGCGCGTCAAGCGCCCGTTCGGCCTCGGCGAGGGCGTGCAGCGCCGGGTGCTCTCCCTCGTCCAGGGCGACGACAATGGCCTGGGCCTGCAACTCGATGGCATCGGCTTCGCCCAGCCGAGTGGCTTCCCGGTCCAGCTCGGCGTCCTCTCCCGGTACCAGTTCCGCCTCGCCGATCTCCGCAACGACATGTCGCAAGTAGTCCGCCCGACGACGCACTTCATCACGGCGACCGACCAGATCGGCGTGCTCCCGTTCGAGCGCCGCCACCCGTTCGTGCGCCTCCATGACGGCGTGCCGGTCGCCCTCCGCCCCGCCGTAGGCATCGAGAATGTCGCGCTGGGATTCGGCATGCAGCAGGGACTGGGTGTCGTGCTGACCGTGCAGGTCGACGACCAGGGCCCCCAACCGTGTCAGGACGGTCATGGTGGTGGGACTGCCGTTGACCCAGGCCCGAGAGCGTCCCTCCGTCGACACCTCGCGCCGGATCACCAGACGGCTTTCGTCCACGTCCAGCCCCAGGGCCTCGATCCGTCCCGCCAGGTGCGATGCGACGCCTTCGATCACACCTTCGACGATGGCCTTCCGGGCTCCCGGGCGCAGGGCCTGGGAGTCGGCCCGCTCGCCGAGCAGCAGGGCCAGGGCATCGACCAGCATGGACTTCCCGGCCCCGGTCTCGCCAGTCAGCACGTTGAGCCCGGGCCCGAGAGCGAGGGTCACGTCGGCGACGGTCGCCAGGTTCCGGACCCGCAGTTCAGTCAACATGGATCAGTCGAGCGAGCGGTCCGAGAGGTCGCCCCAGTTGAGTTTCTGTCGCATGCGGTTGAAGAACTCCTGGCCGCCGAAGCGCGCCAGCATGACGGCGGTGGGTGCGCGCCGGATCTCGACCCGGTCGCCCGGGTGCAGTCGGGCTGAGGTCTGGCCATCCAGCGACACCAACAGATCCTCTTCCCCCCACGGCGGCAGCGGTTCGACGATGATCGAGTAGTGGGCCGGGACCACCACCGGCCTGACGGCCAGCGTGTGGGCGCAGATGGGGGTCACCACCATGCCCTGGACTCCCGGCACGATGATGGGCCCGCCGGCGCTCAGCGAATAGGCGGTCGAGCCGGTCGGGGTGGCGATGATGATGCCATCGGCGCTGTAGGGCCCGATGATTTCTCCCTCGATGATGACGTTGAGCCGGACCACGCGCGCCACCCCGCCCTTGTGGACGGCCACATCGTTGAGTGTGTGGTGCAGCGGTTGGATCTCGCCGTCGGCGCTGACGATTCTCGGAGACAGGACCTGGCGCCGGTCGATGACGAGATCGCCCGACACCAGGGCGTCGAGCGCGGGGGCCAGATCGCCGATGCCGGCCCAGGTCAGGAACCCGACCCTGCCGAGGTTGAATCCGAGAATGGGAATCTCGCGGCCCTGCAGCAGCCGGGCGCCGCGCAACAACGTGCCGTCGCCACCGAACGCCACCAGCGCGTCGAGAGCCGCCCCGGTGATCGGGGGGACCTCGTCGTCCCACACCGGGACCAGATCCTCTTCGGTGAAGAGGGTGATGCCGCGAGCGGGGGCCAGACGCCGCAACTCACGCAGCACGTTGCGGAGATCCCCGTAGCGCGTGTTGGCGACGACCCCGACGTTCATCGCGGCTCGAGCGACTCCTCTTCGTGCCGCAGCAGACTCCGGATGCGGCGCGCGATGCCGTCGGCCGTCAGCCCGAACCGTTCCAACTGACGGGCCCGGGGGGCGTGCTCCTGCAACTGGTCGGGGACGCCAAGCGCCACACTGTGCACTTCGGGGTGCGTGGTCTGCAGCCGCTCGGCCAGATAGGCGCCGAAGCCGTTGACGACAGCCCCTTCCTCGACCGTCACCAGGCGGTCGTGACTCTGCAGCAACGACTCCAACGTGGCCGTGTCGAGCGGCTTGAGGAAACGGCAATTCACCACGGTCACGTCGATCCCGTCTTCAGCCAGCGCCTCGGCCGCTTCCAGGCTTGGAAACACCATGGTCCCCACCGCCAGGATGGCGGTATCGGACCCCTCGCGGAGCACTTCCCAGGTTCCGTAGGGAACCGCCGGGATCTGTGAGGCGTGGGGCACCTCGGCGGGCGCCTTGTCTCGCGGGTAGCGGGTACAGAACGGTCCGCTGTCGTGCTCGATGGCGGTGCGGAGGAGGCCAACCAGTTCGGCGCCATCCTTGGGCGCGGTCACGGTCATTCCGGGCAGCGCCAGCATGTAGGCGATGTCGTACAGCCCCATGTGAGTCTGGCCGTCCTCACCGACCAGGCCGGCGCGGTCCATGCAGAACACCACGGGCAGTTCCTGGACGACGACGTCGTGGATGATGTTGTCGAAGCCGCGCTGGAGAAACGTGCTGTAGATGGCCACGACCGGTTTGATGCCCTCCGTCGCGAGCCCCGCCGCGAAGGTCACCCCATGCCCTTCGGCGATGCCGACATCGAAGAAGCGGTCGGGCCACTGCTGCTGGAAGATGTTGGTCCCCGTGCCCGCCGGCATGGCCGCCGTGATCGCGACGACGTTGGGGTACTCCTCAGCCAACTGGCTCAAGCCGTCTCCGAACACCTTGGTCCAGGCCGGCGGCCCACTGGCCTTCTTGCGCATCTCTCCGGTGACCGGATCGTACGCCGCCAGGCCGTGCCACTTCTCGCGGTTGGCCTCGGCAAAGTGATAGCCCTTGCCCTTTTCGGTGAGGACGTGGATGACGCGTGGCCCCTTCATGTCCCGCACGAAGCCGATGGTCTCGAGCAGCTGGGGCAGGTCGTGACCGTCGATGGGGCCGAAGTACCGGAAGCCCAGTTCCTCGAACAGCATCCCCTCGGAGAAGAGGTTCTTGACCGATTCTTCGACGTTCTTGGCAAAATCGACGACACCCTCGCCGAAGACATTCCCCAGGCGCATGGTGGCGCCCTTGATGCGGTCCCGCACCCGGTTGGTACGCGGGTCGGCCACGATGCCGCCCAGCATCTTGCTGATGGCGCCGACATTCGGCGCAATCGACATCCCGTTGTCGTTGACGATGAGGATGACGTCCCGATCCGAGTGTCCCGCGTTGTTCATCCCCTCGTAGGACAGACCGCAGGTGAGGGCACCGTCCCCGGTCACCGCGACCACCTTGAACGCCTCGTTCTTGAGGTCGCGCGCAGTGGCCATCCCCAGCGCGGCGGACATGGCGGTCCCGGCGTGGCCGGCTCCGAAGTGGTCGTACTCACTCTCGACCCGGCGCAGGAAGCCCGAGATCCCGTCCTCCTGTCGCAGCGTGGGGAAGCGCTCGTTGCGCCCGGTGAGCAGTTTCCAGGCATAGGCCTGGTGCCCCACGTCCCAGAGCACCTTGTCGCGGGGCGAGTCCAGCAGGTACAACAGGGCGATGGTCAATTCGACGACGCCGAGGCTGGCCCCGATGTGCCCGCCGGTGATGGAACAGCACTCGATGAGTCGCTCGCGAATCTCCTCGGCCAGCTGAGGGAGCTGCTCGGGGGCGAGTTTCTTGAGGTCGTCAGGACTGGAAATGGCTTCGAGAAGAGACATGGCAACCACGACTGAGTGAATCAGGATTCTCGTGTCACAATATACTCCGCCAGCGCACCGAGTGCCTCCGCCGGCACCCCTCCCTGCTCCAGATGACCCACCGCCCGCCGAGCCAGCCGGGCGGCCTCGAGGCGGGCCTCCTCGACCCCCAAGAGCCTGGCATAGGTGGACTTGCGCAACGCTTCATCGCGTCCGGCGGTCTTGCCCAGCTGGTCACTGGTGCCGGTCGAGTCCAGGACATCGTCCGCCACCTGAAACGCCAGGCCGATGTCCTCCCCGAAGGCGGCCAGCGCCTCGACCTGGCGGGGTTCGGCACGGGCCGCCAGGCCGCCGACCACACAGGAGGCCCGGATGAGGGCACCGGTCTTGCCGCGGTGAATCCGCATGAGGGCCTCGAGATCGAGGGCCTGCTCCTCCGCCTCGAGATCCAGCCACTGGCCGCCTACCATCCCCTCGATGCCGCTGGCCTGGAGCAACTCCTGGGCGACGCGTCCCGCCTGGTCGTCGGTCAGGCCCAGCCGCCTGGCGCCTTCGACCAGCATCTGCACCGCCACGGGCACCAGCCGGAACCCGACCTTCGTGGCCACCGGCACATCGAATGCCACATGGGTCGTCGGCCGGCCACGGCGCAGGTCGTCGTCGTCCATGCAGGGCAAGTCGTCGTGGACCAGCGAGTAGGTGTGGACCGTTTCGACCGCCGCAGCGAGCACCGCGACGTCCGGATTGCTGCCACCGACCGAACGGTACGCGGCAAGAACCAGGGCCGGGCGGATGCGCTTCCCCGGTCCGCGGAGCGCGTAGGCCAGGCCACGCCCCTCGGCTCCAGCGACCGAAAGCTCGAGCGTGTCGGCCCACTGGTGCAGAATGGCGTCGGCCGCGGTACGGGCCTCCTGCAGCAGTGCCAGCGGCGAGCCGGGCTCACTCGGACGGGTCACGGATCTCCTCGAGATGCAGCGTTCCGTCAGCTTGTTCCAGGACCCGCTGGACCTTGATTTCGGCCTGGGCCAGCCGGTGGCGCGCCTGGCGCAGCCGGGCAACACCCTCTTCGAACAGGGCCAGGGCCTGATCAAGTTCCGGCGAGTCCGATTCGAGGAGACGGACGATCTCTTCGAGCCTCTCGAGGTCTGCCTCCAGGGGCACGTGCTCCCCGGTCTCTTCCTCGGTCATGCTTCCTCCACCCGGGCCGGCACCTCGCCATCGGCTACCCTGAGGCGGAAGGTGTCTCCCGGAAAGAACTGGTCGTGACGCTTGAGGATCTGGCCCGTGGGGGACAGAGCCATGCTGTAGCCGCGTTCCAGGGTCCGGAGCGGGCTCAGCGCGTCGAGTGCCACGCCCAGTCGGTCGGCCCGGGCCCTTCTGTCCCTCAGCGAACGGTCCAGGCTCGTGCCGAGCCGGTCGGCGGCCCGACCGAGGCGTTCGGAAGCGAGCCGGGTCCGGCTGCGCAGTCCTCCAGCGAGTCTGTTCGCCAACGCGTCGACCTGGTGCCGGACCACCTCCTGGTCCGCCAGCGCCATCTCGGCGGCAGCCGAGGGCGTCGGCGCTCGCACGTCGGCCACCAAGTCCGTGAGGGACACGTCGGTCTCATGCCCGACCGCGGAGATGGTCGGGACCGACAAGGCGGCGAGCGCCCGGCACACGGCGAGGTCGTTGAAGACCGCCAGATCCTCCCGCGCCCCTCCGCCCCGGGCCACGATGCACAGGTCGATGCCCGGCAGACGCTCGGCGCGCTGCAAGGCGTGGATCACCTCCGCGGCGGCTCCATCGCCCTGGACTCGGGTCCCGATCACCAGGATGCGGACCAGAGGCCATCGCTTGCGTGCCACCGCGACGACGTCATGGAGCACGGCGCCGTCAGCGCTGGTGACCAGGGCGATGGCGCACGGCATGGCGGGCAGACGACGCTTGCGACCGGCATCCAGCAATCCTTCGGCCGCCAGGGTCGCCCGGGTTTCTTCCACCAGGGCCTGCTGCAGCCCCAACCCCTCGGTGCGAATGAGCCTCTTGACCGTGAAGCGGAATTCACCGCGCTCGGGCCACAGGGACGGGGCGCCATAGGCGAACACGGTGGCCCCTTCAGCGGGCTCCTGGCGCACGCGGCGGGCGTCGTCCCGCCACATGACGCAACGGACCTGGGCGTCGGCATCGCGCAGGGTGAAGTACCAATGGCCGCTTCGATAGGACTTGAAGCCGGACACCTCCCCCTGGACCCAGAGCGACTGCATGCCACGCTCGAGCACCTGCTTGGCCGTCACCATCAACCGGCCGATGGTCCAGGCGGCGTCGGAAGGGGACTGGTCGAAGAGCGATGGCGGGCTCGAGAGCATCTGCGGGAGCTTTCAGGGTACGTGAGTGGGGCCTGGGCCAGGTCCCCAGCGCCGGGCCGGGGTCTCCGGTCGGGCCGGTCCCGACCCAGCCCTCGCCTGGCCCCGGCCGGTGCCTATCTCAAGCGACGGCGGCCTTCTTGAGAGCGGTCGCGGCTTGCAGGGTGTTCTTGAGGAGCATGGCGATGGTCATCGGTCCGACCCCACCCGGGACCGGCGTGATGGCCGAAGCCACCTCGGCAACCGGCTCGTAGGCGACATCACCCACCAATCGGTAGCCTTTCTCGCGGGTGGCGTCATCGACACGATTGATGCCCACGTCGATGACCGTTGCCCCGGGCTTGACCATGTCCGCTGTGACGAACTCGGGCTTCCCCATGGCGACGACGAGAATGTCGGCCTGGCGGGTCACCGCACCGATGTCACGGGTGCGTGAGTGGCACACCGTCACCGTGGCGTTGGCCCCCGGGCCCTTCTGCACCAGCAGGTTGGCCATCGGTTTGCCGACGATGTTGGATCGTCCCACGATGACGGCATGGGCCCCGGAGGTCTCGATGCCCGAGCGCACCAGCATCTCCTGGACGCCGTAGGGTGTCGCCGGTTTGAAGCCGGTCGGATCACCCGCCACCAGCTTGCCGACATTCACCGGGTGAAACCCGTCCACGTCCTTCCGGGGGTCGATGCGCAACAGCACCTTGCCCTCGTCGATGTGGTCCGGCAGGGGCAACTGCACCAGCATGCCATGCACCGCCGGATCGGCGTTGAGACCGTCGATGGTGGCCAACAGTTCGTCTTCGCTGACCGTTTCCGGGAGCCGGACCGTTCCGGAGTTCATGCCGGCCTCTTCGCAGGCGCGGCCTTTCATGCGGACGTAGACATGACTGGCCGGATCGTCGCCGACCAGCACGACCGTCAGTCCCGGCACGACCCCTTCGGCTGTCAGCTTCGCCACCTCCTCGGCGACGTCGGCGCGTACGGCTTTTCCTATGGCTTTTCCGTCAATGATCCTAGCACTCATCTGGCAAAATCCACGGCTCGGGTTTCTCGAATGACAACGACTTTGATCTGACCTGGATACTGCACCTCACTCTCGACCCGACGGGCAATCTCCTCACTCAACGCCGAGGCCCGGGAGTCATCCACGGCATTGGGGTGGACCACGACCCGGATTTCCCGCCCGGCCTGGATGACGTTGCTCTTCTCCACGCCCTCGAAGCCGTTGGCGATCGATTCCAGCTGGGTCAAACGCTTGACGTAGGTTTCGAAGGCCTCGCGACGCGCCCCGGGGCGGGCCCCGCTGATGGCATCGGCCGCCTGGACCAGGACCGATTCGACCGACTCGTGTGGGGCATCATCGTGGTGCGCGTGAATACAGTTGATCACCGGCGGGGATTCCCCGTACTTGGTCGCGACCTCCACGCCCAACTCGACGTGGGTCCCCTCGCTCTCGTGGGTCAGCACTTTGCCCACATCGTGCAGCAACGCACCGCGCTTGGCGAGGGCGACGTCACACTTGAGTTCCGCGGCCATGGCGCCGGCCAGCCAGGCCACTTCCTTGGAGTGTTCCAGGATGTTCTGGCCGTAGGACGTCCGGTAGCGCATGCGTCCCACCAGCTTGATCATCTCCGGGTGGAGTCCGTGCACGCCCGTCTCGTAGGCGGCCTGCTCGCCCAACTCGATCAGCTGCTCCTCGAGTTCGGTCCGCATTTTGGCGACGACCTCTTCGATACGCCCGGGATGGATGCGACCGTCGGTGATCAAGGCATCGAGGCTGCGGCGCGCCACTTCCCGCCGGATCGGCTCGAAGCAGCTCACGACCACGGTATCCGGCGTGTCGTCGATGATGACGTCCACCCCGGTCGCGGTCTCGAACGCCCGGATATTGCGGCCCTCTCGGCCGATGATCCGGCCCTTCATTTCATCGTTGGGAAGCGTCACGGCCGCGACCGTCGACTCCGCCGTGTGTTCGGAGGCGATGCGCTGGGCCGCCATGGCGACGAGCCGTTTGGCTTCCCGGTCCGCCGTTCGCTTGGCCTGCTCCTTGATGTCGCGCGCCAGGGCCGCGGCCTCACTCTTGGTTTCGTCGGCGGCTCGCTGCAGGACTTCCTGACGCGCAGCCTCACGTCCCAGGCCACTCACGCGCTCCAGAACCTCGCGCTGCTTCCGCAACTGCGCTTCGAGGGCGAGGTGCATCTTCTCGACTTCTTCGCGCTGCTGCACCAGGCCTTCCGCCTTGGCCGCCAGGGCATCCTCGTGGGCGCCGACCTGTTCGGCCCGCCGGTCCAGCGCCCGCTCGCGCTCATCGGCGCGGCGCTCCTGGCTCTTGAGTTCGTCACGGCGCCGTTCGGCGTCCCGCTCGGCGTCTTCCCGGGTCCGGAGCGCCTCTTCCTTGCCCGCCAGTACCGCCGCCGCCTTCGACGCCTCGGCTTCACGGGTGGCCTCGGCCTGGAGCTTCTTGGCTTCCCGGGTGGCCGTCGCCACGATACTGGAGGCGGAGCGGCGTTGCTTGCGGATGTAGACCAGGATGCCGGTGACGGCGACGGCCAGGCCGAAGGACGCTCCCCCGAGGAGGGATACCAGGAGCGAATCAGACATGTGATTTATCTCCAAACACGGGGCGCACCCCGTGTCGGTGGTCAAGTGGTGCTCGTGTACGCCCCCTTGGCGCGCCGGCCACGTTTGGCCGGAGGCAGCAGGCGGGCGACGTCGTCCGCCAGCGCGATCAGACGCGCGGCAGCCTCCTGGTCTCCTCGCCGAGCCTGGAACAACTCATCGGTAATCGACAGCGCCGCGAGAATGGCCGCCTTGTGCGAATCGGCCATCGGCACCTTGGCCCGGACGCCGGCGAGGGCCTCGTCGACGTACGCCGCTACCTCCATGGTGTACTCGGGCGCATGCTCTGATCGGACGGTGAACTCCTCACCGCCAATGGTGACGCGAACAGCGTGCTTGTCGCTCATGAGGCCTCGCTCACCGCGTCCCGTTCCAGGAACGCCAACCGTTTGGCCAGAATGGAGACCTTCGAGGCAGCCGTGGCCACCCGGCGACGCAAGTCTTCGTTCTCGCGCTCAAGCTGGACGACCTGCTGGCGCGACTCCATCAACTCAGGACCCCCGAGCGCCCCCGTCTCGTCACGGAGCTTCGCCAGCGCCGCCTCGGCCTTGAGGGTCCGATGCCGCCACACCGAGGCTTCCTCGCCGAGGTTGCGGACCAGAGCCTCGAGCTCGGCCAACGCTGGATGATCAGGTCGTTGATACGTCATCGATTCACCCTTCGCCTGGGGCCTCGCCTGCCCCTCGCGGGGCCACACCCACCTCGCGTTCGACCGCCGCGAGAATCCTCCCAAAGGCCTTTTCCACGTCCTTGTCCCGAAGCGTCCGCTGGGGATCCCGGAACGTCAGCCGGAACGCCACCGTCCGGTGTCCGGCAGGAAGATCGCCGCCGTGGAACTCGCTCAGGACCTCGAGAGATTCGAGCCGCGTCCCCTTGACGACGCGCATGGCCCGATCGACCTGTGCCGCCGTCACCCCGGGTGGGATCAACAACGACACATCCCTGGTAGACGCCGGCGTCTCGGGCAGGGCCTGATAGCGTCGAATTTCACGAGTCCCCGGGTGGACCCTTACCTCGAACCCGTAGACCGGGGCCGCCCACGGTGGGGCATCGGCGTCGAGACGGTGGGTCCGGCCAATGGTCTCCTGGCCCTCCGGGGACACGGCAACCCATGACTCCCCATCAACTTGCACGGTAGCCGACGGATACGCCAGGGCGACGGCCCGGTGGAACAGGCCGGCCACATCCCAGCGGTTGACATCCCTCATCTCGCCGTCGCTCCAGTGGCGCGGCTGCCATTGGCCGGTAATGACGCCCGCCACCCGGATTTCTTCCCGGGGTCGCTGGCCGGGGTCCGCGGCTTCGAACACCGTTCCGACCTCGAACAGGCGGACGTCCCTGACGCCGAGAGCCCAGTTGCGCTCGACTTGACGGGTCAGGCCAGGAATGAGTCGCCGGCGCAGGAATCCCTCCTGGCTGGAGAGCGGATTGAGGACCGCGACGCACCCCTCCCCGTCAGGCCCCGCCATGGGCATGGTAGCGACCTCGTTGAGCCCGGCGGCTGCCAGGCCATCGCGGACCGTCGCGACGGCCACGCTGGCTGGGTCATCCGGCAGGGTCCCGACCCTGAATGGCCGGAGGTCGGACGGGAAGTTGTCGTAGCCATGCATCCGGGCCACTTCCTCGACCAGGTCGATCTCCTCGGTCAAGTCCGGGCGCCAGCCGGGGACGTCAACGGCGATTCGTCCATCGTCGGGCTTGGAGACGACGGTAGCGCCGATGGCCACCAGGTACTCCTCCAGTTTGGCCCAGGGAATGTCCTCACCCAGCACCTGCCGCACCCGTTCGGCCCGCAGGAAGATGCGTGGCGGATGCGTCGTCTCGGGCCACACGTCGACGGGAGAGCCGTCCAATTCTCCTCCGGCCGTCGCGAGGAGGATCTCCAGACAGCGCCGCAGCGCATCGGGCGCGCCCCACTTGTCGACACCGCGCTCGAACCGGAACGAGGCATCGGTGCTGAGGCCGAGATCGGTGCGGGTGCGACGAATGCGGGACGGCTGGAATGAGGCGCACTCCAGGAAGATGTCGGTCGTCGTATCCCGGACTTCGGTGGTTTCGCCTCCCATGACCCCACCGATGCCAATGGCGCCTTCGGCGTCCGCGATGAGTGTCATGTCCGCCGAGGCGGTGCGGTCTTTGCCGTCCAGCGTGGTCAGCCCCTCACCGTCGCCGGCACGGCGGGCGATGATGGCCGACCCACGCAGGGTCTGCAGATCGTAGGCGTGGGTCGGTTGCCCCAACTCGATGAGGATGTAGTTGGTCGCGTCCACGACGTTGTTGATGGACCGGATGCCCACCGCCTCGAGGCGGTTGCGCAGCCACGCCGGAGAGGGCCCGATGGTCACGCCGCGAATGACGGCACCAAGAAAGCGCGGACACCCCTCCGGGTCTTCAATGGCCACGCGGACGCCACCGGTGGTCCCCTCGGCTCCGTCGGCTCGGATCGGCGCGGGGATCGCCATTCCGCCACCGGGAATGGTGGGCAACCGGAACTGCCGTCCATAGGATGCCGCCAGTTCCCGGGCAATTCCCTTGTGCCCGAGGAGGTCGGGCCGGTTGGGCGTGACATCGACCTCAAGCGACTCGTCGTCGAGATCGAGGGCGTCGAGCAAACTCGAGCCGGCCGCGGCCTCGGTGACCAGTTCCAGGATCCCGGTATGGTCCTCCCCCATTTCCAGTTCCCGGGCCGAGCACAACATGCCGCGCGACACCTGCCCGCGGATCTTGCGCTTTTCGATGGTCAGGCCTCCTGGAAGGGTGGTCCCGACCCGGGCCAATGGGTAACGCTTGCCCGCGGTGACATTGGGGGCGCCGCAGATCACCTGGAGGAGCTCGTCGCCACCGTCATTCACGGAGCAGACGCTCAGCTTGTCTGCGTCCGGATGGGGCTCGACGGCCTCGACCAGGCCGACCACCAGGTCGGCCATGGCGGCGTGGCTCTGCTCCACGGCGTCGACCGGTGCCCCGAGCATGGCCAAACGCTCGGTCAGGTCGTGGCTGTCGAGCGGTTGGCGGAGAAAGGCCTCCAGCCACTTCCGTGACACGATCATGGCAGGACCTTCACGTCGGGCGACTCAGGCATGGATCTGCTCCAGGAAACGCATGTCTCCCTCGAACAGCATCCGGATGTCGGGAATGCCGTAGCGCAGCATGGCGATCCGGTGCGGGCCCATACCAAAGGCGAAGCCGGTGTATCGCTCCGGGTCGACAGAGCAATTCTCGAGCACGTGCGGGTGGACCATGCCACAGCCCAGGATCTCCATCCACCCGGAGCCCTTGCAGGCACGGCACCCCGAGCCGCCGCACAGCAGGCAGCCGATGTCCATCTCGGCCGAGGGCTCGGTGAACGGAAAGAACGACGGCCGGAAACGCACCCGCGTGTCGGGAGAGAAGAAGTCGTGGGCGAAATGGACCAGCGTCGCCTTGAGGTCCACGAAGGTGATGCCCTCGTCCACCGCCAGGCCTTCGATCTGGGAGAATGCCGGCGCGTGGGACGCGTCGAACGTGTCCTTCCGATAGCATAGGCCCGGAATCACCACGCGCACGGGAGGCGGCGAGGCCTGCAGGGTGCGGATCTGGACCGGGGACGTGTGGGTCCGGAGCAACATGCGGTCGCCGGGCGCGGGATCTCCCCCCACGTCCAGGTAGAGCGTGTCGTGCATGTCCAATGCTGGATGATCGGGCGGGAAGTTGAGGGCTCCGAAGTTGAGCCATTCGGTTTCCGCTTCCGGACCGAGCGCCACGGCAAAGCCCAGCCGGTGGAAGATGTCCACGATCTCGTCCACGACGAGGGTGACCGGATGGAGGCTCCCCGTCCAGGTCCGGCGCGGGGGCATGGTACGGTCGACGTCCTCGTCCCGGGACCGGACCGCCTGAGACAGGACGCGGCGCCGTGCGGCGAAGGCGGCTTCGAACGCGTTCTTGATCCGGTTGAGTTCGGCGCCGAAGGTCCGGCGCTCCTCCACCGGCAACTCGGCGATGGATTTGAGGGCGCTCGTCAGGCGGCCGGCCTTCCGGCCCAGCACCTGGATGTGCTCCTCTTCCAGGGCAGCCTCGTCGAGATCGGGGATCCCGGCCAGGCGCGCCTCCAGGGCGGCCAATACCTCGTGTCCGGTCGTGGGCATGTCCGGCTCGTGCACAGGGTTGATGTGCGCGTGGGGCCCTCCGCGCTGCGGCTGGCCCCACGGTGTGAACGCTTGCGGCCAGCGGCTACTGGGCGGCCTTGGCGACCTCGGCGATCTTGGCAAAGGCGTCGGCGTCGCGCACCGCGAGGTCGGCCAGCACCTTGCGGTTGATGTCGACTCCGGCCTTGCGCAGGCCGTTCATGAGGCGGTTGTAGCTCAACCCCTCGTTCCGCGCGGCCGCGTTGATCCGCGTGATCCACAGCCGGCGGAAGTTGCCCTTCTTCTTGCGCCGATCATGGTAGGCGTACGCCAGACCCCGCTCGACGTTTTCCTTGGCCGTCTTGTACAGCTTGCTGCGGCCGCCGCGCGCGCCCTTGGCGGCCTCCATGATCTTCTTCTTCCGGGCGTGGTGGGCGACACCGTTCTTGACTCTTGGCATGGGGGTCTCCGTTACGCCTGAAGCAGACGGCGAACGCGCGGGGAATCGGCCGAGCTGACCAGGTCAGGCTTCTTGAGCCGATTCTTCCGCTTGCGCGTCTTCTTCGTCAGGATATGCGAGTGATTGGCGTGGAAGCGTTTGATCTTCCCCGTCCCTGTCAACTTGAAGCGCTTGACCGCCGCGCGCTTGGTCTTCTGTTTCGGCATCCTGCATTCTCCAATTCCTGGTCCCCGTGCATGCGGGGGTGGCTGCCCTTACTTGGTACTGTTCGGCGCGATGACCATCGTCATGTTGCGCCCCTCGAGCTTCGGCACCATCTCCACCTTGCCGATGTCGGCCAATTCATCCGCCACCCGATCCAGGACCGCCCGACCGATTTCCACGTGCGCCAACTGCCGCCCGCGATACATCATCGTCACCTTCACCTTGTTACCCTGCGACAGAAACTCCCTGGCGTGCCGGGTCTTGAAATCGAAGTCGTGATCATCGATGCCCGGTCGGTACTTCACTTCCTTGAGCTGGATCACATGCTGCTTCTTCTTGGCAGCCCGGGCGGCCTTCGCCTCTTCGAACTTGAACTTCCCGTAATCCATGATCTTGACCACGGGGGGCCTCGCGTTGGGCGCAACTTCGACCAAATCGAGTCCGCGTTCGTCCGCGGCAGCCAGCGCCTCCTCAACCGGGATGACCCCCAGTTGCTCACCCGTCTCGGTGATGACCCGGACCGGACTGATCCGGATCTGTCGATTGACACGGGTCCGTTGTTCGCGTGGTACGGCCAGTGGTGTGCTCCCTCCGCTAAGGCAACAAAAAAGACACCCATGCCGGGTGTCCCGTCCCCCCGGGCGCAGAACGCTCCGAGTGGGGAATTCAGGACCCGGCCGCGCTGACCATCGTCAGGCTCAGGGTGGGGGTCATGACCGACCCCGCTTGCATGTTGCCGGGGAACCTAGTGGGTAACCGTCAGTCCGTCAAGCGGATAGGGTCCGAGACCTCGATCCCTTTGGGACCCGATACCACCCGGGCAGCCACCACCGCCGGGTCGTGCTCGAACAGCAGCAACCACTGTTCGGCTACCGCCTGCCCCAACAGCGTCCGCTTGGTCTCCAGGGTGCGGAGCGGCTCGAGATCGTACCCCATGATCCACGGCAGCGGGACATGGGCCGCCGTCGGGGCCAGGTCCCCCAGAAAACAGGCCGTCTCACCACGGTCCTGGATCAGCACGGACTGGTGATAGGGAACGTGCCCGGGGGTCGGCTCCAGCCGGATCCCGGGCAGGACGTCCACCGCCCCGTCGATCAGGCGCCAGCGGTCCGCCCGGGCGATGGGCTCGTAGTTCGAGGGAAAATACGAGGCCCTGGTCCGCTCGTTGGCATGCCGGGCGAACTCCAGCTCCCCGCGCTGAACGACGTACGTGGCCTCGGGGAAGGCCGGAACGGCCTCGGGCTCCATCTCCCCGCCGGCGCGCCCCGCGGCCACGGTGTTGCCACCCCCATGATCGAAATGCAGGTGCGTGTTGATCACCCAGCGCACATCCGCAGGGAGGTAGCCCGCCTCGGCCAGGGCGTCCTCGAGCTGGGTCGGACCATCCGTCCCGGCGTTCTCCACGCCGTAGATGTCGCGGAACTTGTCCGACTCCTTGTTGCCGATCCCGGTATCGACCAGCACCAGCCCATCCGAGTGTTCCACCAGGAGGCACCGGAGCCCGAGGGGAATGCGATTCCGCTCGTCCGGCGCGATGCGCTTCTGCCAGAGCGGCTTGGGCACCACGCCGAACATGGCGCCGCCATCGAGGCGCTGGATGCCACCTTCCAGCAGATGACAGCGAAGGCCGCCGACCGAGAACGTGTGGACCAATGTCATGGCTCAGGACTTCCGGCCACTGGTCTTGCGACGCTTCCGCCCCGGAGCGCGTGCGGCCAGGAGCCGTTCCAGATCTCGAAGCGTCCGGACACCGCGTTCCCGGGCCTTGGGCAGGAGACGATGCAGCAGACGGGCCGTCACCAGCGCGTCACCACCGGCGCGGTGGCGGGCCGGGTTCTCGAGATCGAAGAACCGGGACATCGAGTCCAGCGAACACGACTCGACGCCTTCGACCAGGCGCCGGCTCAGCCGGACGGTACAGACCTGCGGTCCGATCAGTTCGAATCCCCGAGTCCGCCGCAGCTCACGAGCGACCAGACCCCAGTCGAAGCGGGCGTTGTGCGCGACGAAGACACGCCCCGACAGATGCGTCAGGACCTCATCGGCCACCTCTTCGAACGGTGGCGCGTCGCGCACCATGGTGTTCGTGATGTTGGTGAGCGCCGTGACCATCGGGGCAATGGGGACTTCCGGATTGACCAATGTGTCCAACACCATCTCGATGCGCTCACCCTGGACCAGTGCGATGCCGATTTCGGTGATGCGGTCGTTACGGCGCTGGCCGGCACCCGTGGTCTCGACGTCGACCACGGCAAAAGCGCACTCCTCCAGCCGTGGCGACCCCACACCGGCGGGAACGATGCCCCAACGACTGTCGGGGAGCTGCCGGACCCGCGGGTCGGCACCGAGCAGGGCCACGGCGAGGCGTGCCGCCACGGCGTCGGGGGCATTGCGGAGCCCGAACACATCCCGCGCCAGGTCCGCAGCCGGCCGGGGCCCCTCGGTCAGGTAGCCCATGGCGCGCTCCAGCAGCGTGGAACGCGGGTACGCCGAGACGCCTGGCGCCGTCACAGCGGGTCGCGCACCAGCGGCAGCGTCATGCACCGGGGACCGCCACCGCCACGGACCAGCTCGGATCCCTCCACCATGATCACCGCGCGTTCCCCGTCGGCCACCGGCGCGTCGCCGGCCAGATAGTCGTCCGAACTGATCAGGCGAAATCCGGCCCGGTCGAACTCGGCATGTGTCGCGTCGTTCCGCCGGTAACTCACGACGACGCCGGGGCGCACCGCCAGGAAATTGCAGGCCGAGCTCCACTGCTCGCGCTCCTGGTGGGCCCGGATGTCCCCGCCGGCGAGGATCGGCTCCATGGCCAGGCCGACCTCGCGCAACGCCTCGAAGAACCCCGGCATCTCCCGTACCCCGGCCCGGCCCTTCTTGCGATGCAACACCGCCCGCCGTTGCGGTCCCAGGAAGTACGGGGGGAAGATGGCGCACAGCTCGCGGTCGACCTGGGAGAAGATCATGTCCAGGTGAATGGCCGTGGGGGTGCGCGGCATCACCAGCACCAGGACGTCGTCGGCGACTCCGGCCGCGAAGGCCCGGTCACACAACTCGTCAATGCCGGCCGGCGACGTGCGCTCACTGAAACCGATGATCAACAGGTCGTCGCGGACCCGGTGCACGTCACCGCCCTCGACCGAGAAATGGTGGCGACGCTCCTCGGAACCGTCGTACAGCAACCCGCGATTCTCGAACCGGGGATGAAACTGGAACAACGTCTTGATCAGCAGCTCCTCGGTCCACCGTACTTCGAAACGCATGGAACTGACCAAGGCATGCTCGCCCAGGACCATGCCGATGTCGCGGGGAAAGAACAGATTCGGCAGCGGCGGAAAGGCGAACCCCACTTCGTTGACGGCCTCGGCAACCGGACCGCTTTCCTGTTCCGTCCCTTCGATCAACATCGACACCAGTTCGGATGGCGCCACCTCCGGCAGCGCGCCGGACAGCGACCCCGTCGGGACCAGGTCCTGAATACGACCCACGAGGAAATCCTTGGCCTCGGGCAGTTCCAGAGCTTCTTCCAGCAGCGTCCGGATCTCCAGAACCTCCGAGAACCGATCCAACACCGTCTTGAAGCGACGGTGCTCCCGCTGGGCGATCTCCAGATCGATGATGTCGTCGTACAGGTAGGAGCGACGATTGCCGGGGGTGACGGCCTGGAGTTCCGGCCCTGGAGCGTGGACCAGGACGGTTCGAAGAGCACCGATTTCTGAGTTGACGGAGACGGCTGACATGGCGCGAAAAGTAATCCCCTTGGCGCGCCGGGGCAGCGGAGAGCGCTAGTGGGGCGTCAGCGCGTACGAGAGCGCCTCGAGCTCCAGCGCCAGGTTCACCGTCTTGACGGTCACATCCGCCGGAACGTCCAGCTGAACCGGGGCAAAATTGAGGATCGCCTTGACGCCAAGGGCCGCCAACCGATCCGCCACCGCCTGCGCGGCGTCGGCCGGTGTGGTGATCACGGCAATGTCCACGCGGTTGCGCCGCAGGGTGTCCTCGAGGGTGGCGGTGTCACGAATCTCGTGGCCGTTCCACGAATGGCCGATCTTGGCGGGATCGGAATCGAATATCGCCACGATGTCGAATCCGCGATCGGCGAACCCGCTGTGCTGGACCAAGGCGCTGCCGATCTTCCCTGCCCCAATGAGCGCCAGAGGGTAGCGCCGTCCCAGCCCGATGATGGTCCTGAGTCGGGTCGCCAGCTCGTGCACGGAGTAGCCCAGGCCACGCTTCCCAAATGATCCGAAGAAGGAAAGATCCTTCCGGACCTGGGCCGAGGTGGTGCCGCCACGCCCGGCGAGGGCCTCGGAGCTGACCGTAGCGATCCCCTGCTCCTCGAATTCCTCGAGGAAGCGGAGGTAGAGCGACAGACGGCGGACGGTGGAATCGGCGACCTTGGGCATCGAACTCTTGTGAAATGTTTCACAAACTTAGCGCCCCTGCCAGCCGAGGTCAACGAGCCCGCGCAGCAGTGTCACGAACTCGCCGGGGCGCAACGTCTCCGGACGTTGCATCGGGTCGAGCCCCGCCCCCTCGAGCGCTTGCGCCACCTGCTCCGCCGGCCATCCCGTGACCTGGCGCAGGGCGCGGGACACCTGTTTGCGGCGCGCCGAGAACAGCGCAGTGACCAGTGCCCGGAAACGGCCTCGCTCCTCCGCACCGACCAGCGGGGGTGCCAGCGGCGTCAGCCGGATCACGACCGACTCCACTTTCGGTCGCGGGTAGAAGGCGCCGGCCGAGACCGGGAAGACCGTCTCGGCCCGGGCCACCGACTGCAACCCGACACTGAGGGCTCCGTAAGTCTTGGTGCCGGGCGCCGCAGCAATGCGGTCTCCGACTTCCCGTTGCAGAAGAAACACCAGGCGCTCGGGCAGCGGTGGGGTCAACGCCTTTTCGAGCAGGGGCGACGTGATGTTGTAGGGGATGTTGCCGGCGACGACGAACGGGCCTTGGCCAACGAGGTCGTGCCAGTCCAGCTCCAGGGCGTCTCCCTCCACCACCTCGGCATCCGGCACCGCTTGTCGGACCACGGGGATGAGATCGGCATCACGTTCGATGGCAATGAGCCGGCCGGACCGTTGGGCGAGGTGCCTGGTCAGCGCGCCGCGACCGGGACCGATCTCCAGAACGGTCTCCCCGGGCCGGGGGTCCAGGGCATCGGCAATGCGTCCCAGGATCGAGGGGTCAGTGAGAAAATGTTGTCCCAGCCGCCGCTTGGCGGTCACAGCCGGAGCACGAGGAGCGTCCGGTCGTCCCGGAACGTGGCTCCGAACCTCTCGAGGTCTTCGAACACCGCCTCCGCGATGCTGTCGGGGCTGCCTTGCCGGTTCTGTTCCAGGACGCCGAGCAGGCGCGGTTCGCCGTAGGTCTGCCCGGACTCGTTCCGTGCCTCCACCAGACCGTCGGTCCAGAGGCACAGGATGTCGGCTTCGAGGTCCCAGGGCGTCCGGGCCCCGGCGATGCTTCCCGGTGCGGCCAGGCCAAGGGGCGGTGCCGTGGTTTGGAGGCGTACGGCCGCGCCACGCCGTGGAATCCGGAAGGCGTGCTGGTGGCCGGCGTTGGCGAACACCAGCTCGGCCCGACTGGGGCACAGAATCCCGTAGAACACCGTGAGATACATCTCGGTGGAATCGAGCTTGGCGGAGAGGCTGGCGTGCAGGGCGTCGAGCACCTCGTTGGGCGCCCCATCGGTGCCGGTGTGGATGGCGGCCGCGGACAGCACGAGGGCCATGACCAGCGCGGCGGAGAAACCGTGCGAGGACACGTCACCCAACATGACGCCGATCTGGCCCTCGCGCAGGCGGCCAAAGGTGTAAAAATCGCCGCCGACCTGTTCGGCCGGTACGCACCGGACGGCGAGGTCCGCCACCCCCGCCAGGGCGGCAGGCACTGGCATGAGCTTGAGTTGCAGGTCATGCGCCAGGTCGAGTTCCTGTTGCAGGCGCTGTTGCTGCAGGTCGAGGATGGTGAGGCGGTCGTTCTCGATGGCCGCGCCCACCTGATTCGCCACCGCCGCCACCAGTTTCTGGTGCGTGATGGTGAATTCGTCGTTGCCCAACCGGTCCGTAAACGACATGACCCCGAGGCAGCGCGCCCGGGTGCCGGGCATCGCATACGAAACGGGCGTGCAGAGAAACGCCCGGCCGCGGTAGGCGCGTTCTTCCTCGTGACGGAACAGATCCGGGATGGCGTCTTCCGCGTTGATCACCAGGACGCGCTCGTCCCGGAAGACCTTGGCGGCGATCGATTCCGGGTCGTCGACCCGGACACCGGTCAGCTGTCGGTTCCCGGTGCCCCAACTGGCGGCCACCTGCAGCTCCTGGCTGTCCTCGTCGTAGACCATGATGGAGCCGCGGCGGGCACCGACGCAGTTGCTCACTTCGCCGAGGACGTTCCTGGCGGTTTCCCGGAAATGGAGCTTCTGGACGAGGAGTTCACTGATGGAATAGAGGAGGTCGATTTCCTGGAAGCGGTCGGCCAGTTCCTCGGTCACCCGGCCGACTTCATTCTGGCCCGCCGCCAGCAGGCCGACCACCTGCGCCGCGTGCGGCGCCAGCCGGGCGATGGTATCCTCGTCGCCGGCGATGACCTCGAGCCAGAAACCGTGGGTGCGGGGGACTTGCTCCAGCCAGATCCAGCCGTGCTCCAGCACCGGGATGCGTCCGCCGTCCGTCGGGACCGGCGGCCGCCATCCCGGATCGTCCCCGACGGCGAGTCGCAGCGCACGCCCGTCGTAACGCCACAGCCGGAACTCGGCCCCCGTGAGACTGCGCAGGGCTGCCAGGGCAGCGACGTACGGGGCTAGTGACGGCGCAACGTCATGCAGATCGAATTTCCCCGCTCGTTGAATCGGACGTGATCGGCCAACTGGTTGATGAGGAACAGCCCGCGACCGCGGCTCTGCTCGAGATGCTGTGGTGCGACGGGTGGGGCCACGCCAGTGGGGTCGAATCCCGAGCCCTGATCGGTGACGTACAACCGGACGTGCTCCATGACGCACTCGACTCGCACATCGACGGTCTTGGCAGGGTCCTCTCCGTTGCCGAAGACGATGGCGTTGGCCAGCGCCTCGGACAGCGCGACGCGCAACCGGAAGTGAAACCGCTGCGACGAGGGAAAGCCGGCCAGGCAGTGGCGCGAGATGAGTTCGACGGCCTCTTCGATGACGAACACTTCGCTGGGGACCCTGACCGACACTTCGACGGCCTCCCCGGCGGCGGGAGCCGCATCGGATCGTCGAACAGTCAGCTTGAGCGGCGCGGTCATGGCAGCCGGGCCCGCGTTAGAAGTTGGCCAGGGCGTCGGCGCGAGACTCCGCAATGGCGAACAGCGTATCCAGCTTGGTCAGCTCGAACAGCGAGCGGAGGTCTTCGTTGAGTTCCGCCAGCCGCAGCTCCCCACCGTGCTCACGGATCTTCTTGGACACGGACACCAGAGCGCCGAGCCCCGAGGAGTCGATGTAGCCGGTGCCCGAAAAATCAATCAGGAACTTGCGGTCCCCGGCATCCAGCGCCTCCTGAACGAGGTTCTTGAGCTCCTGCCGGTTCCCCACGATGAGTTGCCCTTCGACGGCGATCACCGTGACGCCACGGTCGTCCTTCGCGGAACTGAACCCCATCGGTAGCCTCCCTCAGGTTGCGGTCGGCGCCCCCTGCAACGACACGATGCAGGCGACCCGCACAATATCGTCGGGGGTCGCGCCGCGCGACAAGTCCGACATCGGGTGCGCCAGTCCCTGGAGGATCGGCCCCAGGGCCACCGCCCCGGCCAGGCGCTGCACCAGCTTGTAGGCGATGTTCCCGGCATCGAGGTCGGGGAAGATCAACACGTTGGCTCGCCCCTGGACCGGCGAGTCCGGCGCCTTACGGTGCGCCACCTCGGGGTCGATGGCTGCGTCCCCCTGCAGTTCGCCGTCGGCCACCACGCCGGGCGCCAGCGCCTGGAACCCGGCGAGGGCCTCGCGCACATGGTCGATCGCCGGCCCCGCAGCGCTGCCGTGGGTCCCATAGGACAGGAACGCCACCTGCGGCGTGTCGCCCACGATCCGAGACCGATCCCGGGATGCGGCCAGGGCAATTTGCGCCAACTGGTCGGGGGTGGGCGCCGGAACCACACCGCAATCGGCGAAGGTCAGGACCCGGCCATCATCGAAGGCCATGTAGAAAGACGAGCTCAGAAGATCGACGCCCGGCGCGGTCCCGATGCCCCACAGGGCCGCCCGAATGACCTGGCCCGTCGATGCCACGGCACCGGCCACGCAGCCGTCGGCCTCGTCGAGCGCCACCAGCGATGCCCCGAACAGCACCGGGTCCGCAGCCAGATCGAGGGCGTGCACCGCATCGCGGACGGTCTCCGGCCGACGGGCGCGCAGATGATCGGCGACCCGCCCCAACCGGGGATCGGACGCGACCTCGATGCCGCTGGGGCCACCAAGCAGTATCGGCTCCGCCAACCCTTCCTCACGCAGCATGTCGGCGGCGGCACGGACTCTGGCATCTTCACCTTCAGGAAGCACCAGGCGGCGAGGCGTCCTCCCGGCACGCTCCCGCAGGGCTTCGAGGAACGTCACGAAGCGAATTTCCGTTGCAGCGCCGCGGCCACGGCCGGGTGGACGAACGCGCTGACGTCGCCACCGAACTGAGCCACTTCGCGAACCAGACTGGAGCTGAGGTAGGTGAAGGACACCGGGGGAATGAGAAACACCGTTTCCAGCGTCGGATGGAGCTGCCGGTTCATGAGGGCCATCTGGTATTCGTATTCGAAGTCACTCACCGCACGGAGGCCGCGCACGATGAAGGTGGCCTCGACCGTCTTGGCAAATTCCGCCAGCAGGGTGTCGAAGGTCGTGAAGGTGACACGCGGATCTTCGCCGCAGGCCTCCCGCAGCAACGCAAGCCGCTCCTCGGTGGAGAACAGCGGGGCCTTCTTGACGTTCACCGCCACGGCGACGATGAGTTCGTCGCACAGTGCCAGGCTCCGCTGAATGAGGTCCTCGTGGCCTCGGGTCGGCGGATCGAACGAACCGGGATAAACGGCGATACGTGTCATGGCGCGTGACAGAAGGTAATGGCGGTCGAGCCGTAACGGCGGGTGTCGTCCCCCGCGGGCGTCCGCCTGGCCGAGTGTTCGACAGAAAGAATGCGGCCGAACGGGACGGCGCGGAAGAGGGCAATCAACTCGTCCGTGGCGTCGCTGTCATATGGCGGATCGGCCACGACGACGTCGAAGGCGCCGCGTGCGAGAGCGCCGGCGAAGCGAAGGGCATCCTGGCGCTGCACCGTGGTCTCGGCATCGGGAGCCAACTGGTCGATATTCGCACGAATGGCCGCGACGGCCTGGGCATCCCGTTCGACGAAGGTCACCGACAGTGCCCCGCGCGACAACGCCTCCAGGCCCACGGCTCCACTCCCGGCCCAGAGGTCGAGGACCCGGGCCCCGGGGAGGTGGGGCCCCAGGATACTGAGCCAGGCCTCCCGCACCCGG
>JBDHIK010000127.1:0-9586 GCA_039587475.1 Gemmatimonadota bacterium | reverse complement strand
AGCCTCCTGTCATCGACGCCTTCAGCGTTCGAAAGACCGCCAAAGGCCATGGCACCCAGCGCCGCATCGAGGGCAACTTCGCCGTCGGTGCACCGGTGGTGGTGGTGGAGGACGTCATTACCTCTGGCGGCTCAGCCGCTGAGGCCATCTCCGTGGTTGCCGAACAAGGTGGGGACGTGCTGGGGGTCCTGTGCCTGGTGGACCGGCTTCAAGGCGGCACAGAGAGCCTGGAGTCCCAGGGTCATTCCGTAGTATCCATTACTACTATTAAGGAACTGGGTCTGTAGCCCACGGTGTTGACCGGACCTCATCCCGTGCCCCCGGGGTGAGGCGGTGTTGCCTTAGCCACCTTGTGGCGTCTCCTGCCAGGACCCCCTAACGTCCGGTTCCTCCCATGGGGCGGAACCCCGGCCAGATGTTCTCGTAGGGCTGAATCATGAGGGTGACGAACCGGTCGAGCGCGGTGCCAAAGGGGAAACGACGTCGGAACTCGGTTGCGGTAATGCCGAGCATGGACCGCAGGTGGCGCCCAAAACTCTGGGGTGAAGAATACTCCAGCCGGTATGCCACATCGGCAACCGACAGGCCGGCGGATTCGAAGAGGAGAGCCGCGTGCAGCAACCGGATGCCGGCCAGATAGCTCTTGGGCGAGGGAAGGCCGGCGCGACCGAACCGCGACATCAGGGTGCTGGGCCTGAGGTCGAGCTCCCGGGCCAGTCGCCTGACCGACACCACCTCCGGTGCCAGGCGGATCAGGGCCTCGAAGAACAGCCGGTTGTCGGGCGTCGTGGGAGCGATGGCGTCGATGACGGGCCCCTGGATGCGGGCCACGGTGCCACTGGCCGGGGCCCCCACCAGTTGACGCAGGCGCTGCCAGCCGGAGGGAGTGGTGACGTCGACCACCTGTTGCACTCCGGTGGCGCCCAGGTGAAGCAGGGCCCGGCTGGCGGCCTCTTCGTGTTGGGACACCAGCGCCACGGTGGGGATGCCGGGAAAGTCCCGTACCAGGGAGCCTACGGCTCGCAGATCGCGTTCCCGACACCGGTGCACCGACACCAGGAAGGCATCGACGCCCCGTTCACGGACGATCCTGATGGCTTCGGGCACCGATTCGCGGTGCAGCACCCTGAAGCAGCCGTCTCCGGCCGCATCGACTCTGGAGCGCTCCCGAGGCATGAGAACGGTGGCAACGGTGGGGGCCTGCTTGGACGGTTGACGGATACGGTAGGGCACGACATGGTCCTGTTTGGGTGCCGCCCTATGTAGCCTGAGGGTCTCATACAGGACTCAACGGATGTTAGGGGCGTATCCTTGGGCACTTGGGACAGGCCACGCAACGAATCTGGGGGTTCCAGGCATCTAACATGGACCCCCACCGAGCGCCCTGACGGAACCCCGGGGCCCCGGGCAGGCGTTGCGGGAGTATGGCTCTGAGCCGCGTGCGGCAGATCGGAGTGGTACCGTGGAGGCTTTCAACCCTGCGTTGAGCGAACGACTGCAAGCCGCGCTTGGCGAACAGTATGTCCTGGAACGGCAGATCGGCCACGGCGGTATGGGCGTGGTGTTCGTCGCCCGCGATCTGACGCTGGACCGTCAGGTCGCCATCAAGGTGGTGCAACCGGATCTGGCCAGCCACGCCTCCATCGCAGGTCGTTTCCTCACCGAAGCCAGAACCGTGGCCCGGCTTCGGCATCCCAACATCGTCGCCATTCACGCCGCCGGCCAGACGGACGGCCTTCTCTACTACGTCATGGACTACGTGGAAGGAGAGAGTCTGCGGCAGCGCCTCACACGTGAGGAGCGCCTGCCGGTGGACGAGGCCAGGACCATCCTCAAGGACGTGGCGTCGGCCCTCCATGCCGCGGCCGGAGCCGGAGTCGTCCATCGGGACGTCAAGCCGGCCAACGTGCTGCTCGAAGCCGAAACAGGTCGCGCCATGCTGGTGGACTTCGGCATCGCCCGGATTGCCGGCGGCGAGGCGGCGGCGGTCATCACCGGCGACGGACTGGTCCTGGGAACGCCCACCTACATGAGCCCCGAGCAGGCTTCGGGGGAGGAGATCGACGCCCGGAGCGACTTGTATGCCTTGGGTGTCATGGGCTACGAGATGCTGGCGGGCCGGCCGCCCTTCGAAGGGTCCTACCGGGTCGTGGTGTCGAAGCACCTGTCTGCCAAAGCCCGATCGATCCAGAGGGTACGCGCCGATTGCCCGCCGAACCTGGCGTCCGCCATCATGCGGTGCCTCGAAAAGCCTCTGGCGGACCGGTTGCAGACTGGCGCAGAGTTCGTCGCTGCAGCGGACATGCCTGTGTCGCCATCCCACGGACGTCGTCGGGCCGGTCTGGTGGCCATGGTTGCTGCCGTGGCGGTGTTCGCGGTCGGGGCATTGCTGCTGGGTCGCAACGGCTCCGGCGTGCCCGAGGGAACGAATCCGAGAACCTGCGAGCCGACCCCGCAGTCGATTGGTTGCGTGAGGGCAGTCTCAGCATGTTGGTGTTGAATCTCTCCCAATGGGACGATCTCACCGTGGTCGACCATGGACGCGTCCCGACCCTTCTGGCACGTCACAAGTTGGACCCGGCGGCGTCCATCACCGTGGCGCAGGCGCGTGAACTCGCACGTGAGGCGGGGGCCTGGACCGTGGTCTTGGGAGAGTTCGACCAGGCCGGGGATTCACTCCACGTGACGGCGCGGGTCTACGATGTGGCCTCAGGAGAGCGGGTGGACCTCGCCTCTGTCAGCGATATCCCCGGTAGCGACGTCCGTCCCATGTTCGACCAGCTGACGGCGGACCTTCTGGACGTCAGCGGCGCGCCGGACAACGTGACGGCCGACCTGGCCCGTGCCACCACGAGCTCGCTCGAGGCCTATCGGGCCTATCTCCGGGGTGTGAACCACCTCAACAACTGGGAGCTGGGCGAGGCGGTCACTGAACTGGAGCGGGCTACCGCCATCGACACGACCTTCGGCCTGGCCTACTACTCTCTCGCCATGGCCCGTGGCTGGATCATCGGGCCGGACGACCAGGAATCGAACCGCGCCATCGCCCAGGCCGGCCGCTACTCCGCACATCTGCCCGTGGCACAGCGTACCCTCATTCGGGCCTATCGGGCGTTCCTGGAGGGCGAATTCGCTTCGGCGCGCCGCTACTACCAGGAACTGCTGGCGCGTGGCCTCCACACCACCGAGGCGTGGTATGGGCTGGGCGACGCCTGGTTTCATGACGAGCAAGCCCCTTGGGCCGAACGCTGGACCAACGCGCTCCGGGCCTTCACCCGCACCGTCGAAATCGACCCTGGCTTCACCCTGGCCTTCGAGCACGTCGACTTCATGCTCCATACCGCCGGGCGGGCCTACCCCCACATCGCCTTGGTGACACCGGACTCGTTCGTCAGGGCCCGGGACGAGGGCGGAGATCTGCTGATGGACTCGGTTGCGCTGGGCCAGGCCGTGGACCGGGCTCGGGACCAGTCGCTACAGCTGGCTCAGAATTGGGTGGCCTACCAACCCAACGGGCTTCGGGCCCAGCACGCCCTGGTCGACGCTTATGCCAACAGTGGCGAGTATCGCTCGGCGCTGGCCGAGACCGATCAGATGGAGGTGGACGGCACGCCCCACCCTGAGCTTCCGTTCGTTCGGGCGCGAATCTTCTTTGCGTCCGGGGACGCCGGGCGGGCGGGGGAGACTCTGCGCGAAGCGATGGACTCGGTCACACCACAGGACTTCGCACAGCTCGACAGGGACATGAACCTGGTGCAGTCCGTCGAAGCGTCGGCCAACGTGTTCGCCTATGGCGGCAATCTGGCCCAGGCCGCCCAGACGATACGCTTCGCCGACCAAGTCAGGACCGTGTTAGCGATCCGGCCGGCGACTCACAATACCGACCTCGACCCGCTGCAGAACCAGCGCCGTCTGTTGAGTCACCTCTACTCCTCGGCAGGCGCCCCGGTTGCAATGCAGCGCCGGGTGTGGGAGAGCGCCGCGGAGGCCGCACGCAGGGCGCCGGCCGAGGACCGTGCCAAGGTGGCGTACTCGGGGGCGGCGGCCGCGTTGGGCATCTTTCTGCAGACCAACGACACCACGGCTCTGACCGAGCTCCGGGCCCTGACGGGCCAGGAGTTCTCGCGCGAGGTGCGGGCCTGGCTTGCCATCAACGAAGACGACCTCGATGGCGCCCGCGCCATTCTCGAGTCGGCCGATTCCACCACGGTCTACCGATCCAACTTCGGGCGCCCCATGCAGGCGGAGGTGTACTTCGCCTTGGGAGACTTCTGGAAGACGGTCTCGTTGCTTGAAGAATTCCAGCCGGACCACTTCCCGACCGACTACTTCGATTCCAGGTGGGGCATGCTTGGCAGGGTGCGCATGCTCAGAGCCATGGCCTACGAGGAAATGGGCCGCATTGACGAGGCCCAGGAGGAGTATCGGGAAGTCGTGGCCCAATGGCAGTCGGCGGACGAACCCTTCGAGGCCCTCAGAGTCCGGGCCGAAGAACGGCTGGCGAGCCTGGCGGGTCAGGCCAGCTGAGTCGCGGATCCCCAAAGGGCGGCCGGGGCGTTATTGTTGGAGCGCGGAGGGGCCGGGTGCGGTGGTCGCGGGGCCGGTTTGGCCTCGAGGAAAGTCCGAGCTCCATAGGGTAGATTGCCAGGTAACGCCTGGGCGCCGTAAGGCGACGGACAGGGCCACAGAAAACATACCGCCCGCTTCGGCGGGTAAGGGTGAAAAGGTGGGGTAAGAGCCCACCGCGCCCCTGGTAACAGGGGTGGCACGGTAACCCCCAATCGGAGCAAGGCCAAATAGGCGGCGAGGTGCGACCCGCACCGTCCGAGCCGCGGGTAGGCTGCTCGAGGCGTCCGGCGACGGACGTCCCAGATAGATGACCCCCGTCCACCTCCGGGTGGGCGAACAGAACTCGGCTTACGGCCCGGCTACCCTTCGCCACATCATCCAAGTCGCATTGCGACAGCGCCTTGCACGCCGCTGACGTGGGCGGTAGCTTGCGCCTTCCCACTTTCCGGTGGTACCCAGGGGTTCGACCTGTAAAGCATGACGACACACTACCGCCGCCCGTCCCCGCCGCTGACGTATCCAGCCCACTGGAACGACCTGGCCGATGTCAGGGTCCTCAGGGCAAGACCCGACGAGTGGCCCAAACTCAGCACATGGCGCCGGGACATGACCCGGCGCGGGTGGGCCCTCCTCAGGGTCACGACCACTGACGACGAACTGACGGCGGTGTTCGGCAAGACCAAGGCGCCCGATTCGAAGAGTTCTTGACGGCTGTCCGGCCGGCCTGGGCCGGACAGCGGACCATTACAGGAGATACCATGCAGCTACGATCCGTTACGCCCGCCTTGGTCATGGGCCTGTTGGCCCTGCCCTTGAGCCCGACGGTGCAGCAGGAGACCCTGCAGTACCGATTCAACATCGACACCAACTCCATCACCGATCTCACCGACCTGGGCCAGGGCGAGATGGAGAGCCAAGTCGAGTTCAGCGGTGTCCTGAGCATCACCATCGAGGGCGATGCCCGGACCTTCCGAGTCGTCCTCGACACACTGGAAGGCAGCGCCGAGGGACAGGGCCAGCAGATCACCCCCGACCTGCTGGCCGGGATCCAGGGCGCAACCTGGACCGGTGTCCTCGACGACAAGGGCCGCATGTCGGACCTGGTCAACGAGTCAGAGTCCGCATTGGCAAGCCAATTGGAGGGCAACCTGCTGCGCGGCTTCTTCCCCTACATCATGGCCGGAGCCAAGGCCGGCAGTTCCTGGAGCGACACCCTGGAGTACTCACGGGCCGACAGCTCGGGGACCCAGGAATCCACCACGATGGTCACATACACGGCTCGGGGCGATACGACTTACGCCGGCATGAGCGCTCTCGTCGTGGGGGCCGAGTACACCGGAAACACCACGATCTTCCAGGAGGCCCAAGGCGGCCTCGACATCGATGGTGGTAGCGAGGGCGCCGGTGTCCACTACGTCGCCGACGGCGGCCGCTATCTGGGCGGTGTCCGAGAGCTGCAATCGGAACTGGAAGTGAGCGGGGCGGCAATACCGGCGATCATCCCCGTGTCGGTGGCAACCGTGATGACCATCGAGCTCATGCCGTGAAGCAGGCTGGCTGGCTTCTCTTCGGCACCGTCCTGGGGTGTGCGGGCACCGCCCCCGCCGGGTCGGGGCCGGAGAGGCCCGGCCCACTGGGCGAGGACGCCGTTGCCGAGGTAACCCAACCCGATGGGCCAGCGGGGTTTCACTACCCCGCCATCGAGAACCAGTCGTTCAGTTACCACCGGTTCGACAGCCTAATTACCATCCACCCCGGCGGGGCGACCCAAGTCCAGACCTTTGGCCGGACTGCTTATCTGCGGGTCAGCCTCCATGACACCACGGTCGCTGCCGGCTCCGACACTGCCATGGCGGACAGCGCCAGTGGGGAGATGTCGGCGCTCACCAGAGCCATCGTCGCCGTGATCCTCGATTCCATCAGCCAGGATCCCCGGTCCACCATGAGACAACCCGCCCTCGACAGCGTCCGGGGCGCATCGTGGAGGATTCTGATAGCGCCGAACGGTGGTGTCGGCCTTATCACCATGGGCCAGATTTCCTCCGTCGGCGAGAACCTGAGCGGGGAACTGGCACGCCTGCTGTTTCCGCCACTTCCGACGAGCGGCGCCGCCATCGGGTCGCAATGGCGGGACTCGTCTGAAAACCGCATCGCCGGGTTCTCGGTACCCCAGACCGAACGCGCAGTGACGACCTTCCACGTGCCCGAGCAGGATCTCGCCAGTGCCACGGCGCTCCGGATCGAGGGCCGGGCCCAGCTGCAGCGCTCGGGACGGGACGAGCAGGCAGGAAGAACCATCGAACTCGAAGGGACCGGTGTGGATTCCACGACCTGGCTGCTGGGTGCCGGTGGGCGCTTCGTGGGAGCCGAGGGCGCCGATTCGGTCGCCCTGACCTTCAACATCCCCGAGGTGGGGCAATCGGTCCCTGTGATCCAGGTCGGACGCTACTGGCTTCGGGAGCTTGTGGCTTCGTCAGAACCGGAACCGGAACCGGCACCAGCGCCCTGAGCTGGAGACGGAGACCTGAATGGCCAACCGCCCCCCGGGTACGAGACCCGAGGGGCGGTTTTCTTTTCGCTCGACCTCAGTCGACCAGGCGCAGCGGCATCACCAGTGTCAGGTAGCTCGCTGGGTCGTCCCAGCCGACCGGCTCGCAGGTGGCGGCCCGCTCCGGAGTCTTGAATGTCATCCTGACCTCGTCGGTCGGGAGGTACTTCAAGACCTCGAGCAGGTACGAGGCGTTGAAGCCGATCTCCATCTCCGATCCGTCGAACGTGACGGTGACGTCTTCCTGCGCCTCACCGAGATCAGGAGTCTGCACAGAGAGCGTACACGACCCACTGGCGAGCCCCAACCGGACCCGGTGGGTCTGATCACTGGCGACGATGCTGACGCGCCTCAGGGCGGCTGTGAGGGCCGCCTTGTCCGCTGTCATATTCTTGTCGTTCTCCCGCGGGATGACTTGCTCGTAATTGGGGTACGGGCCCTCGATCAGCCTGGTGAAGATCTGCGTCGTGGGCGACCGGAACCCGAGATGGTTCTCACTCTTGGCCAGCTCGATTTCCTGTTCGGGGTCGAACAGGCGCCGGATCTGTTCCAGCGCCTTGGGCGGAACGATCAGATCCGCTTCTTCGGTGCCGCCTTCCACGGGAACGTCCATCTTGGCCAGCCGATGGCCGTTGGTCGCCACCATGCGCATCCGGTCAGGGCGCAGCTCCCAGAGAACCCCGTTCAGGATGGGCCGGCTCTCTTCGGTGCTGGCTGCGAAGGCGACGTGTCCGATGAGCTTGTGGAGCTCCTGGGCCGAACACTTCCAGTGGTCCTCGAACGAAACGGATGGGAAGGCTGGGAATTCCTCCCTTGGCAGTCCCAGCAACTTGAACTTCGAGCGTCCGCATTCGATGGTGACGCGCTGCTCGCCGGCCGAGGTGACCTTGATGGCCGCGCTGGGCATTTCCCGTACGATCTCCACCAGCTTCCGTGCCGGCAGCGTAATCGAACCCGTTTCCTCGACAGACGCATTGACTGTGGTGGACACGGCGATATCCAAGTCGGTGCCCGAGAGGCGCAGACCATCCTCCTGCGCTTCGACGAGGATGTTGGACAGGACGGGGAGCGTGGTCTTGGTGGGGACGCTCGCAGCGACCGCCACCAGACCTTCTTGAAGATGCTCGCGGGTGCTTGTGAACTTCATCATCATCCTCGGAAGCGCTAATAACTAAACAACCTGCTAATAGATATAGATATACAGTAGTAGTAGTAGAGAGTCGGGAAATGTTGACGTTCAGCCTAACTCGCTACGCAGTCGTTCGGTATCCCCCGATCGCCCTGTCGACAATCTGTGGGCGTTCTGAATAACCTGTACCGGGTGCCCGTGTTTCTCACAGTACCAACAGTTCCCACATGCGCCCAGGCGAATCAGTGTGCCAACAACTCCCGTCGGGCAAGCTCCACTCGTTCCCGGAACACACTGTCGAACTCCAATTGGCGTTGTACCTTGTCGACGCTGTGAATCACGGTGGAGTGATCTCGGCCACCGAACGCGTTGCCGATTTCCACGAGTTGCATGTTGAGGAGATCTCGGGCCAGGTACATGGCAATCTGTCGTGGCACCGTCAGCGCCTTGATTCGGGCCTTCGAACGCAGACCCTCCGGGGTGACGCCCCAGCGCCGGGCCACGATCTCCTGCACCCGTCCAATGGACGGCAACGGAGTGGCAGACGATTCGACGCCGACGCCGGCGGGTTCGATTTTGTCGGACAACGCCTCACGCGCCAAGTCGACACCGACCTCGCGGTGCTTCAATGAGGCGTACAGCAACAGCTTGATGATGCACCCCTCCAGCTCCCGGACGTTGGATCGAACGTTTTCGGCAATGAACTGGATGACGTCGTCGGGGATCGTCAGCTCGAGATGGTCCTGCTCCTGCTTCTTCTTCAGGATGGCGATACGGTGCTCGAGGTCGGGTTGTCCCACATCGGCCACCATGCCCCACTCGAACCGGCTGACGAGCCTGCTTTCCAACCCCGGAATGTCCTTGGGTGGCCGGTCGGAAGTCAGCACGATCTGCTTGCTGTCTTCATACAGGGCATTGAACGTGTGGAAGAACTCCTCCTGGGTGGCTTCCTTGCCTTCCAGAAAATGGACGTCGTCGACCAGGAACAGATCCACCTCGTTGCGATAACGCCTCCGGAACTCGGGCATGGTCCGGCTGTGGATGCTCTCGATGACCTCGTTGATGAACTGCTCGGCCCCGACGTACAGCACCCGCGTGTCTGGGTAGCGCTGGCACACCTCGTGGGCGATGGCTTGCATCAGGTGGGTCTTGCCCAGCCCGGTGGCGCCATAAATGAACAAGGGGTTGTAGATGCGACCCGGCGCCTCGCCGACCGCATGAGCCGCCGCCGCCGGCAGTTCGTTGGACTTGCCGATGACGAAGGTACTGAACGTGTAGCGCTCGTTGAGGGGTTTGGCGCCGGCGCTCGCGACCGACTGCCGCGGCCCCTCGGTCGTCCC